>JAUQVI010000131.1:0-9309 GCA_039794885.1 Thermostichus sp. DG02_5_bins_236
GCGACTGGGTTTTTTAAGTGGTTGATTACCCTAGCCACTAATACAATTTTACCAGAAACTGCGGCTAAAGCCGCAGGGCGCTACATCCCACGCTTGAAAGACGTGGGCTTTGCTTGCATCACTGTAAAGATCGACCTTGGCGGTACGTAAAGACTGGATCCCGGCCTGGAGTACTAAGGGCGAAAGGGTGAGAAACCCAAACAGATTACGCAAAAAGACAATTTGAAAAGGATGAATAGCAGGAGAGTTGAGCCGGATAATCGCTCCCAAAGAGGCAAAACAGCCAGTGGCCAGCAACATCAGGGCAACTCCTTGCCAAGTCTCTACCTGGCCCAGTTCTTCAAAGCGGCCCATCTGACGGCGATACCACGTTCCGAACATCACAGCTCACACCCAAATGCTTTAAACGCTAAATAACTAGCCTAAAGGGATCCCTGTCGGGCCGGACTGTGTTCCTCCGCAAAAAACAGATACAAAAGATACTGAGTTCAGGATTTTTACAGGATCTCTTGTAAGTAGCGGATCACGGTTTCGGGGGCGAGATGGGCCATACAGGGGTGCCCTTCTACCAGACAGCCTTCGTTCTTAAATTTGTTCTCCAGGCAGATCCGGCATTTATAGGTAGTTTGGGTAACATAAACATGTGCCATGCGAGGTGCCCACAGCTGGACTGGGCTAGCCCCGTCCCCATCCGCATCGTTGCCAAACAAAGCAATGGTCGGACAACCCACCGCCGCTGCGATGTGCATCGGGCCAGCATCTACAGAAATGCACACTTTGGCTTGTTTCAGTGCCCCCGCCAGCTCAATTAGGGAGGTTTTGCCCCGCAGGTCGATCATCCTGGTCTGGGTCAACAGATCATCCTCGCTACTGCCCGCATGATAGAGCGCGCGTTGCACATCCGGGGCACTGCCAATTAAACCCACCTGTAACCCTTGCCCCTCACACCACTCGATCACCTGTTTCCAGTAATCCAAACGCCACATTTTGGCACTGCGGGTGGTGGTGATGTGAACCAAGACATCTGGCACAGCAAAGTCGGGATCCCGACTGGGCAACTCCAAGTGAAAGAAGTCGGTCTTGACATAGGCCAGGCGACAAAAAATCTCAGCAATGTAGTTGCTGGTGAGCAGATCCCGGTAGCGGTGCAAAAACTCGGGGCTATTCCAGTTGTCCTCCTGAAGCATCCGTTGCACAGGGTCGGATCCCGCTTCCAGTTTGCGCCGGAAGTCCAAGGTTAGACCTGCGCCCGCAATGTACTGGGGTCGGAGCGCTGTCACCGCTACCAGGTTCAATTCGCTAAATTCATCGCAATTCACCGCTAAATCATAGGATCCCGCCCCGGCCACTCGTTCCCGAACGGCTGTGGTCAGGGCCTCCAGGTAATCGGGGCGGCGACTGTAGAGCGGGAAACTAAAGTCGATGTAGGGGCAGTGAACTTCAAAGTCGTGGGTGATTTCGCTGCCAAAAAAATCCAACACACAGCCAGGGTATTTCTCCTTGAGGCCCCGCAGCAACGGAATCGTGACGACGAAGTTCCCCACTTTGGTGGAGGAAAACACAGCGATATGAGGACGTTCTCGCAAAGGCTGATCGGCGAACCGTTGCATGGGGAAAGCATCAGGAGGGTAAGGACAGCAGTTAGGCTAACATCATCCGCCCTTCCGCTTGTTCCTGTTCTTAAGGGATCCCATATCCTCAAGGCAGGCGGGCCTGATTGGCATCCCAAATCACCACCACCGCAAAGGCATCGAGGAAGCCATCTGCTGCGTTCATTTGCCGCAGGCTAAAGGCATCTTCAGCCGTGATCACCAAGTCATAGCCAAGGGTACGAATGGCGCGAATGCGATGGGGGCGCTCCCCAATGCGATTGACCAGCGAGCGGGCTTGCTCTTCGGAGGTGGCGTAGGCAGCTGTGCCCTCGCTGCCCACAAAGGCTGCATTCAGGTCTTGGCTGAGATTAAGGGGGGTATAGACCTGGTTGCCATCGGGGTCGAATAGGCGCATCGACTGGCTCGGGAGGAAGTCTAGGCCACGGGCATCCACAATCAGCCCTGTGGTCTGTGGCCCCCGCTGTTGGGCCCCCGCTTCTAATCCTGTACCCGGCCCTTGGCCGGAGCCAACTCCCGAACCTGGACTTGAGCCGCGCACACCACTCTGACCGGTACCGGGGCCAATCACCTCTCCCTGCCGGGATCCCGAACCACTGCCCCCAGGGCTGGTGCCAAATTGTTGTAATAAATCCAAATTAAAGACAGGGCCCTCCGCCAGCTCAGTATCCAGAGGCTCGACGGGATCCACCACTTCGTCAGATCCCACCACACGCCAAGGGGCTGCTTCTGATCGGGTCAGTGGCACGGGATCCTGAATCGGTTGCTCAACAACAGGCTCCGCTGCTGGCGAAGAGGCTGGCAGGGATCCCCCTTGCAGACGGTAAATAACTCGGGGTGTGGGGGCAGTACTGGGAAACAAGGCTTGCGCATGAGCACGTCCGTTCCTGTCAGTAGACCAGAGGCCATTCCCTGTTGCGCCAACGAAACCCAACGCCAAACTCACTGACAAAACCCGGCCAATGTTAACGGCTATTTGCCGATTCCATCCCTGCATCAGAGCACCTCCTTTGCCACTCACCCTCCCCCATCCTACTGACCCAACGCTTATCTGGCAGGGGATCCAGCGCAATCCAACCCTCCGAGAGATGCAGCCGTGGATCCTCAATCCTTGCATCAGATTGACCTTTTGCCGAGACAAAACCCGATTTGATCCCGAGTGATCCCCAAGCTCTTGACCCTCAGGCCGAAATACGTAAACATGAGTTTATTATTTCTTTGATCCCCGTTGATCCCCAACTGGCGGTTATCAGCGGCTGGAGAGCGAAAAAAGTAGGCCATACACGTCAGTGAGCCGGAGGCCATACTTGGCTCAAGGTGGTATCAGCCTTTCCCTGTAGAAGCTTGAATGTTCGCACAACGCCCGATTTGTTGAGGACAGGAGACCCCGACCATGCCACAAGAGCGGATCCCATTAGAGGAAATGACCATCCGGCAGTTGCGAGAAGAAGCAGCCCGGTACGAAATTCCCAAGTACAGCCGCATGACCAAAGATCAGCTGGTGCTCGCCATCCGGGAGGCACAGGCTGTTCGGAGTGGTCGTCCCACCGATGCGATGCCAGAGCCTAGAGGGCAGGAACCTGTGAGTGGAGCAAAATTTAATAGTCAAACCGATACGAAGTTGCACCTAGCAGATGTAGACCAAGCCCTAGGAGATTTACCCGGTGGCTATGGTGAGAGCCGCATTGTGCTGCTGCCGCGGGATCCCCAGTGGGCTTATACCTACTGGGATGTTCCCAACGATGCTAAAGAAAGCAAGCGCCGTGAAGGGGGCCAGCAGTTGGCTTTGCGGCTTTACGATGTCACGGACATTGATTTCAACTACCAACCTGCCCACAGTATGCAGGAATATCCCTGTGATGAGTTGGCGCGGGAATGGTACCTGCCGATCCCAGTGAGTGATCGTTCCTACATTGTTGAAATTGGTTACCGAGCTGGAGATGGCCGTTGGTTAGTGTTAGCCCGCTCTGCTGCTGTGGCGGTGCCCCCGGTTTATCCCTCCGACTGGTTTGAGGAGCAATTCCTGACGGTGCCCTTCGATATGGCCCTGCAAGGTCGCACCCTGTATCAACTCAATGAACCCTACAAGCGCAGTGCGGCCGGCTTGGGTGTTGTGGCCTATAAAGGCAATGAGCCTCAGCAAGGAGCACTCAGCGATCGCTTCTTTGAGATGGTGGGCGGCTTTGAATCGATGCGGGTGGCCGGATCCCTGTTTGGTAGCCATCAGATGGGTAGCCGCCAGATGCTGCCGGAAGAAACCCTCAGCTCGTTTGTCATTCCGTCTGGGGTGGGCATGATGTCGATGTCAGAGGTGCCTACTGCTCCCTGGATGGCCTCCGGCTCCGGCTTGGGTCTGTTCTCTGGGGCTTCTGAGGTGATGCCGCAGCGCTCCCGCAAGTTCTGGTTGGTGGCGGATGCAGAGCTGATCGTTTACGGTGCTACTGAACCGGATGCGACGGTAACCATTGGTGGGCGGCAAATCCAACTGAACCCAGACGGTACTTTCCGCTTCCACATGGCTTTCCCGGATGGCAATATCGACTTCCCCATCTTTGCCGTAGCTGCGGATGGCGAACAAAACCGGGAGATTCACCTCACCTTTGATCGCAGCACTCCAGCTCGTCGCACCAACACTAAGGAAGAGGCGGTGGAAGAGTTGCTGCCCTAAAGCCCTCTGATTCTTGTTCAGAATCCGGTTGAATCATTGGCTCTCCCAGGGAGGGCCTTTTTTCTTGATTTTCTTGAGCTTGTGTTCTTTGAACTTGGCGGCTTTGGCAGGGAGGTGCACCTGCCCAAACGGGGATCCCTTTAGGCCGCTAGAGGTAGGAAGGTTGGGCCAAGTGAGTCAATTGCCGCCATTTCTCCATCACCTGCCCAGAGTGGAGCAGATCCTGTGCCAGTTGGATCCCGTCTTCTAAGGATTGGGCATGGCCCAGAAGCCAGAGGTAGCTCCCCCCATTCCACAAGGCTGCCGGAGTGAGGGCACAGGGCTCGCCCGCCAAGACCTGCCGCATCTGCCGGAGCAGATCCTCTAAGCTACCCAGGGGTATTTCCGGGCCGGCCAGGCCGTAATCACGGGCTTTTAAGAGTAACCTTTCCCCACTGTGGTTGAGGATAGCCGCCCGATCCCGCGGCAGGTCACAACTGCCCTCCAGCCCTTTAACCGTGGTAAAAGCAGGGATCCCACGCAGGGCAAAAAGCTGGATCATGGTCGCTTCGGTGGGGGGATGCACATAGCCGGCAATCAGGTGAAACGGGCCCTTGTAGGGAGACCAAACCAGCTCCAGGGTAGCCAAGGGGGGGCGCTTGCCAATTTGATCCCGGTAAGTCATCAGAGCTTGCGCTTGGGGAAAGCAGTCGGGCAAGTAGAGAAGCCCCAACCCCGTTTGTTCCAGCAGCTGGCCGATACGATCCAAAGACAAGCCCCGCCAGTCCACTTCTAGCCCCCGCCAGATGGCCTCCAAGGGTAGGCCATACTTAGTGGGACACAGCCCTGAGCCGTGCAACAAGACTGCCGAGCCTGCTGCGGCCAGCAATAACGCCACCAAAACCGCCACTGGGGCGGTGCGAGAACGCCCATCATAGGGATGGCCAAAAATGATCAACGGGCCTGGTAGATCCCGTTTCCGTAGGAGTGGCCCGTATTCCTCATAGGCATCCAGCATGCCCGCCAGTTCTTCTGCTGTGGGGCGTTTGATGCGATGGGCAATTAAAAAGGCACCAATCTGCGCCGCTGTGGCTTCTCCTGTCAGGATCAACCGGGTTGCGGTGGCGGCCTCAGCGCGGGTGAGATCTTGGTGGGTATGAGTGCCACTGCCAATTTTTTTTAACAGTTCCCGGAATTCATGGCTCATAGCGACGGTGACCGTTACAAAGTCTGCAACAGCTTAACGGATAGAGGGGGTAGATTTGCGCCGGTCATCATCGGTACCAGCAACTGGGCTGCCAATTGCAAAAAACGTTGAATTGGTGGGATCCGGTAGCGGTCGGTGGTGGTGACCATCACCACTTGCCGCTCCAACAGGGGGGCTTCTGTGGGTCTGACCTGCAAATCGGGATCGGCGTAGCAATCCACCAGGGCCGATTGGGGCAAGAGGGCAATCAACTGGCCCTGCCGCACCACACCGCGAAAGGCATCCAGGGTATTCAGCTCCAAGGCTGCTTTCAGGGTTAACCCCTGGGTGGCCAAATGGGATCCCACCAAGGAGCGCATGGCGTAGCCATCCTTAAACACGGCCTGTGGGTACTCGGCCAGGACTCTCCAAGGGATCCGTTCATAGTGGCTGAGGGGGTGAGTGGCGGTCATCAACACCTGAATCGGCTCAGAATAAAGCGGCTCCACCACCAAATCTGCACTGCGGGTTAGGAGGGGATTATCCATGACCAAGGCCAAATCCACCAGGCCATCTTTCAACACTTTCAAGGCGCGGTCACTGCCCAAGGCGGTTACCCGCAACTGCACATCTGGGTACTCCCAACAAAACTGTTGCAGCACAGGGGGCAGTTGATGGGCAATCAGAGAATGGATCCCGGCAATGCACAATTCTGTTTGTTTGCCCTGCAACCATTCGGAAATGCTCTCCTGGGCCCGTTGCCACTCTTGGCAGATGCGGCGAGCATGGGGCAACAATCGCTCCCCGGCCACCGTCAGTACCACCGGACTCTTGCGATGCAACAACAGGGTGCCTACCTCCTCCTCCAGGGCTCGGATTTGGCGGCTAATGGCCGATTGGGTTAAGCCACTGACGCGGGCAGTAGCCAAAAAACTGCCCGTTTCCACCACTTTCAAAAAAGTTTGCAACAGCTCAATGCGCACCGGGGATCCTCTCGCGGCCAAACCCATTTCGTGGTGGCATCCTAGCTAGGGAATCCACAGGCTTTTGTAAGCGCTGTTACAAGACCCGCAAGCTAGAAACAAACCAGATACAAACGGGAGATGAAAGCCGGTGCACTGGGATCCCACACCTTTAGAAACCGTGATCGATGCTGCAATACCGAGACTTTTTCCGGCAGCGCAAGTGGCGATTCGGCAAGGGGGAGAATCTCTATTTGCCCGTGCCTTTGGCTATCTGGAGGTAGCAGCCAACCAACAACCTGTACAGTCAGACACCTATTTTGATCTGGCCTCCCTGACCAAGCTCTATACTGCCACCGCCTGCATGACCCTGGTGGAAGCGGGAGTGGCGCACCTGGATCAACCGGTCAGCACCCTTTTGCCGGAGCTGCAGGGATCCCGCCCCCTTTGCCCTTATGAGGATCCCTTGCAGCCGGGGCAATGGATTGCCTTGGAACCGGAAAGGGGCAGTCTGGTTGCTGCAGAACAGGTAACCCTGCGGCAGCTGCTCAGCCACAGCAGCGGCTTACCGGCCTGGCGGCCCCTGTTTCGGGAAGCGGATGCTGCCTCGGCCCGACAGATGGCTTTGCACACCTTTTTTTCCTACCGGCCTGGCTCCCGCGTGGTTTATAGCGATATCGGCTTTATCCTCTTGGGGCTGGGCTTAGAACGCCTGCTGGGAAAAAGTCTGGATCTCATTGTGCAAGAGCAAGTGTTGCACCCTCTGCAGTTGCGCAACACCCAGTTTTACCCAGGGGATCCCTTCTCCCACCCCACCCTTCTGCCCCCTTGTGCGCCGACGGAGTGGTGCCTTTGGCGCCGGCGCCGCCTGATTGGAGAGGTACACGATGAGAATGCGGCTCGCCTGGGGGGGATTGCCGGGCATGCCGGGCTGTTTGCCACGGCTGAGGAGGTGGCCGCCTTTGGGGAAAGTTTCCTCCAGGGATCCCTGCTGCAGCCGGAAACCGTGGCCGAAATGACCCGTGAGCAGATGGGGGGGCGGGGCTTAGGGTTTGCCTTGCGCGCTAGGGATCCCTTGGCCAGTAGCTTCCCCTTTAGCCCTGGTACCTTTGGCCATACCGGCTTTACCGGCACCTCCTTGTGGATCGATCCACAGCGGCAGCTGGTGGTGGCGTTACTTACCAATGCCGTCTATCACGGTCGGGCAGATCATGGGTTTCAGGCTTTTCGGGTAGCGGCCCATCAGGCCATTCTGGAAGGGTTTGCTTGAGGAGGCCAGCATGGAAGAGAGCTTTTATCAACACCTGGCCCAGATGCTTGCCCTTGGGCCGGTTGTGGTTGCTACTGTAATCCGCACCCAGGGATCCGTGCCGCGGCAGGTGGGAGCAAAACTGGCGCTGGGATGCGATGGCCGCTTGTTGGGCACCATTGGCGGTGGGGCTGCGGAAGCCAAGGTGATTGCCGAGGCCGAGACCCTCTTACAGGCAACCGAGCCGGGCGGGCGGGAGGTGCCTATTGATCTCACCGGCTCTCCGCTAGGGGTGTGTGGCGGGCGGATGGGCATCTGGTTGCAGCGGTGGCAGGGATCCACAGCCCAAGCCCTGGTTACCCAGATTCGGCAGGCTCTAGCAGAAGGATCCGGCCTGCAACTGGTCACCCCCCTCGATGGATTTCCCTACCTGAGCACAGAGTTCCCGGCAGTTTCCAGCCCTCAGCTCCTCTGCGGCTCCCTGGTGGAACCCCTCACTCCTTCTCCAACCCTGCTGGTGGTGGGAGCCGGCCACTGTGGGATGCCCTTGGCCCAAATCGCCCATTGGGCGGGGTTTCGCATCTGGGTTCAGGATGACCGGCCCGACTATGTAACCCCAGATCGCTTTCCCACTGCCGAACGGCTTTTCCAGCAGCCCTTTGCAGAGCTGATCCCAGATCTCAGCTGCCTCTCAGAACTCTACCTAGCCCTGCTGACCCGCGGCTACAGCCTGGATTGTCAAATTTTGCGAGCTATCTACCAGGCTAAGCTTTCTTACCGTTACTTAGGCATGATCGGCAGCCGCCAACGGGTAAAAACCGTACTGCAAACCTTGGCCCAGGAAGGGATCCCGGCAACTGCCTTTGCCCCCCTTTACGCTCCGATTGGCCTAGAGATTCACGCCGAAACCCCCGCCGAAATTGCCATCAGCATCATTGCCCAACTGATCCAGACCCGGCGAGGATAGTGACTCAGGATACCAGATCTGATCAGAAAAAGCTAAGTTAGCTGACCTGGCAAAAGCAACGCAGGGTAAGCAGCCTGGTAGCTTGTCGGGCTCGATTCCATACTTCAGGGCTCTTTTGAGGTTTTGATCCCACGAATTGGAGAGGTAAGGGATGAACAGTAGCGAAAACAGGGATCCCCAGCAGTGATTCACACCCACCAAGGTTGGCGGGCTTTAGATGTTGCACCTAGAAACCGCGACCTGCCTGCCCTGGGATCCCATCTTGAGGCTCGAGGAGGTGTAGGCCGGCCAAAAACCGTTACGGGCAAGCCTTCTGTCGGCTGGCTGTGGTTGGGGTAAAGACCGGCAGCATAGAGTTCGCCAGGTTTGTCCTGGGTGGCCAATGCGGCTCACTCCTGCAGATTAGAGTGGATCCCTTACCCGTGAAAATACAGCACTCTGGCCAGCACATACACAACGCCACCTCGTGAGAATGCGAGTATAGCCTGTAGGGATCTGTGATAATTTATTATTTATTGATTGATATGTATGCTTATTATCCGTTTCATCGAGCAAGATTTTCTTGCAATTGCATCGGTCAAATTCTATGTCTAGGGCTCAGACTTCAGGAGTACCCCCATCCCTAGCTCAATTCTTAGAATTGAAGCCTCTTCTGGTCAGCTCCAGCAGCTCTGTTGCCGATGTTATT
>JAUQVI010000132.1:0-9302 GCA_039794885.1 Thermostichus sp. DG02_5_bins_236
GCTTCTGCAAAGAGGGCAAATGGGGCAGCGGTGACCCAGGCGCGAGCGGATCCCGTGACAACCCGACGGCTAATATCCGTCACTTCCACCTCGATGCGCAACTGCTGCACCTCCTGGCTGCCCCAATAGCTGTCCTCTTCCCAGTTCAGATCCTGTAAAAGGCGGTTGAGGGGAAACTCAGCTCGGCCATGAGCATCGGTAAAGCCCTCCCCTTCCGCCACCAGTCGACCGTAGCCGCCGTAATACCCCTCATCCGCTCCAATGTCGCTGGCAAAAAAGTCTTCCGCCTCAGAGCGGGGTAATAAGGCGTAGCGCAGGCTCCAATCAGGACTGCTAAAGACGCGGTAGTGCAGCTGAGCATCGGCCACAGGCCCGCCAAACAGATATTGGGACTCCACCTGCACCGTCAGGGATCCCCCTCGCAGCAACCAAACTCGGGAGGGGGAAACCGTCACCTCAAATTCCGGCTTGCGGTAGGCTTCCACCTGGAAAGAGGTGTATTCGCGGCTGGTACCCTCCAAAATCTGCCAATCCAGACCATAGCTGCCCAACGGAGCTTCCTCTGGTAAAGTAAACTCCCCGTGAACGCTACCAAAGGCATTGGTGGTCAAGGTTTGCTCACTAAGGGGATCCCCATTGGGGGCAGTAATGGAAAGGGTGACCTGGCTGCCGACCGGGGGAGGGGTGAGTGTGGTTTGATCCCGAACTATGGCCCGAAAATAGACCGTTTGGCCAGGTCGGTATAGGGGGCGGTCGGTGTAGGCGTAGAGACTCTCACCCGGGTTCCAGCCATAGGCATAACTGATGGACAACGATTGCAGGGTAGGGTCGGATCCCTGGGCGTAGATTATGACCGAAGGGTTATCTTCTGAGGGCAAGGTGAACCTGGCCAGCCCCTCGGCATCGGTGGTGCCCGTCAAGGCATCCCCCTCCCAGGGAATGACCCGCATTTGGATCCCGGCCAGAGGCCGTAACTCCCGCAAATGCACCGCTTGCACCACCAGCTCGGTGGAGGTTTGCTTTTGGATCAGACCCAAATCACTGACCCAAAACCAATGGTCAGAACGAGGCAATGGACTTGAGGCATCAGGGCTCTCCAGTCCCTCGGCTTCCACCCAATAAGCGCCGGGGGGGAGGAGGCCCAAATCCAAGGTTTGGGTAGTCCAACCTTCCGGTTCCTGTCGCAAAGGTTGCTGCCAAGTGCGCAGGTGTTCTTGCCGCACAAGCGGCTGAAGCGCAGGGTTAAGGGATCCATACCCCGAATTGGCCAAATCCCTCAAGAGTGGGGATCCCTGCACATCCCGCAGAGAAAAGCGATAGAGATGGAGCTGTACCGAGCGTAAGCTGGTGGCCCGCATCTGGAGTTGGGCTTTCTCTCCAGTGGTAAAGACCTGGCTGGTGCTGTAGAGAGTGAGGCTGGGGGGTAAAAGTCGAGGTCGTAAGTTCGGGATCCGCGCTGTTGCCCCCTCTCGCACTTGGGCTACCCCCTCACTGGACAAAGTTTCCAGCCCACCCCCTTGCACAGTGAGCCGGTATTGGCCAAGGGGCAAGCGATCAAAGCGATACTGTCCGTCCTCCGTCAGGCTAACGCTGCGGTTGACTGGGCCGGAAGCAATCACCTGCACAGTGCCAGTAGATCCCGCTGGCAGATTCACACTCCCCACCAGGGAGCCCGTCGGTTGCTCCGAGAGCAAAACTGCCAGCCCCAGCCCCAGAAACACCACCAGAGCCACCAACCATCGCCGCAGCATTGCATCCCTCCCCTCAGTTGATCCCATACTGCTTCAGCAGAGGGCTTCCCAAAACAAGCTACAGATCTGGATCAGAATCGGAATCCTAATTGGGTAATCCGCTTGGGCTGAGCCTATTTCACCAGATCAAACACCCCGAACATGGGCAGGTACATGGCGACGATAATACAGCCCACCATACCCCCCAGAACCACAATCATCAGGGGCTCGATCAAACTGGTGAGGGCGCGCACCGCTTCTTCCACTTCCAACTCGTAGAAATCGGCCGTTTTCATCAACATGGCATCCAGCTCACCGGTCTCTTCCCCGACGCTGATCATCTGCACTGCCATGATCGGGAACACTTTCGCTTTGTCCAGCGCCGGGGCAATCTGCCCCCCTTCAGAAATGGCCTGCCGGGATCCATCAATGGCGTTGGCCACTACTTGATTACCCGAGGTATCGCGGACAATTTCCAAAGAGGTAAGCACCGGCACCCCCGAGCGAGTTAAGGCCCCAAAAGTACGACAAAAACGGGCAACTGCCGACTTCTGGATGAGATCCCCAAAAATGGGTAGCTTCAAAGCCAAAGCATCAATGGTTTCCCGACCTGCCGGGGTTCTGTAAAAACGTTGGTAGGCAAAAAACAGAGCCACCAAAAAGCCGACCAACCCCAAACTGTATTGGGGGGTGCGCAGGAACTTACTGATGTTGATAAAAAACTGGGTAAAAGCAGGCAATTCTCCACCCAAATCATTGTAAATACTCTCAAAGGTAGGCAGAATAAACAGCACCATACCCAGGAAGATCAAGGTGGCCAGGATAGTAACCACAACCGGATAGGTCATGGCCGACTTAATTTGCTTCTGCAGCCGATCCATGTCTTCTAGCAGCTTGGCCAGCCGATTCAGCACTTCATCCAGCACACCCCCCACTTCCCCCGCCTGCACCATGCTGCAGTAGAGACCATCAAAGGCATCCGGGAAAGGGCGAATAGAATCGGACAGGTTTTTCCCCGCTTCCACATCGGAACGAACGGTTCTCAAGTATTTCTTGAGTTTGGGATTGCCAGTTTGCTCCTCCATAATCGTCAGGGAGCGCACCATCGATACACCGGAGTTGATTAGGGCGGCAAACTGCCGAGAGAAGACCGCTTTGTCACGGGTATCGATGGATCCCATCATGGACAGATCAAAAGCAGACTTGTCGAAGGAGAACAGGGGCTTCTCCTCCTGAATATCTTCAGGCTTGGCGAAAATTCCCTCCTGACGCAGCCGTGAGCGGGCCTCGGTTAAGTTATTGGCCACCACTGTTCGGCGTACAGGTTGACCGGCTTGTAACCCCCGAACCTTAAAGCGAGGCATGACTTCACCCCTGATAGATCGTTCAATGGAACTGAATTGGATCCCTTGGCTTGATATCCAGACCTAAACCTGTGACCCATTGTGCTCTCTCAGCTAGAGCTTAGCCACAAATTGGTTCTCTCGCTAGAGATTTGTGATCAACCCTCACCTAGGGATCCCTTTGCTCATCACTTAGCGACGGGCAGCCACTGCAGCGGGTCGTTGTTGAGCAGCCGCCCCAGCTGCTGGAGCCCCTGCAGTATTCCCCAAAAGCCGTTGTAGTTCTTCGGCACGGGAAGTCTTAGACATGGCGGTATCGAAGTCGATCTTGCCCTCTAGGTAAAGATCAGCCAGATCCCGTTCTAGGGTTTTCATGCCCTGCTTACCACCGGTTTGAATAGCGGAGTAGATCTGGGCTGTTTTCCCTTCCCGAATCAGGTTGGCGATAGCAGGAGTCACAATCATGATCTCCTGCACTAGCACCCGTCCTGGTTCGCCCGGTTTGGGGTTGTAGCGGCGAGCCAAAGTTTGGGTAAAAACTGCTCGTAAGGAGTTGGACAACTGCACCCGAATCTGTTGCTGTTGCTCGGGAGGGAATACATCCACCAAGCGGTCAACCGTTTGGGCAGCAGAACTGGTGTGGACAGTTGCAAAGCAGAGGTGGCCGGTTTCAGCAGCGGTGATGGCCAGCTGAATGGTTTCTAGATCCCGCATTTCCCCGATCAAAATAACGTCGGGATCCTCCCGCATCGCGGCTTTCAGAGCATTGGCAAAACTCTTGGTGTCTTCCCCCAGCTGCCGTTGGTGAACAATGCTGCGAATCGGGGTGTAGATATACTCAATCGGATCTTCAATGGTGAGGATATGCTCAGCCCGCTCCCGGTTGATCATATCGATCATCGAGGCTAGGGTAGTGGATTTACCAGATCCGGTGGGGCCTGTAACCAACACCAACCCCCGCGGCAAACGGGCCATCTCCTTGCACACATCGGGCAGACCCAGTTTGTCGATGTGGGGGATCTCAGCGGCTAGGGCACGCATGGCACAGGCATAGGTACCGCGATCTCGGTAAACGTTGACCCGAAAACGACCAATACCCCGCACCCCGTAGGAACAGTCCAACTCCCAGTTCTGTTCCAGATGCTTACGCTGAGTGTTATTGAGCATGCTGAAGACCAACCGTTGCACTTCCTCCGCCGAGAGGGGGTCATGTTCTGTGGGCTCTAGGCGACCATTCACACGAAAGTAGGGGGGCAGACCCACCGAAATGTGAATATCGGAACCGCCCTTCTGGACGACTGCTTCCATCAAGTCTTCGATCATCAGTTGCATAGGGTTGGGGTCTCCAAAAATGAGTGGATCCGGCAATCAAAAGGGAATCAATGGCGGCGTGATAAAGTGGCAACCGTATAGGACTGTTATAGTCGACACTTCAGCATCGTCAAGTCTCCAGCAGATTTCCTAAAACTTCGGCGTTAGACAGTAGGGGCAATCCATCCAGTCGATGTGCAGCGCGGCCCCACAGTTACGACAGGTGTTGAGAGCTTTGGCGCGGGCTTTTAACTCGCTCTCTAGACCCTTGTCGGTGAGGGTGACCCGGTCGACTTCCTCCAAAGTGGTATGGCCTTGTTTTACCAGCATTAAGCTGTAGGCCAGCAGGGTCTTCATGCCGGTTTCTACCGCTGCTTCTTTGATCACCTCGGTGGGCGCTTCTTTGTTAATCAACTCGGCAATGCGGTCGTTCATGCGCATGAATTCATAAACACCAACTCGGCCTCTATAGCCGACTCCACCACATTTTTCGCAAATAGGTTTGCCGGAGGCTTTGTGTTGCTCCACTTCTTTGGGTGACAATTTGTTGGCTTTGTAAAAGGTGAGCTGTTCGCCATCGCCACTCAGGGTGAGGCCATAGCGGGCCAATTCTTCAGGGGTAGGATGGTACGGGATCCGACAGGCGCTACAGACGCGGCGCATCAAGCGTTGCGCCAGTACCCCCAACAACGAACTGGAGATCATGAAGGGCTCGATCCCCATTTCCGTTAGGCGGGCGATGGCTCCGGGGGCATCGTTGGTATGCAGAGTCGTCAACACCAAGTGGCCGGTCAAAGAGGCTTCAATGGCGGTTTTGGCGGTTTCATGGTCGCGGGTTTCTCCCACCAGAATCACATCGGGATCCTGCCGTAGAAAGGCTCTCAGGATCATGGCAAAGTCCATACCCTTTTCACGGATCACTTGCACCTGAGTGATCCCCGGCAGCGAGTATTCAATCGGGTCTTCGGCGGTGCTGATGTTGATGCCCGGATCATTAACTTCCGATAGAGCCGAATAGAGAGAGGTGGTTTTCCCAGATCCGGTTGGCCCGGTCACCAAAATCAAGCCAAAGGGTCGCTTGACGATTTCTTTAAAGCTGTCCAGGGTTTCTGGATCTGTGATCAATTTATCCAAGCCCAGCTGCGTGGCGGAGTTGTCCAGGATCCGCATCACGATCTTCTCGCCGTAGCGGGAGGGCAGGGTGCTGACCCGGAAATCTACTTTGCGGCCTTTGAAGACGCGGCGAATCCGTCCATCCTGGGGCATGCGCCGTTCGGCTATGTTCAGGTTGGAGATGATTTTGAAGCGGGCGGTGAGGGCGGGAACGATCTTTTTGGGGAACTGTTCAAAGGCTTGGCGCAACACCCCATCTTTGCGGAACCGAACGCGCAGGTACTCCTCCTGAGGTTCAATGTGAATGTCGGAAACCCCCTCCTGCAGAGCCTTGATTAAAATCTGGTTGGCCAATTTGATAATGGGAGCATCGTCGGCAGATTTAACCTGCTGTTCCAGGGATCCCTCGCTGGCTTCATCGATGCCAACATCTTCGATACTGTCCAGGTCAATTTCGGCGGTGTTGACAACCACGTCTTCTTCTTGCGGCTGAGTAGCAGCCTCATTGATCCCCTTGAGAGCCAGCGCATCCGCCTGCACATCCATGTAGCGGTTGATCAACGTATCATAATCCCGCTGGGTGAAAACCCGCCGCTGCAATTTCAAGCCTTGAATGCGGAAACGCCGTTGGATATCATCCAAAGCCTGGAGATTATCCGGGTTTACCATTGCCACTAACACCTGATTGTCTTCCTGGCGGATGGGCAGAAACTTGTAGCGGCTACAGATATCTAGGGACAAGACAGAGTCGATCAGGGGGGTAATTTCCGAAATTTCCACCGGTTCCAAGTCGAGATCCAGCGAAGGGATCCCGTAAATAATCTTCAGCTCAAACAGTTGCTGTCGTTTGTAAGCTCGCTCAAGATCGGGAGAAATATCCTTGCCGACAATCTCCTTTACAATCAGGGCAAGAGCTTTACCATTGCCGTCTCGCTCCCCCTTGAAAGCTTTTTGAATCTCTTGAATCTGGGCATCGTTAGCTAGACCTAGCTCCTTTAATTTACGGCCAAAGGGGGTGATGCTGGCGTTAGCGATGGCGATGGCTTTGCTGCTGGCAGAGGTGCGGCGGGGGGTCAGGGGAAGATCGTTCATGCTACTGGGCCAACCATAATGTTTCTATTTCACTGCACTTGGCTATAAGGGTCAATGGGACAGTGTATTCCAGCGCCACTTACTACAGCTCATGTGGGTTAATTGCTTGTCCGATAGGGAGTCAGGTACCTCAGATTCTCCACGAGATCGGGAAAAGCTATGGGGGGCAAGCCTCCACTCTCTGGATGGGGTCAATCCTGGGTTTACTATGCCCAATTGAGCCTCAAATCTCGCAAACCAAGGCTTGGGAGCGCTGGCTGAAGTAGAGATTCTCGCTGTAGTCAACGGGGCAGTCGATGATGCTGGGAACGGGCTGCTCTAGAGCTTGCTTGAGGGTGGAAATTAGATCAGCGGTGGATTCGACTCGGTAGCCCTGCAAACCCATGCTTTCCGCTAGCTTGACGAAGTCGGGATTGTCAAACTTGACAAAGGTTGTCTCGCCGTACTGGTTGTGCTGCTTCCACTCGATCAGGCCATAGCCACCATCGTTGAAAATTAAGGTGACAAAGGGGGTACCGACCCTAAGAGCGGTTTCCAGTTCTTGGCAGTTCATCATGAAGCCGCCATCTCCGGTAACGGCAACCACGTGGCGGTCGGGATGTATCAACTTGGCGGCCAAGGCCCCCGGGATGGCAATACCCATGGCGGCAAAGCCGTTGGAAATGATGCAAGTATTGGGTTTGTCACAGTGGTAGAGGCGGGCCATCCACATTTTGTGGGCTCCGACATCGCTGATGACGATATCGTCTGGCCCCAGCACTTGGCGAAGGTCGTAGATCAGTTTCTGGGGTTTAACCGGGTAGCTTTGATCTTGGGCATAGCAGGTGTATTCACGGTAGATATTCCCCCGCAGGCTGATGCCGTAGGGATCCGGTTTGCCAGAGCGATCGGAGCGGCGCAGCAGTTCCAGGAGGGAGTCAGAGATATCGCCGACCACTTCCACTTGCGGGATGTAGCTGCTGTCGATTTCTGCCGGCAGAGCAGCGATGTGGACAATGGGGATACGGCCATCGGGGTTCCATTTCTTGGGGGAATACTCGATCAGGTCATAACCGATGGCAATCACCAGATCCGTTTTGTCGAAGCCACAACTGATCACATCCCGCTGCTGCAACCCGACCGCCCACAGGGAAAGGGGATGGGTATAGGGGATCACCCCTTTGCCCATGAAGGTGTTGGCAACCGGGATATTCAGGTGGGTGGCAAACTCGGTCAGGGCATTGCTGGCTTGGGCACGGATGGCTCCATTGCCCGCCAAGATCAGGGGGTTATGGGCACGGGAGATCAAGGAGGCAGCTTCGTTTAAGCTTTGATAGGAGGCATAGGTTTTTTCCAAGCGATCCCGACGCAAGGGGCTGCCGCTGGCTTCCATGGCGGCAATGTTTTCCGGTAGGTCGATGTGAACGGCACCGGGTTTTTCGCTTTGGGCCAATTTGAAGGCTTTGCGGACAATTTCCGGGGTGATACTGGGGCGAACAATCTGGGCATTCCACTTGGTGACCGGCTGAAACATGGCCACCAGATCCAGATATTGATGGGATTCGATGTGCATGCGGTCGGTGCCTACTTGTCCGGTGATGGCCACGAGGGGTGCTCCATCCAGGTTGGCGTCTGCAACGCCGGTCATCAGGTTGGTGGCACCTGGCCCCAAGGTGGACAGACACACTCCGGCTTTGCCGGTGAGGCGGCCATAGACATCGGCCATGAAGGCGGCCCCTTGCTCGTGGCGGGTGGTGATGAAGCGAATGGAGGAGCAGCGTAGAGCTTGCAAGACCTCTAGGTTCTCCTCCCCTGGCAGGCCGAAAATGTACTCTACCCCCTCGTTTTCAAGGCAGCTGACCAGGAGTTGGGCGGTGTTCATAGTGGTAGGCAACGCGGCAGTGGTGGATTCAGGATCCCACCCTAGACGGCGGAGTAAGACAGTGGGGCAACTGGTAACTTTTTTTCTTGGTTTTGTTCTCCTGGGTTGTGGGGGATCAGGGTTGAGGGGAAAAGCTAAGCTCAGGAGAACTGGCACGCAGGCTCCATTCGAAAGGACTCCTCCTTATGCAGGTTGATGTGGAAACCTTCACCGTCCGCAAACGCTATGCCCTCACCATCAGTCGAGGGACCCACACGGATACAACGCTGGCCTGGGTCAGGATCGAGCAGGATGGCCTGGAGGGCTGGGGAGAGGCTTGTCCGTTCTCGGTGAGTGAGGATCAGCACCAATCTCTAGAAGACATTTTGACGGGACTGGAAGTGGTCAAGGGGTTGCTGAGGCGCTATTCCCCCTGGGAGCAACAACAGGTGGAAGAGCGGCTGTTGCAAGAAGGGATCCCTTCGGCGGCACGGGCAGCAGTGGATATGGCCTTGCACGATTGGATGGGCAAAAAGCTAGGGATGCCCTTGTGGCGGTTGTGGGGGTTGGACCGGGGGCGCATTCAACCGACCACGATGACGATCGGGATTGCTTCCCCGCAGGAGGCGCAGCAGCGGGCCATAGCCTGGATGAAGGAGACGCAAACCCAGGCTTTCAAAATTAAGCTGGGTAGCGATCTGGGCCTAATGGCGGATCAAAATATGCTGATCGCGGTGCAGGAGGTGATCCCACTGGGATCCCTGATCACCGTGGATGCCAACGGTGCTTGGACGGTGGAACAAACTCTGAGCATGAGCAACTGGCTGGCGGGACAGGGGGTGAGTTACCTGGAGCAACCGCTGGATAGGGGAC
>JAUQVI010000133.1:0-9247 GCA_039794885.1 Thermostichus sp. DG02_5_bins_236
GCTGTCCTGCCCTACTATGGCTATGCTCGTGCCGATCGGAAAACTGCAGGGCGTGAAGCGATTACCGCCAAGTTGGTGGCCAACATGATCACCCAAGCGGGGGCGCATCGGGTACTGGCTATGGATCTGCACTCAGCCCAAATCCAAGGGTACTTCGACATCCCTCTAGATCACGTCTATGCTCAGCCGGTGTTGCAAGCTTATTTGAAAGAGAAAGGAGTGCTAAGCGAAGAGATCGTGGTGGTTTCACCGGATGTGGGAGGGGTAGCCCGCGCCCGTGCCTTTGCCAAAAAACTGAAGGAAGCTCCCCTGGCGATCATCGACAAGCGCCGCCAAGCCCACAACGATGTGGAAGTGATGAACTTAATCGGGGATGTACGGGGCAAAACGGCCATCCTTGTAGACGACATGATCGACACAGCAGGCACTATCTCAGAAGGAGCAAAGCTGTTGCGCAAGCTGGGAGCCAAAGCTGTTTACGCCTGTGCTATCCACCCTGTTTTCTCCGAACCGGCCATTCAGCGCCTTCGGGGTGGGTTGTTTGAAGAAGTGATCGTCACCAACACCATCCCCATCCCTGCAGAACAGCATTTCCCAGAGCTGACTATTCTGTCGGTGGCTAACGTGCTGGGGGAAGCAATTTGGCGGATCCACGAAGACAGCTCTGTCAGCAGCATGTTTCACTAGAGTTTCATTAGAATTGAGTGCAGAACTGATATGCCCGCAAGGGATCCCCGACTCTTCCTAGCTGCGGATCTGTTTCAATCGGGTGTCTCAGATGTGCTGGGTTGGATTGAGCTAACCCCTTAGCCAGGTTTTCTCATGTCACCTCCTATTTCTCGCTTGCCGGGATCCCCTGTCAATGGCTTGATGTCTCAACAGACTGGTTCTGTTGAAGAGTTGTCTGCTAATACTCCTGCCGGTGTTGAATCTGATGCTGAAACCTCACCCCTGTACCCGTTGCTGCAAGTCTTGGGGCATCTGCTGAAGGTTCCTTTGGTCTATTTAGCACTTGACCCGCTAAGATCCGAGCCGTACTCACTCTCAACTTCAGAGGGGATCCTTTATCGAGATCCGCAGCTCCTGCCCACTTGGGAGTGGCACAGTCCCGATCTCTATCTAGCTTCTGAACGATGGGTCTTTCATCAAGCATTTCCCTTGCAAGATGCTCAGGGATCCCGGTTGGCGGATCTCCATCTATTCGACTATCGCCCCCGTCAACTGAGTTCCTCTGAACAGGAGCAGATAGCCCTGATCGCCCTCAGCCTCAAGCGAATACTCATCCAGGCCCAAGAGCATCAGCAGATTCAAGAGCATCTCCAGGCACAATTACAAGACAGCCAAAACAGTGCCATCCGCTATCAACAGCTCTTTGAAAACGCCATCGAAGGTATTTTTCAAACTACCCCAGAGGGCAAACATTTAGTTGCCAACCCAGCTTTGGCTCACCTTTTTGGGTACGATTCCCCAGAGGATCTGATGCACAATGTCTCAGACATCGGTAGCCAGATCTATGCCGATACGGAGCGGCGCACAGAGTTTCTGCAGCGAATGCTGACAGAAGGTCAAGTGGTGGATTTTGAACATCAGGTATGTCGTAAAGATGGAAAACTGATCTGGGTTTCTCTCAATGCCCGCACCATTTATAATGACCAAGGGGAGCCCCTTTATTTTGAAGGATTCGTTACCGACATCACAGCAGCCCATCAGTTGAAAGAACGAAAGCGACAATCAGAAGAAGCTCTATGGGAGAGTGAGTTTCGTTTTTTACAACTAGCAGAAAATACCCAACAACTATTTTGGATTACCACAGTTTACAGCAAGGATCTCATCTACGTTAGTCCTGCCTGTGAAGCTATTTGGGGCCGCTCTATTGAAGATGCTTATGCTAACCCACGAGCCTGGATCCGTCAGATTCATCCCGATGATCGTTGGCTGTTCCCTTCCATCCTCAAGGCCCAATCCGAAGGCCAGCCAACGGATGTTATCTTTCGTATTATTCGTGCCGATGGGCAACTGATCTGGCTACGAGAACGTAGCTTTCCCATTCGGGATAAAAACGGAAAAGTCTATCGAGTAGCAGGCATTGCCGAAGATATTACAGAATCTAAGCAACTAGAAGCAGAGCGCCATCAGATCGAGCAAGCTTGGCAACAAAGTGCCAAACATTTTCAGCAAATCTTTCAACTGGCTCCTAATGGCATTGCCCTTATTAACCTACAGGGGCGATTTATTCAGGTCAATGATGCGTTTGCCGAAATTGTTGGATATAAACCCGAAGAATTGAAGGGACAGCAGCAACTTGATATCCTTTACCCAGAAGACATTACCCAATTACTGGAGGCCAATGAGGCACTCCTTACCGGGAAAACGTCAGTTAGCCAGCGGCAAATTCGCTATACCCATCGTTCGGGTCGGGTCATTCATCTCCTTTTTCGGGTCACTCTACTGACGGATGAGGCGAGCAATCCTACCGAATTTCTGGTGCAGGTGATCGACATCAGCGCCCGTGTTGGAGCAGAACATGCTCTGAAAGAGAGCGAAGAACGGTTTCGACAGACCTTTGAATTAGCTCCCATCACCAAAGCCATGACCAATCTCAAGGGTGAATATCTACAGATCAACTCAGCTTTCACCCAAACCCTTGGCTACACCCTAGCTGATCTGCAAGGTAAGACGATCCTTGATATCACCCATCCTGATGACGTAGCGGCCACAGTAGAGAATAGCAACCGGCTGTTGACTGGAGCCGTACATCAATGTGAACAGGAAAAACGCTATTTGCACAAAAATGGTCAGATCGTCAATGCGATTCTCCGCATCACTCTTGTGCGCACAGCCCAGGGAGATCCCAGTTACTTTCTCAGCCAAATCCTCGACATTACAGAACGAAAACAGGCGGAAGCAGCCCTTAGCCAAAGCGAACTGAGTTTACGGGGTATCTTTGAGCAGTCAGCCTTGGGCATTGCCATCATGGATCAGCGAGGTTATGCCATCAAAGTTAACCCTGCTTTGAAGGAGATGTTGGGCTATAGCGCTGGTGAATTGGCCACCATGAGCTTTTGTGACTTCACTCACCCGGAAGATGCCCCCAAAAATTGGCAGCTTTTTCAGGAAATCTTGAACGGTCAACGGGAGCATTATCGTCTGGAAAAACGCTACATTCACCGCAATGGGCAAGTGTTTTGGTGCCGGCTGGCGGTGTCCTGTGTGCGCGACTCAGATGGCAAGAACCTCTTCGCCATCGGTATCTTCGAAGATATCACCGAAGAAAAACAGGCGGAGTTCCAAATTCAAGCAGCCCTCCAGGAAAAAGAGATTTTGCTCCGGGAGATTCATCACCGCGTCAAAAACAACCTTCAGATCATCTCCAGCCTATTGCGCCTACAGGCTGACCAGATCAAAAGTCGGAAGTATGCCCGTGTATTTAAGGATGCCGGTAGTCGTATTCAAGCTATGTCCCTTATTCATGAGGGGTTGTACCAATCCACCAGCCTGGCCGCCGTAGATCTGAACCAGTACCTACACAACCTGATCTCCAATCTCTTTCACTCCTATGGGGTTAACCCGGAAAGCATTCGCGCCAGCATTCGGGCCGAAGGGATCCGCCTTAACATCGATGAGGCTGTTCTGTGTGGCCTGATCATCAACGAGTTGGTGACCAACAGCCTCAAATACGCCTTTCCGAAAGGTCGTAGCGGCGAAATTCGTGTCCACTTCAGCCAAACTCGCAAATCCACGCAACTGCGGGTCTCCGACAATGGCATCGGTCTGCCCCCTGACTTTGATTTCAAGGAAACTCAATCTTTGGGTTTACAACTGGTTGCAACCCTTACCGAGCAGCTTGAGGGCAAGATAGAATCGAAAAACAAAGTTGGTACAACCTTCATCATTACCTTCCCGAGGATCGAGTCTTGAAGAAAGTTCCCCCACTGGTCAAAGGTAGTATTCTGGTCGTCGAAGACGAAAAAATTATCGCCAAGGATATTGCCACCGTCCTGAAAAAATTTGGTTATACCGTGCCTGCCATTGCCTCCTCTGGAGAGGAAGCGGTGCGTCGGTTAGAAGAGTCCCCCGTAGACTTAGTGCTGATGGATATCGTCTTAAAAGGGGATATTGACGGTATAGAAGCAGCTAAGCGTATTACCGAGCGGTTCAATATTCCAGTGGTACATCTGACCGCCTATGCCGATGATGACACCCTCTCCCGTGTCAAGGAAACTCAGCCCTTCGGCTACATCATCAAGCCCTTCAAAGAGCGGGAGCTGTACACCACCATTGAGATTGCCTTACACAACCACCGGCAGAGCATCGAGAATCGCAAATTAGAAGAGAAAAAGTTTGAGGAACTGCGGCAAAATCTGCAGAAGCTCCAGCAATTTACCGATGTGAAGGGCACCCTGTTTAAAAAGTTCCTGCAGGATCTGAGTGAGCCTCTATCCAACCTCAGCTTTGCTCTCGGACTCCTCAAAGATGCTGGGTCGGATCCGAAGCGGGAGTATTACCTGCAGGTGCTTGAAGATGAATTTCGCCGCGAGTTGGAGCTGATTCACCAGACTTCCAACCTAGAAGACCTCCTTAATCTGGAAAATGTCGGCCTACTCAGCCAATTCAGTCTGTTGCGTTCCCAGGAACCCAGTCGGGGTCGGCTGCTGGAAATGCCCATGTCTGCACCAACCCCGTCCGTTGGAGTCGCTACTATGCCTGTGCAGGCGGCTGCCCCAGCCTTTGCGCCTGCTGCCCCAATGGCTATGGATGAGGTGATCACGGTACCCCGGGTGACGTTGCGCCCCCTCAACCAAACTCAGTTGGCGGAACGCTTGGGAGTAGTGGTCTCTGCCATTACCTACTGGAAGTTCAAAACGGGATTCCCAGAATGGAGTCGCAGCCGGGATCCGGATGGCATCTCTTGGCGGTATTCTTCTGATTCCAAGCGCTTTTCGCCTGTGCCCTAACTTGCCAGACAGTTCAAGCTGAAGGGATCCCTTCAGCCCATCGCATTGGCTAGAAATTCAACTCAACGCTGCACCACTTCCACCCGCACGGGGGCAACCCCAGAACGTACCATCCCCAGCACTTCCGCCGCTCGAATCGACACATCAATAATGCGACCGGGAATGAAAGGGCCGCGGTCATTGATGCGCACAATGGCTTGACGACCATTCTCCACATTGGTAACCCGTACCTCGGTGCCAAAAGGCAAGGTGGGATGGGCAGCCGTCATTTCATGACGGGTTTTGTGCAGGTCATACCAGGAGGCGATGCCCTCTTGCACAGGCCCAACCACGCGGGTGGCGGCAGGAACAGGTGCTTGCTGAAATCCCGTTTTGGGCTGATGGGCAGTAGCAGTGAGGGTGGGGGTCTGGGGCAGGGCTGGGGCCTGAATGGGAGGGGCATCCAGCAACAGACGACGCAAACGGTTGGCTGCTAGCACGGCGGTATCGACGGGGCGCTGGTTATCCACCAACAGCACCCCCTCATCGATACGAAGCAGTTCTTCTTCGTTGACATGGATGGCATAGAGCGGAGCGCCCGATTTTTGTTCTGTGGGTTTCGGGTCTGCCCAGTCGAGGGTAATGGTGATATCTTTCAGGGATCCCTGCGCCATTTGGTTCAGCTGAGCCACCAAAGAGCTGGCCCGTAGCAAAGGAGAGTCCAACTGGGGCTGTTCCACAAAACTAACTACCGGCAGATCCCGCACGTAAACCGTTACCACCTGCCGCCCATCCATCTGATAGTCGTATAGGGTGGAGATGGGCTGGCTGGTTTGCTGTTGTTGTTCGCCGATCTTGAGGGCAGGTTCTTCGCTGGGGGTGGGGGCTGCTTGACGGACTTGATCCAAAAGGTAGTCCAGATTTAGGCTGCCCGGTTTGGCGGGAGCAGGTAGAGTCGCAGCGGATAAAGTGCCCTGCTGCTCGGGCAAAACTCCAGAGATGGACTGCGGTGCAGGAACCTGATCAGCGGTTGGGGATAGGGTAGAGGGCTGGTCTAGTCCATCTGCTAAGTCGGCTGCTCTGCCATTAGGGGATCCCGTTCGAGTTGAGGCCTGCGCCCGTGAGGCAAAACTACCGACAATCCCGATAGGTAAGCCCAAAGCCGTGACACAGAGGCAACTGACCAAACCCAATTTCTGGGCGGGATTCAGTCCCTGTCCAAGCCATTTCCAATTCCGCATGAGGCCGCGCTCCTCTCAAATTTTCTACAACATTCAGTGCGATAGTTGAAGCAAAGGTTAATGTACCATAGGTTTTTAAGTTGGCAAGTTTAGGCGGTAAGGCCTGAAAAGCCCAAGTCTCGTCAGCATAAGGACTCTCGGCATCTTGGATTACCGTTCAGCAGGGGTTGACATAGATCTGGGTCGTGCCCTTGTCAAGGGGATCCAAGAACGAGTTGCCCGTACTAAAGTTCCGTCTTCAAGTTCCTCAGGAACACTGGGGGGAATCGGTGGGTTTGCTGGCCTGTTTGAGTTGCCGCCGGGATATCAGTCACCTGTGTTGGTGGCGGGTACAGATGGTGTCGGCACAAAGTTACAAATTGCTCAGCAGTGGGGCCAGCACCGTGGTGTTGGCATCGACTTGGTGGCCATGTGTGTCAACGATGTGCTGACGGTAGGGGCCAGGCCACTGTTTTTTCTGGATTACATGGCCACCGGCAAGCTGGAGCCGGAAGCTCTGTGGCAGGTGATCGAAGGGATCCTGGAGGGGTGTCAACAGGCAGGGTGTGAGTTGCTAGGGGGTGAAACGGCGGAAATGCCGGGGTTTTACCCGCCTGGGGAGTATGACTTGGCCGGGTTCTGTGTGGGTATTGTGGAGAAATCGGCCATTTTGGATGGATCCCAGGTGCAACTGGGGGATCGACTGTTGGCCTTGCCCAGCAGTGGTTTGCACAGCAACGGCTATAGCTTGGTGCGGCGTATTGTCGCGGACAAGGGCTGGAGCTGGGAGCACCAACCTCCAGGGTGGGAGCGGCCTTTGGGGGAGGTTTTTCTCACCCCGACTCGTATTTATGTCCAGGCCGTACACCAGCTACAGCAGGCGGGGGTTCCCATCCATGGCATGGCCCACATTACCGGCGGTGGGATCCCGGAAAATTTGCCCCGTTGCTTGGGATCTCACCAAGCAGCTCGCCTCCAGCCCCACAGTTGGCCGATTCCACCGGAGTTCCGCTGGCTACAGGAACAGGGAGAGGTGGAGACCGCCGAGATGTTCCGCACCTTCAACCTGGGGGTAGGGTACGTGTTGGTCGTGCCACCCAAGGCACAGGCGCAGGTGCAAACCCTTTTGCCAGAGGCACAGGTGATTGGGGAAGTGGTGGCGGCGGATGCCGAGGAAAACCCTGTGCGGGTCTTGGGCCTAGACGATTGGGGCTCCCTTTGAGGGGGATCCCCACCAAGAGGGGGAGTCCGATCACGGCTCCACCCACCGACCGACTGCCTGGCTATGCTAAGTTTGCATGTGGCCTGAGCGCAGTTGCCACTCCTCTGATGGGAGCTGGGCAACCTGCGGCAGTCGTTGAGGTTCATGCACCAGGGCCGTTTGCCAAGCCATCAATGACCCTGTAGGAGCCGCTCATGACAGTTTCAAGCAGCAATAGCGCCATCGAAGTCGAACATCTGAGCAAGACCTATGGCACCTTCACCGCCATCCGGGACATTTCCTTTCGGGTGAATACCGGTGAGATCATGGGGTTTCTCGGCCCCAACGGAGCCGGGAAAACCACCTCCATGCGCATTCTGGCCGGCTTTTTACCTGCCAGTGAAGGCACGGCGCGGGTAGCCGGGTTCGACATCAACCAAGATTCTATGGCCGTACGGCAGCGGATTGGCTACCTGCCGGAGAATCCTCCCCTTTACACCGAGATGACGGTGGAGGGTTACCTCCACTTTGTGGCGCAACTGAAGCGGGTTAGTCCCGGGGATCGGGCAGCTCAGGTGGATCGCGTTATCCGGCGCTGCAGCTTGGAAGAAAAACGCCACACCCTGATCCGTAAGCTCTCGAAGGGATACAAGCAGCGGGTAGGGATTGCCCAGGCGCTTGTCCACGATCCGCCTGTGATTATTCTGGATGAACCGACGGTGGGGTTGGATCCCAAGCAAATTATTGAGGTGCGTAACCTGATCAAAAGCTTGGCCGGGGAGCACACCATTATTCTCTCCACCCACATCCTGCCGGAGGTGAGCATGACCTGTAATCGGGTGGTGATCATCAATCGCGGCCAGGTGGCGGCTGTGGGTACCCCCAGCGAGTTGATGACACAGTTCCAAGGGGAGCACCAGGCCCGTTTACAAATCGGTGCCCCCACTGCAACAGCCATTCGAGAGGTGCTGCAAGGGATCCCGCAGGTTCAAATCCTGAGTCTAGAACCCAAGACCGCAGCGGATCCCCAGCGCTGGCAGTTACAGCTGAGCAGCAGCAAACCGGTGGATGAGTGGATCCCTGAAGTGGCCAAGGCCCTGATCCAGTCGGATATCGCCCTCTACGAAATTGGTCGTTCTCAAGCCTCTTTGGAAGAGATTTTCTTGCAACTGACTACCCAAGAAGGATCTGGCCAAGAGGGAGCCGACGCGGCTCCAGAACCTGAGAACCCTGAGGAGGCAGCAGCATGAACGGAATGATTGCCATTTTCCGCAAAGAGTTGCGCGGCTATTTCACCTCTCCCATTGCCTATGTGGTGGCAGCCGTGTTTTGGGGCTTGGCGGGCTTCTTCTTCACCAATATCCTGGTGCGGGTGATCAGCTATTCCCAGCAGGTGGATCTGTTTGCCCAGTTTGGCCAAGACAATACTTTCGATGTGGCCACCATTCTCTCGCAGCAATTTTTGAACCTATTGGGTACGATTTTTCTGTTTTTGCTGCCCATCCTGACCATGGGATCCTACGCTGAGGAGCGACGACGCGGCACAATGGAGTTGCTAGCCACTTCTCCTGTGACCAACTTGGCAGTGGCGCTGGGCAAATGGCTGGCGGTGTGGGTGTTTTTTGTCACGCTGCTGCTCCCGCCCTTGGTGTACCAGTTGCTTGTCTTGAACAGTTCCAACCCGGCAGTAGATTATCGTCTTACCCTAATGGGCTATGTCGGGTTGGCGCTGATGGCAGGCAGTGTCATGGCCTTGGGGCTTTTCGTGTCTTCTCTAACCGACAGCACTTTGATCGCAGCAGTGGCCACCTTTGGGTTGGTGTTGCTGCTTTGGGTGGTGGATGCGGCAGCCGGCCAAGAAAGCAATTGGATCGCCGCTACCCTACGACATC
>JAUQVI010000134.1:0-9133 GCA_039794885.1 Thermostichus sp. DG02_5_bins_236
TATCGCGTAACAAGTACTTTACAATAACTCTTTCTGCATCAATATCACTAGAATCCAGAAACTTGTACACCCATTTTTCATCCTTTTCAGCTTCTGGAGAGCTAACTGGCTGGGAGCCCTACAGGTGCTGTAAATGCTTACAGATTGATCTACGACAGATGTCATACCAATTCACTTCAAACCTACTCATCCGTTCTTTTAGATCGGTAGGAATAGAGATATTCAGTATTTCCATAAAAGACTCTCTCCCATAAACGCTTTGAGCTTGTCTGCAGTATACATGCCTATCAACTAAGCTCACCAGACACGGATAATTCTTGCCACTCAACCGATGGCTTATGGCGTTCCAGCGCAACGACTTGTTATGATGATGGCTCCCAAGCGTTCTGGCGCATTGGCTTCATTAACCAACACTCCAATCACTAACCTTTGAGAATCTACGACGATATGACGTTTACGCCCTTAACCTTCTTGCCACCACTGACCAAGCCTCACCCTAGAACCGATAGTATCGCGCTCCTTTAGATTGCTTTCATAAATCAGCTCTCACGATACCATCAGCACCAAAATGTCAGGAGAGCCACTTTTCTTGCGTTGTCAGTGGACATTGATGGTTCGGAAAGAGCTTTCCAGGCAACGAAAGTCATAATTGATCGGTCCAATTACGTTTTCTCATTCTGTGAGTATTCTAATCCCCTTTCCTGTACCCTTTATCAATAGGTTGCAGGAAGAAGTTAGGAGTATGGGTAATTGGGGATCCCTGCCTATGGGCCGACGACAGTTTGGGGTGGCAGTGCTGGGATCCCTGTGGATTGCCTCTGGCCGCTCCGTTCGAGCTCAGCCGTCTCTGGGTTGGTTGCCAGTGGAGCTGTTTAGCCGTTTGGGGGATCCCCTTACCCATTTGGAAGTGACTGGTCCCTTTCACTTGGAGCGGCAACCTTTTCCCAGCGGTACTTGGCGGATCCATGGGCGGCACCAGCAGCTGTTTTTGACAGGGCCAGGGCAACCGCGTCGCTATCAGGGATCCCTTTGGCTGGAGGGAGGGGAGTTACGCAGCCCTGCCGGGGAGCCACGGCGCTACCGGGGCTGGATTCAAATTCGTCCGCAGGGGTCGGAGCGGCTACAACTGATCAACTGGGTGCAGTTGGAAGACTACCTGTTGGCCTTGGTTCCTGGCGAAATGCCCGCCGATTGGCCAGCTGCTGCTCTGCAAGCCCAAGCCATTCTGGCCCGTACCCTGGCCGTTCCCTACCTACAGCCCAGCTTGAGAACGGAGTTGACGGGGGGATCCCGTGCGGCGCATACCTTGCGAGATTCCACTGCCGATCAGTTTTATGGCGGACTGACCTACGAAACCGCCACCACCACCGCTGCGGTACGGGAAACCCACGGGCAGATTCTCACCTATGGGAGTGAACCGATAGCGGCTCTGTTCCACTCCACCTGCGGCGGCCACACCAGCGCCAACCAAGATATTTTTGCCCCGCCCGCCCACCCCTATCTGCAAGGGGTGGCCTGTGAGGGATGTCGGGAGTCTCCCTTCTATGGCCCCCACACCGTTCAGGTGAGCGCAACGGATCTGAAACAGGCTCTAGGCAGTTCCGATCTCCAGGTGCTGCAATCGGATCCCTGGGGGCGACCCCTACGCATTCAAGTCGGATCCCGCCTGTTAACCGGTCAGGATGTTTGGTTGCATCTTGGCCAAACCCTGGGCTGGGGGATCCTGCCCAGCAATCGGTTTCAACTCGAGGGATCCGCCACCTCTGCTGCCTACCGCTTCACCTATCGGGGGGCGGGGCATGGGGTAGGTCTATGTCAGTGGGGATCCCGTGGCCTAGCCCAGCAGGGGTTTAACACCCGGCAAATCCTGTATCACTACTTTCCCGGTACGCAAGTAATGGAGGTGGATCCCAACTTGTGAACACCGAACCCAGTCATTTCTCGCCCCACACTTCCGTCAAGCGCCGATCCCGCCCGCAGGCATAGCGATAAAACTGGTAGCGATTCGGATTTTTCAGGTAATAGTCTTGGTGGTAGTCTTCAGCGGGGTAGAAGGTGGCCGCCAATAACACAGCGGTAACAATCGGCTCTGAAAAGCGACTTTCCAGTTCAATCTTGGAGGCTTCCGCCCACTCTCGCTCAGCATCATTGCCCACAAAAATGGCGGAGCGGTATTGATCTCCTTTGTCACAAAATTGTCCCGAGGCATCAAAGGGATCCACATTGCGCCAAAACACCTGCAACAACTCTGGATAGGTGATCACCTCAGGGTCATAAGCCACCTGCACCACTTCGTAATGGCCGGTATTACCAGCAGAGACCTCTGGATAGGTGGGATCCACCGTATGCCCGCCCATATAGCCGGAGGTGGTGCTCAAAACCCCTGGCAACTTATCAAAGGGCGGCTCCATACACCAAAAACATCCCCCCGCAAACGTGGCCACTGCTGGTGGATCTTGGAGCAAACCCGACTCCTGTACCTGGGAATGGGAAGCAGAGCATCCCCCGATCCAGAGACAGACAGCCAAAACCAGCAGGATCCAGCGGCGCAGGTTCAACATCGGATGGTCTCAGCGAAAGTTCAAAGAATAACTTATAGATGGAAAGCCACAGCCCTCATCTAGGCTAATCCACCGGGCGCAACAGCATCACCTTCAGTTGAACGGGACCCGCGCCGATCTCTCCAAAGCTACCCACCCGAATCGTGTAGTCTTGGCCAGCTTCAACCCAACTGGCCCATATGAATATCCCTGTCATAGAGCAAGAGGTGAGGCTCAACCAGGATTCAGATCACAGGCAATCCACCGAGGCGATTCTGTCTGCCCCCTCCCCCAGGGATTCCCATCCGGCCAGCTCAATCCGGGTGCTTTCTACCCGCACTGTTGCCTCATCCAACGCCTGTTGTAACCGTTCCACCTCCTTGAGATGAGCTTGTTTGCGCAGTAGGGCTTGGCGGGCCAGATCCTCCTGTTCATTGTGCAAAGCCATCTTGGCTCGTTCTAACCAGGTATCGGCCTGTTGTTTGGCGGCTTGCAATTGACGCTCCAGATGTTTTTGCTCGGTCAGGTGTTCCGCCAGGGATCCCTGTAGCTTCCGCAAGTCCCGTTTCGGAGGTTGGGTTCTCGCACCTTTGCGCCGCAACTTTTGGGCCAGCACCCCCAGCGACACCACCGCCACTGCCCCGCCCACACTCCACAGCGGGATCCCACCGGGCAAAGGGGTAGCTGCTTGGGCCATAGAAGCCGATTCCACCGCCTGCCATACTCCCAATTGATTGGCTTGGGCATAGGTTTGCGCTTCACTGTACCAGGCTTGCAAAACTGGATTGGGCAGCCGCCAAGGAGCCACCGCACGTCCTGCTTCCAGCATTTTTAAGTTCACCAAGCCATCGCTGCTATAGACGTAGGCAAACAAGCGCCCATCAGAAGCCCGCCAGGCCACATCCAACTGTACTGGCGTTCCTGGAGGTAACAGTTCTTCTAAGTAGTTTCGGGCTTGCCGCTCTACCTCCACAGACCCGAGCGGCGGACGCACATAGACCAAATCCACCTGTAGGGTCTGGCCATTGATATTCACCAACACATCATCCCCCCCGATCACCCGCTCCACAGTACCCGAGAGCATGGTTTGGGCAGAGACAGCATTGGAACCCAAAAAGGCAGTCAGGGATCCCAGCAGCAGGGCCAGTGAAACAATAGGCTTCATGGGAAAGACCGAGAGGAGAAAACAAGAATTGTTAGGCAAATCATAGCTGTCTTGGCTCCCCTGTTACAGGCTACTAAGGAGTGGATCCGGCTCCAAGACGCTCCTCCCACTTACGGGCTGGTGCAGCGCGTCGGATCTCCCGCCAAATGGCCGTGGCCGCCAAGGTACCATCCGCAACTGCAATCGAGACCTGGTTCAAACCCTGCTTCAGATCTCCCAGGGCAAAGAGGCGTGGATGGGAGGTGCGACACCATTCATCGGTGAGCAGGTTCTCTCCTTGCCAATTCAAGTCCGGGATCCCTTTCAGATAGGCATTGTGGTGCTGGGATCCCATAGCCACAAGGCCGGTGGTGGCTTCAATATGGGTGCCATCTTCAAGCTCCACGCCGCTAAGTTGATGATGTTCTCCGCAAAAGCGACGAATCGGGGTTTCATAGAGGGGATAACCATACTCAGCTAATTTTTCTCGCATCGCTAGGCTGACCGGACACAATCCGTGGGTCAACACTGAGATATATGGGGTGAACCAATTCAACACAAAAGCCGCGTTTATCTGAGCCTCGGAATTGACAATCAGTACGGCCTTCTGATCGCGCATTTCATAACCATCGCAGATCAAACACACATGCAAGGAATAACCTGCATAATCGTAAACATTTTGCATGTCTGGCAATTGCGGCAGATGATCGATGATGCCGGTGGCCGCGATCAGATATTTGCTGTGAAAAATTGGGTAGAGACTATTGACTTTGCCTACTTTCACCTTAACGGCAAAGAGCTCCCCTTCATCATAGGCATCCTCGACGAAGCCGCGCAAATAGTCCACCCCCAAGCTGAGGGCATGATCCAGTCCCTGTTGCAACACATCTCGCCCTGGGGTTGTCGGGGCTAAGCCCAGATAATTGCGTAAATCCTGCATCCAAAAAGAGCGGCCTTTTCCCTTTTCCACCACCAAGCAGCTCAACCCATAACGGGCCAAATAAATCGCCGCCGAGAGACCACCCGCTCCTCCCCCAGCCACGATCACATCATAGGTTTTGTTCAGGGCAACTTCTAGATTTTTGCTGCTCAACTTCATGAATGGGATCCCCTTAAATGCTTCTGTGATAACCCTTGGAAAGCCTCTCGAGATGAAGGGAGTCTTAAAAAAACGGTATATGGCCTGAGTTCAAGGGGAGAGGGCAATCGCTTAAAATAGAGTTTGGACTCCAGATAAGGAGAAGACCCCTATGCCAGGCATCTTGGCGGCCATTGCCCTGATCTTTCTCGGCTACCTGTTTAACTCGGTCAAGATTATCAACCAGGGTTATGAGGCACTGGTGGAACGACTAGGCCGGTTTCATCGCAAACTCACTCCAGGCTTGCATTTTATCTTGCCTCCTATCGACAGCATTGTGTACCGGGAAACCATCCGCGAGAAGGTGTTGGATGTGCCGCCGCAGCAGTGCATCACCAGCGACAACGTCTCCCTGATGGCCGATGCCGTGGTCTATTGGCGGATCACCGATATGATCAAAGCCCGCTACGCCGTCGAAGATGTGCAACGGGCCTTGATCAACCTGGTGTTGACGGCGTTGCGCTCCGAAATTGGCCGCATGGTGTTGGATCAAACCTTTTCTTCACGAGCCGAAATTAACGCACGCCTGCTAACCGAACTGGATGAAGCCACGGATCCCTGGGGGATCAAGGTGACGCGGGTGGAGGTGAAAGACATTCAGCCCTCCAAGACCGTCCAAGACTCAATGGAAAAGCAGATGGCGGCGGAACGCGAAAAGCGAGCCGCCATCCTCAAGTCAGAAGGCGAACAACAGGCCAGCATCAACCAAGCCACGGGTGCAGCCAAAGCACAACTGCTGCGGGCAGAAGCGGACAAACGAGAACGGCTGCTGCTAGCTGAAGGAACTGCCGAAGCGCTGAAAACCATTGCTACCACCTTGCAGGCAAATCCGCAGGCGGGCAATGCGTTGCAATACCTGATGGCACAAAACTATATCGACATGGGATTGAAAGTGGGCAATAGCCCTAGCTCCAAGGTGATCTTTATGGATCCCAACTCGATTCCAGGCACATTGCAAGGATTGCTTTCCATGGTGAATGTGTCGGAAACCCCGGGATCCACCTCTCGTACTCTCCCCCCGCAGCGGTTCCCTCTGCGCACACCCACCTCTTTCCCAGCTGAGGCAGATTTTCCTCGCCATGAGTAGAGCTTGTGGAACTGCGCTTGAGCACTATGCCCAATAGGATCCCGGATCCCAACTCCGACTGGTTGGTGGTGGGGCGGGTGGTGGCGGCTCATGGCTTGCAGGGGTGGCTACGGGTGAAATGTCTTTCGGATTTTCCGGAGCGACTAACGAAGCCGGGGCAGCGCTGGCTACAGCGGGATACGGATCCTGAGCCACTTTTGCATCCCTTGATTCAGGGGCAGTTTTTTCCGGCCAAGGGGTTGTACTTGGTGCAGTTACAGGGGATCCCGGATCGCACGGCGGCAGAAACCTGGCTAGGGGCGAGGTTGCTGGTGCCTGCTTCCGACAGGGTGCCCCTAGAGGTCGATGAGTACTACTACCGGGATCTAATTGGGTTGGCGGTGTATCACGAGGGCCAATTGCTGGGGCATGTCTCGGGGATTTGGGCTGCCGGACAGGATGTATTAGAGGTCACGACTGCTAGAGGACAACAGGTACTGATCCCATTTGTCAAGGCTTTTGTGCCTGTCGTGGATCTGGAACAAGGGCAAATCCAGGTGCAACCGCCGCCCGGATTGCTGGAGAGCTTTTCAGGCTAGCAATGATTAGGTGCCGCATCCCATTCGAAGTTTGCCCTCAGAGGCGGCTGAGTGGCTGTTCTAGCCTTTTATGCTATCATAAGAGCGAATTTTGATATCAAGCTCATACCTGGTCTTTAAGGTCAATTTTACTGGAACTTGTTGACCCTGACCCGGATCCCTCATCTGGATTGGAGTTGCGAATGGTAGAGAATTATGGTGCAGAGCAGATCCAAGTATTAGAAGGCTTGGAAGCTGTGCGCAAGCGGCCTGGTATGTATATCGGTTCCACCGGGCCAAAAGGATTGCACCACTTAGTCTATGAGGTGGTGGATAACTCCGTTGATGAAGCGCTGGCAGGCTACTGCAATGACATCCAGATCAACCTGCACCCGGATGGCTCCGTATCGGTTCTGGACAATGGTCGCGGCATCCCAGTGGATATCCATCCCAAGACCGGACAATCGGCCCTGATTACAGTGCTGACGGTGCTGCACGCCGGCGGCAAGTTCGGTGGCGGCGGCTACAAGGTTTCCGGCGGCCTGCACGGGGTAGGGGTTTCGGTGGTGAATGCCCTCTCGGAATGGGTGGAGGTGACCGTTTGGCGGGAGGGTAAAGTCCACTACCAGCGCTTTGAGCGCGGGGCAGTGGTGGGATCCTTAAGATCGGAACCACAACCGAAGGGATCCGATCAACGGGGTACACGGGTACAGTTCATGCCCGACGGGCAGGTGTTTCCGGAACGGGAGTTCGACTATGGGCTGTTGGCGGCTCGCTTCCGGGAACTGGCCTACCTGAATGCTGGAGTAAAGATTACCTTTAGCGATTTACGTCGCGATCCGGTTCACAGCGAGACCTATCAATATGACGGTGGCATCAAGGAATACATAGCCTTTATTAACCACGAGAAAACCCCGATCCATTCCGACATCATCTCCGTGCAAGGGGAACGGGATGGGGTGCAAGTAGAAGTGGCCATGCAATGGTGTTCGGATGTCTACACCGACAATTTGATTGGCTTTGCCAACAACATTCGCACCAATGAAGGCGGTACCCACCTAGAGGGGATCAAAACCTGTCTCACCCTGACTATCAACAGTCAGGCCCGCAAGCTGAATAAGCTCAAAGATTCCGATAGCAACCTGGCCGGCGAAAATGTGCGGGAGGGATTAACGGCGATTGTCTCGGTTAAGGTGCCCAACCCCGAGTTTGAAGGACAAACCAAAACCAAGCTGGGCAATACAGAAGTTCGAGGCATTGTCCAAACCATAGTTTCCGAGGCCCTGACAGAGTTTTTAGAGTTCAATCCCAGCATTGCCAAAGGCATTGTCGATAAAGCTATTCAATCTTTTAATGCTGCTGAGGCGGCTCGTCGAGCACGGGATTTGGTGCGGCGCAAGTCTGCTCTGGAATCCTCCACTCTACCTGGAAAATTGGCCGACTGTAGCTCTCGGGATCCAGCAGAGTCGGAAGTGTATTTGGTGGAGGGTGACTCTGCCGGCGGTAGTGCCAAACAAGGTCGGGATCGGCAATTTCAGGCTATTTTGCCTCTGCGGGGAAAGATCCTCAATATTGAGAAAGCGGATCCAGCCAAGATCTATAAAAATGCCGAGATTCAGGCTATGATTACTGCCCTTGGTTTGGGCGTCAAAGGAGATGAATTTGATCCTGGCCAGCTGCGCTACCACCGCATTATTCTAATGACCGACGCTGATGTAGATGGCAGTCACATTCGCACTCTGTTACTGACCTTTTTCTATCGTTATCAGAAGGCCCTACTGGAGCAAGGCTACGTGTATATTGCTTGCCCACCCCTCTACAAAATTGAGTGGGGTCGTAACAACGTGCGCTACTGCTACAGCGATGCAGAAAAGGATCAGATTGTTAGAGGTTTGCCCGCCAACGCCAAATACAACATTCAACGGTTCAAGGGCTTAGGGGAGATGATGCCCCAACAACTTTGGGATACTACCATGAACCCTGAGACTCGCACCCTCAAGCAAATCACCATTGAAGATGCTGTAGAAGCCGATCGCATTTTTACCATCTTGATGGGGGATGCAGTAGGGCCGCGGCGGGAGTTTATTGAAACCCACAGTGCCCAGTTGGATCTGGCCGCTCTCGATATTTGAGTGAGTATGAAGAAAGTCTGTCGGTACTGGGTAGCACCGACGTCATCATTTTGAACCTCTACAATCAAGGCAGTTGTGGATTGGATTACATCATGCCGAGGGCTTGGGCCACTGCTTTACTGGGTGTGGTTTTGCTCCTGCCCCAGCCCATCTTGGCAATCACCCTGGAGCAAGTTCCCAATCCCCGCCGCCAGGCTGGGTTTCCAATACCGCCGATATCCTCAGCAGCAGTACAGAGTGGGAACTGGATTGTTTCCTTACAGAATTGAGCATGAAGCCCAGGTGCTTTAGCCTGGGACATAAGCGACATCAGCCGTGGGCGAATAGTACAATCCCTGCTGCTCAATAGATTGCACTGCCATACCAAAACACATTGCGCCGAGCAGTCTGATTCCCGGCAAAAAAGGCTACCCCAAATTCAAGAAGTACCAGACTCGCACCAGTGTCGAGTACAAAGCTACGGGTTGGAAGCTCTCTGCTGAGTGCAAGCAAATCAGCTTCACAGACGGGTTCAAAGCTGGTAGCTTCAGATCGG
>JAUQVI010000135.1:0-9129 GCA_039794885.1 Thermostichus sp. DG02_5_bins_236
CGGAAAAACGGGATCGTTTCCCCCACGAGCTTTCAGGGGGTGAACAACAGCGCCTCAGCTTGGCCCGCGCCATTGTCAATATGCCTGTGTTGTTGCTGGCGGATGAGCCGACAGGCAACCTAGATCCGGAAAACTCCCTGTTGGTGCTGCAGATTTTGGAACGGCTCAATTCTTTCGGCGTAACGATCATGATGACCAGTCATGACCCTTATTTGGTGGAGCGGTCCGGGCATCGGGTGGTGCGAGTGGAGGGAGGACATTTGTATGATATGCGCTGAAGGGTTGCTGGGATCCGGCAATTAGGTCTCCCATTGAGCTCCACAGGATCCCTGGAGCTGGATAAGTATTGGGCGCGTAGTTGAACGGTGAATGAAAATGCAAGCTCTCTCCCGATTTTTGAATAAGATCCGCTACCTCCTGCAAGAGACCCTTTTGGGGTTGCGGCGGGGGGGTTGGCTGAACTGGGCCGCGGTGAGTACCCTGTTGGTGCTGCTGTTTCTGGTAGGGATTAGCGTTGAACTGTCGTGGGGGGTCGATGCGACAGTGCAGTCGCTGGGAGGACAGTTGGAGATCTCCGCATATCTGGAGCCGGAACGGCAAGCGGTGGATTTACAGCCGCAGGTCACCCAATTGCCTCACGTGGCGGAAGTGAAGGTGATCACCAAAGATCAAGCCTGGCGTACCCTGCTGCTGGAGATGGGCATTGAGGATGAGGCGGCTATCCAAACCCAGTTGGGGGATAACCCTCTTGTGGATGCAATGCGGGTGAAGGCGGATTCTGCCGAGGCACTGGGGGAGGTAGCCGCCCACCTTCGCCAACTGGAAGGGGTGGACGAAGTCTACTACGGTGACCAGGTAGTGCAACAATTAGCGCAGATCCAGGAAATGCTGCGACTGGGATCCCTAGGCATCACTGGGGTATTGGCCCTAACGGCAGTTGCGGTGATTACCACAACCATCCGTCTGATCGTGATGGCTCGTCGGCGGGAGATCGAGGTGATGCAACTGGTGGGGGCAACAGCAGCTTGGATTTATCTGCCCTTTATTTTGCAAGGCTGCCTATTTGGGGTGATCAGCGCCCTGGGAGCCTGGGGATTGGTGTTGGGATCCCGGCAATTGCTGCAGGAGCTGCTGGAGAAGTTGATTGCCTTCCCCTTCTTGAAAGTGATCCAGGCGGATCCGAACCAGTTGGAGTTTTGGTTTTTACCGCTGATGCTCTTGGGAATGGGGGTTTTCCTGGGCACCAGCAGCAGCTTGATTGCAGTGCGCAAGTCCGCAGGCCGCTGATTGGGCTTGCAGCCCTTACCTATTACAGCTAGTAGATGACTCTACGGCCTGGCAAGGATCTCAATCAGCCTCATGTCTTCCATGAAGTCGGGAAAAACTGAGTCCAAGTTGAGGCTTCACTCTCAACTTGGCAGACCTAGCCAGCCAAATGCACCACCAATCCGAGGATCCCGGCCAATCCTAGGTAGTACAGCAAAGGAAACAACAACCGCTGCATCAATAGCCCTTCTCGCCCCAGCAACCCCACCGTTGCTGCTGCTGCCACAATGTTGGAGACACAGATAACATTTCCTGCCGAAGCCCCGACGCTCTGTAGAGCAATGATCCAGCTTGTGGAGGCCCCAATTTCTTCTGCTACCCCAAACTGAAACAGCGAAAACATCATATTGCTCACCGTGACACTACCGGCCACAAAAGCACCGATCATCCCCACCACCGGTGCAAAAAGGGGCCAAGTTTGACCAGCCAAGGCCGACATTCCTTGAGCTAGCGCCAGGGGCATACTCGGCAATCCCACCGCGTTCACGTCGGAGTTGATGAAGACTCGTGCCATCAGCACTGCCGCCCCTAAAGCCAGGGTGGTTTTGCCCAAGAGGGGAATGGCCTCTATGATAGCTCCCTGGAGTTCAGCAGGTTTCATCTGGTGCAAACCATAGGTGAGCAGCACCACCCCCAAAAATAAAGTTGCCGGTAGGTATAGGGGTTGCGTGGCAATAGTCAGGGTTGTGCCAAATAAGTTGGGCCAACTGAGTCGCACACTTTGTAGCCATTCCCGTAGCGGCAGAGCTTGCAGCCGAGACACCACTAGCAACAGCCCCAGCAACAGGTAGGGCAACCACGCTTTCACCACGGTCATAGCAGCGGGAGCCGCTCGTAATTGGGGCATCAGGGATCCCGTCCACTCCGAGGGCCATTCGCGGGCAAAATCCCAGCTCTGCTCCGGTAGTAACCAACCCCGCCGCACCACGGCAACCACCAGCCCCAAGCCCACCAATCCCCCGATCAAAGAAGGGAACTCTGGCCCTAACAAGACCGCCGCGAGAGTATAGGGCAGCGTAAAGGCAACACCCGCGAAGAGGGCAAACGGCCAAACTTTTAATCCTTCTGACCAGGAGGGCTGTTCCCCAAAGAAGCAAGTGAGGATCAACACCAAAATCAAGGGAATGAAACTACCGATCAAGGCATGTAGGATCCCAGCTTGGGCAGCCACCTGCAGCAGAAACCCCGCGAAAGAGACATTCTGGTTATCCAAAGCACGTTCAACGGTTTCGGATCCCCCTAATCCGGTGGCGACTCCAAACAGAATTGGGGTTCCCACTGCCCCAAATGTGGAAGGGGTGCTTTGGATGATCAGGGCCGCCATCACCGCCGCCATAGCTGGGAACCCCACTGCCACCAGCAAGGGCACACAAATCACCGCAGGAGTGCCAAAGCCGGAGGCCCCTTCGATAAAACTGCCAAACAACCAAGCGATCAGGATCACCTGGATCCGTCGATCCCCTGAAAGATCGAGTAGGTTTTGCCGAATGACACTGATGGCTCCCGAGACTCGCAACACATTTAACAGCAGAATGGCCCCGAACACGATGTAGAGAATCTCAGCTGTGATCACCAGCCCCTGCACCAAAGAGGCCATCACCTGCCGCAAGGGGACTTGCCATATCAGCAACGCCACCCCCAAGGTCACTCCCAAGGCTGTCGGCATGGCTTGGCTGGCAGGACGACGCCCCACCACCAACAACAGAAACACAGTAAAAATCGGTAGCAGTGCGACCAGGGAATAGAACAGTAAAGCCATCAGAATAGGAAAATGTGCTTGCGATTGGCATCGAGAAGATGTCAGTCTAGGGAATCGAAGGGATCCCTTATAACCGTACTCTGCCAGGGCTCATGAATTTTTTTGGTGTCGGACTGCCGGAAATGTTGGTCATCTTTACGGTGGCTCTTTTGGTTTTTGGGCCGCGCAAACTGCCTGAAATCGGGCGAACCTTGGCCAAAACCCTGCGCAGCTTGCAGGATGCCTCCAGAGAGTTTGAGACACAACTCAACAAAGAGGCACGAGAACTGGAAAAAGCGACTCGCACCACAACAACAGCCGTCACGTCTCCCAAAACTTCCACAACGAAAGCCGATCCTCAGCCCAAAACCGAGTCCGTGGCTACAGCAAACCGTCCCACAGAACCGGTACCAGAGCCGGAACCCACCCCCGACCCAGAGCCGATGGCCACTACACCCGAAGCCGAAAACCCTCAAACGGCAGACCCTGCCTAACTGACTCCCATGGCTCGTTTCAACCCGCTTTGCTTTGGCATGGAAATCACCCGCATGTTCGAGCAAGGGCAGTCCTACTTTGCTCCCTCGAGGGTGGAAACTTGGCTGCGGCAACACGATCAAAACCCCTCGGACTACGAGATTTCCTTTCATCAGGAGCTGCCCCCGCCCGGTTCCTCGGCAGTGATGTGGATTCGAATTGACCTAAAACGCTTGGATGGGCAACCCGTGGATCCCTGGTTGTTGGAGGAGATTAACCGCGTGGACTGAGGGCTGGCCAATACGGAGTTTCTCCGGCCTGTTATTCAGGCTCTGGCGCAGTCTATTCAACTTTTGCAAAAAGACTGGTTTTGCAAAAAGACTGGCAAAAGCTCATCCTTGCTGCTCCTTTTATAACCGGTTATAACCGGTGCCATTTTTTGTTTTTGAAAGTTCTACCCAGTATTGGAGTGCTTGCTCCTGACTCAATCCAGGCCGTAGGGTGAAAAAGTTGAGCACTCTCTTGCCCCTGCCTATGCCCAGTGCCACCCTGTTGGTGTCTTGCCCTGATCAAAAAGGGTTGGTTGCCAAGCTCTCCGCCTTTATCCACAGCTACGATGGCAACATTATTCATGCCGATCACCACACGGATCCAGAGGCAGGGTTGTTCTTGAGCCGCATTGAGTGGGATCTAGAGGGTTTCCAACTGGAACGGGCGGAAATCATTCCTGCTTTTTCTGGCATTGCTCGTGGGATCCAAGCCAACTGGCAACTGCACTTTTCCGATGCCCGTCCTCGCCTTGCCCTTTGGACCAGCAAACAAAGCCACTGCCTGCTGGATCTGATCTGGCGGCAACGGGCTGGGGAGTTACCGGCAGACATTCCCCTGATCCTCAGCAACCACCCGGATTTAGAACCCATAGCCCGCTCCTTTGGCATCGATTACCACTACATCCCTGTTTCTCCAGACCACAAAGCGGAAGCGGAAGCCCAACAACTTGCCCTCCTGCAGCAGTATCAGATTGATCTGGTGGTGCTGGCCAAGTATATGCAGGTTTTGAGCGGATCCCTGCTCCGCCAAGCCCCGCCGGTGATCAACATTCACCACTCGACGCTACCGGCTTTTGCCGGGGCCAATCCCTACCACCGCGCCCATCAACGGGGGGTGAAGATCATCGGGGCAACAGCCCATTACGCTAGCGAAGACCTGGACGAAGGGCCGATTATCGAGCAGGACGTGATACGGGTGAGCCACCGCGATACTGTGGCCGATCTGATCCGCAAGGGCCGAGATATGGAGCGGCTGGTCCTGGCCAGAGCTGTGCGTTACCACCTAGAAAATCGCGTTTTGGTTTACCACAACAAAACGGTGGTGTTTGCTTGAAAATTACTCTCTCAACCGGCGGGTGCAGTACTGTTCAAAGGGATCTCTTCTTGTCGATCCCGTAGGAGAGCTGCGATTTCATCCTTAATATCTAGAAAAACAGCAGTGCGCTTGAGGCTGTAGTCTCGCCGGCTGGGCAAATCCACCCAGATCTCCCGCTTTACCCGGCCCGGATGGGCAGTAAGCACATAAATGCGCTGGGAGAGAAAGACCGCCTCTTCCACATCGTGGGTGATCATCAAAATTGAGGTGCGGGTACGTTGCCAGAGATTCAGCAAAAACTCCTGCATCGTTTCTTTGGTTTGCACATCCAAAGCGCCAAAAGGTTCATCCAACAGGAGAATTTTCGGCTGGGCTGCCAGGGCACGGGCAATGGCCACCCGCTGCTTCATACCCCCAGAGAGTTGCTTGGGCAAAGCCTTGGCAAAGCGCTCCAAACCGACAATCTCCAGAAAATAGTCCACCCGTGCCGCCCGTTCCTGCCGGTTGACCCCCTGCAATTTCAGGCCAAAGCCGACATTCTCCGCTACATTCATCCACGGATAGAGGGTATAGGACTGAAACACCACCCCCCGATCTGCCCCCGGCCCGATCACCGGCTCCCCATCCACAGTAATGGATCCCTGGCTGGGTTGATCCAATCCGGCAATCAGACGCAACAGGGTGGTTTTGCCAGAGCCAGAAGCCCCCACCACGCAGACAAACTCCCCCGACTCCACATGCAGATCGACTCCATCCAAAGCCAAGAGGGATCCCTGACGGCTCGGGAAAGATTTGCTCAGGCCAACCACTTCCAAATGCACAGCAACCTCACAAGAACGCCCAACGGCAAGTCAACCGCACCAAACGCCGCAATAGCAAATCCAGTAAAAACCCAATTAAGCCCAAAACAATCAGGCAAGCAAAAATCTCTTCAGTTCTAAAAAAGCGTTGTGCCAGTTGAATCCGCTTGCCCAGGCCCTCATTGGCCGCCACCAATTCCGCCACCACCACCAAGTTCCAGGAAGCTGCCATGTTGATGCGAAAAGCATCCAGAATGTTAGGGGTGATGTAGGGAGTGATCACCTGCAATAACACCTGCCAACGCCGTCCCCCCAGGGTGTAGGTGGCCTCGATCAGCTCTTTTGGGATGAACTTCACCGCATCCATGATCATCAGCATGTTGAAAAAGACGGTGCCGATGAAAATCAGGCCGATCTTGGGGGCCTCATCCAACCCCAAGTAAATAATCAACAAGGGGGTAAAAGCGGGGGCCGGCATGTAGCGAAAAATGCCACTAATCGGCTCGATCAGGGCGCGGATAGTGGCAAAGGTGCCCATGGCAATACCGAGTGGGGTCGCCACCACGGCTGCCAACAAAAAACCACTGCTCACCCGCCCAAAACTGGCCACAGTATCCTTCCAGAGCAACCCATCTCGCCACAGACGCATTAGGGCCGCCCACACCAAAGGGGGAGAAGGCAAAAAGCGCGGTGGCACCCACCCCGACACCGATAGCCCCCACCACAACCCAAAGGGCACCAATACCGATAACACCGTCAGCACCAAAGTCAGTGGGCGCGGGATCCCTTCTGCGATGCGCCAAAACACCGTCGGGGGCAAGCTGGGGCGGGTGGGGGGAGATTCAACCGGGGTCGTTAGCATCCTACCTTCTCACTTCCTAGAGGGATCCCTGTACTCTCAGCAGAGCCAAACAATTACTGTCCCACTCCAACCGACTCTGCGTAGGCACGGATAAAGCGGTCATCGAACAGCGCGTCTAGATCTGGAGGCCCTTCCGAAATAAAGCCCACCCCCACCATAAATTCCGTCATTTGCACGGCGGCATAGGGCATGTGTTGCATGCCCTCGCCAGGGCTAAAGGCTTCCAGATTGTCTTCAAGGGTGAAAAAACGGGTGCCATCCTTGAACAGTTGCAGCTCTTCTGGGGTAACTCCAGCGCGTCTGGCCATAATTTCGTCTGCCCGTTCCGGGTTTTCCTCCATAAACTTTAAGATGTCGAACCAGCTGTTTACCAAAGCTTGCACCTGATCCGGCTGCTCATCAATCAGCTTTTGGCTCACCACCAACAAATCGGGAATGGCCCCCGGAAATTCCGCCGAAGAGAATAGCTCTTTGCTGCCGGGTCGCTCCAGAGCTGTCAACCAAAAAGGGGGGAAAGCACCGACGGCATCCACCTGTCCGGCGGCAAACGCAGCAGCGGCAGCTCCGGTTTCCAGCGGCACAATGATCACATCATCCCGAGAAAACCCCTCCCGTTCCAGGCCGAGTGTGAGAAGAAAATCATCCACCACCCCCTCTTCTACGGCTACCCGCTTACCGACGAGATCAGCAATGGTGTTGATCTCTTCACTGACGATGATCTTGTCGTTGCCTGCCGAGTTGTCGTTAACCAGCACCACCACCTGACCATTCACCGATTCCGGCGCAAAGGAGATGGTGTCGTTCAGAGTTTGAGTGTTGGCATCCAATTGTCCGGCAGCAAAAGCTTCCATCGACTCGATGTAGCCATCAAACCAGCGCAACTGCACATTGGCCCCATTTTTCTTGAAGATGCCCTCCTCCTCACCAATCGCCCACGGCCACCAGCCGGCCCAGCTGCTGTAGCCCATTTGAATCGGGGTTTGTGCAAAAGCAGGTGTTGTCCCCCTGAGTATAAGGGTTGGCAACAGCCCCAGCATCCAAGACAGCAACTGACGGCGACGCGGAGTCCTTAGCAAAGAAGTCATAAGCCCTAGAGAGTAAACAGCAGGGTAACCAGACTGAGAATAAACCGTTCACAGGGGTTGATTCCAGAGTCCGCCGAAGCAGATCATCAGATTGTTGAATTGGCTACGGATTTTCCCTCTGCTACTCCCCAATCAGTAGTCAAAAGTCATGGGTGGAAAGCGAGAGGAGTGGGGTTTGATGCCGTCCGGTTCTGGGGTAAAAGCAGGCTTCGCTTCAGCATCCGCAAAGATTGCGGCGTCTTGCTTCAGTTTCTGCATGGCTTGGTCGATTTCCTGGAGCCTTGTGTGAATTTGCCCTTGTCGTTCTTGAATCGATTCCAATTCTTGGTTGAGCCGCTGCTTTTCGACAGTGAGCTGCTGCATTTCGGCGTAGAGAGCGGATTCGGTTTTGCGGCGGGGGATCGAGCGTAGCTTCGGGCGAGGACGGGAGCGGGGCACACGGGGCAAACTCATGATCAGAATCCCGGGGAAATGGCATCGGGCACATCCTAACAAGGTGAACCCACCTCTGCTTCAAAAGCGGCTCCGGGGATAGAGGGATAGACAGAGAATAGAGATGACCAACTGCCCCTGTACGAGGGTATCTTGCCAAGGTGAGGGATCCGTGGCAGAGCTGTACCTCTTGGCGACAAGCCCGTTCCTAGGTACGATCCGATTCGTCCGGCATAGGAACCTGCAATGGCTGAAACAGTGGCAGAACTGCTGCAACGTTACGGCAGCGGCGAGCGAGACTTCAGCAACAGCCAACTGGCGGATGCCAAACTGGAGGGGGCAGATCTGTCTGGGATTGACTTTGGCGGGGCGGTGCTCAAACAGGCCCAACTGGCCGCAGTCAACTTGGAGCGGGCTTACTTAAGCGGGGCGGATTTGAGTGGGGCTGATCTGAAGGGATCCAACCTGCGACTGGCCACCTTGGAAAATGCCCAACTCCAGGGATCCCAGTTGCAAGGGGCCAACTTGCGTGGGGCCAATCTCATCGGAGCGGATTTGAGTGGGGCTGATCTGAGTGGAGTAGATCTGGTGGGGGCCAACTTTACCAGCGCCAACCTAAAAGGGGCTACCTTAACCCGGTGCAAGCTCAAACTGGCCAACCTGCGCGAGGCCCGTTACGATGCAGCCACACAAATGGAGGCGGATATCGACCCGGCATCGTTGGAGATGCTTCGGGAGTAACCCATAAACATTGGCCTAGCTGAATCATTTGAGCAACGCCGCCGCGCATCCTACGAATGGACGGGAAGCGTGATTCGCTAGTTAGCGGCGGGCGGAGTTTACGCGGATCATCCTGGTTCTGGATGTACTTCAAGAGAGTTTCAATGCTGGCCCTGCCGCCCGTGGTTATCAGCCCATAGGCCCGATTCCAGAAATAGGGCTTCCAATAATAAGGGCGGAGCTGTTCAGCAAACTCTTGGCGCATTTTCCGGGCTGATACTGACTTCAAGTTTTTCACCAAGTCAGAGAGTCGAACCGTTGGATCGA
>JAUQVI010000136.1:0-9055 GCA_039794885.1 Thermostichus sp. DG02_5_bins_236
AACGATACCCCAGCCTTGTGGGCCACAATCACACCAATGGCCTCCAGATAGGAGCTGACCTCCACATAAGGGATCCCCAACTGACGGGGATGGACTTGCATCACGGTGGTATTTTCCCGGACAGCAACAAATAGAGGCGGTTTGGATCGACTGGCCAAATGCAACAATCCCGGCCCCCCAAAAGCTGTTGCCGGCGCAATCACACTATCCACCTGCTCCACCTGAATATCCCCCGCTTGAGCTGGATCCCCGCGCAAGACAAACTGAGGCGCGTAACTCAACCCCGCCAAAACCGAGGGCAAAAAGGTAAACCCCACCTCCTCAGCCGCCGCACGAGGATGGACAGGCTTTGGATCCGGTTCGGCATAGAAAGCAGGAGCATGGGCACAAGGGATGCGCAACTGCCGTACCACCAGATGACTCAAGATGGCCTCCACCCCTGCTAGGGGATCCACCCCCCTCCCCTGTTCGTATTGGCTGAAATCGAGATCATCCGGGAAGCGAGCCACCACCGCAATCGCCTCTGCTCCGGCATCCACCAGATCCTGGGCCGCCTGCAGAAGCGCATCAGGCCGGGCCAGGGATCCCTGGCTGGCCCCCGAGGGAGAGTAGCCGACGGTAATGCCCAAAGGTTGAGAGGTGGTGCAGCAAGGGCCAATCTCTAAGCCCAGCGTAGCTTGGGCTGCCTGGATAACATGAATTTGTCGTTGTTGCAGATCGGCTGGGATGCCGGCATCCAACACCACCCCGACCCGGTTTTGGCGCACAGGCCGCAAGTTCCACAGCCCGGCACAAAATCGATCCAGACCATATCCTTCCACGTAGAGCACATTGCTCAGCGGCCAGAATAAGCTGGCCCCGTTTAACACATTGGGATGGCTGATCAGCCGCTCCACCGTTGCCGCCAAAGCACGGGCAATCGGTAGGGCATCTCCGGCAAAACCGCCAATACGCGCCCCAATACCGGTGGGAATCAACAGAAGGGTGCTATAAGGTTTCACACGCGACTGAGCTGGCGACGAGGGGGCAGGTGCAGTTGTGCACAATTATCCGGTGGAGAGCGGAAGGAATGGCTGAGGCGCTCCAAACAACGGCCTGCAGGCTGCGGCAACTGTGGGAAATGCAGCTCTGGATCCCCTGCCGCCACCCTAGCCCAGAAATAGCGCAATTGGGGAGCCAAGGCTTCCGCTTGTTCGAGCGGCAAACAGAAGGGGGAAGAATTCAGAAATTTAACGACCACAGGTTGGCTGCGCTGACCCATCCACTCCCGCGAGAACTCTTGTAGATGAGGCCAACCAGGCAGGGATCCGACCTGATAACTTTCGATATTCACTTGGATCCCGGCTTCCGGATCCGACTCAATATCAACAACACGGTAGGGATGGGGAAAACTAACCAAAGAGCCGGTGGTGATGTCGTAGAGGTTACCCCGACGGGCAATGTGCTGAATGTGCAAATGTCCGGTAAACACCAGCTGCACCCCATAGGTTTGCAGCCGCCGCCGCAACTGAGAGGCATTTTGCAGCATGTAGCGCTGCCCCCAACTGTGTAAAGATTGCCCCCGTAAATGCTCAACCACATTGTGGTGCACCATCAGCAGCACCAGCTCTTCCTCTGCTGCCGCCAATTCCTGTTCCAGCCAAGCCAGTTGCTCCGGTTTGAGATGGCCGACCAAGTGGCCTTGGGCATCAAAATCATTGGAATTGAGGCCAATCAGACGTACCCCTGGCCGTAACAAGCGACTGTAATCCAGAGCTCCTTCATCTTCATAGCCGAAGGCCCGGTAATAACGGGGGAAATCCGCCAGACCAATAGAACGGTCATTTGCCTGCCGTTGAGGCACATCGTGGTTGCCCGGCACCACATAGGCAGGAAACGGTAGCTGAGACAATCGCTCCGCCAGCCAGGCATGGTTTTCAGGCTCCCCATGCTGGGTGAGATCCCCAGGCAAGAGCAGAAAATCCAGATCCAACCGGGCGAAGTGCTGCAAAACCTGCTCCAGCGCCGGAATGCTCACTTCCACCAAATGAAAGCGACTGGGATGATCCCAAATGGTGGAGGGAATGGCAATGTGGGGATCGCTCACCACACCGAAGCGAATTTGCACAGAGTTCATCACAGGTCTCGGAGTACCCAGCTATGATAGCCCCGCCTTTGGGCGGTCTTTCACGTCCTCTTCACAATGTCCCTTTTAGGATGTGACCAACCCCAAGAGTTCAGCAAGCCTTGATCCCCCATCGGCTTGGGGCCGCAGATGTCTTCTGACAGCCTGCTTTTGTATGGGTTGTTCTTCATTTCCTCAAAGGAGGTGCTCATGAAGCGAGCAATGTCCTTACTGGCTTTTCTCACCGTGACTCCCGCTTTGTTAGTGGCTTGTCAACCGGCTCCCGAACAGTCTGCTGTGAACAACGGCACTATCGATGATCCCTTTACCAGTCCTGTAGATCCCGATCTAACTGCGCCTGTGGATCCGCTCGGATCCCCGCTGGATCAACCTCAAGCTCAAGAGCCAATGGATCCCGCCCCTGAGACCTGGGTCAGCCAAGAAGAACTGGATCCCACCTTTCAGGCAGAGGATCAGGATACGGTAACGCTGCAAGTGGCGGCTTTGGAAGCCAATGGGGAGCAAATCGAGCTGGATTTGATCGTCACCAATGAAAGCGAAATCTCGGTGGCCCTCAATGCTACGGAATCTGGCTTGATTCTGGTGGATGATTTGGGCAATACCTATGCCCTTGCCACCCCCGAAGAGAATCCCGAGCTGGAAATCGACCCTACTAGCGACTGGGCAACACGCTTGGTTTTTGAGGGAGATCTCCCTGAAGAGGCTCAATTCCTGACATTGATCACCAATTTCGGCCCCGAACCCGATTTGCCGGAGCAGCCCAAACTGACCCTGCCTGGGATCCCTATCCGCAGTTAAGGGGATGAGTTGGGTCTGACTGCACTTAGAGTCACAGACTCTAATTCACAACAGCTCTTTTGGGATCTTGATCAGCGCTGATCAGGATCCCTTTGTGTTGTCTGGGCCTGAACAAAAGCTCCCCAGTACCGGCCAATTCGAGTTTCGTCGTGGGCTAGAGGGTAAGGATAAAGTGGAAGAGTTCCTCTACTGAATCCCTAGTTTCTCCATGACCACAACCATCGAAGTGCCCAAAAGGGGCCTCCCTGTCACCCTGATCACCGGCTTTTTGGGCAGTGGTAAAACCACCCTGCTCAATCACATTCTCAACAACCAAAAGGGGATGCGCACAGCGGTGCTGGTGAACGAGTTTGGTGAGATCAGCATTGATTCGGAACTGATCGTCTCTAGCGAAGAAGACTTGGTGGAACTGAATAACGGCTGTATTTGCTGCACAGTGCGTGGAGATATTGCCGAGAGCGTGCTGCGGCTCATGGAGCGCTCCGATAAAATCGATTACCTGGTGGTGGAAACAACAGGGTTAGCGGATCCCTTGCCGGTTGCCCTGACCTTCTTAGGGCCGGAACTGCGAGATTTGACCCGGCTGGACTCGATTGTCACCCTAGTCGATGCCACCAACTTTGCCCCCGATCTGTTCAATAGCGATGTCGCCTACAGCCAAATTGCCTATGGGGATGTCATTCTCCTCAACAAGACAGATCTGGTTGAGGAACCTGAGTTAGAGCGTCTGGAAAAACGAATCCGCGAAATCAAAGAAGATGCTCGCATCTTGCGCTCCACCAACAGTGCAGTGCCATTGGAGCTAATTTTGGATACGGATCTGTTCCAGGCCGGTACTTTGCCCCAAGAAACGGCGCATGACCATCACGATGACACTCCGCATCGTGCAGAGCATGATCATCACCACCCTGATCATGACCATGAGCATTGTGACCATCCCGACCACGATCACAGCCATGACCATCATCACCACAACCACATCGAAGCTGAGGGCTTTAACTCCCTAGCGTTTGAGAGTGACCAGCCTCTTTCTCTAGATGCCTTCCAAAACTTCCTGAATGAGTTGCCGGATGCGGTGTTTCGGGCAAAAGGGGTGTTGTGGTTCGACGAGAGCCTAGAGCGCCATATTTTCCACCTCAGTGGTCGGCGCTATACCTTGAGCAGCGATGAATGGCCACGCCAACCCAAAAACCAGTTGGTTCTGATCGGCCAGCACCTGGATACAGCCCAGTTGCGGGAGAAGTTGCAAGCTTGTGTCGTTCGCCCGGTTACAAAAGGTAAGGGGTTTGGTCACTAAGGCCTTTCATTGTCTCAAAACCACCCCATGCCAATCGCTCAGATAATGAGGCTGGGCGCTGATGGCACTCCTTATGTCTGATATCTTCGTGATGATCCGCAATCAAGCCAACAATGCTCTGACCTCCATCGATGGGATCCCTTTCCTCAGTTTTTTGGAGCGCGACGGGCAACTGATCGCTGAAGAAACCATCGAGTTGATCTACGCCGATGCTGGGTTTGATGACCTGCCGATTGGGGAATACACTGTGGGGGTATGGCACGAACAGGTGGAACCGCAAAAAGCCACTTGCCCGGTGGAAATCAAGGCTGCCGACGAAGTTGTGTTGGTAACGTTTGTGTATTTAGAGCCCGAGCGGGTTCTTCTCAAGACTCAGCGCTTAGTGGAAAAGAGGTTATAGCCATGACCGTCAAAGTGATCCCCTCGCGCTCGATCAAAGCCTTTCGCTATCGGGTGTTTTGTTTGGGGCAGGATCTCTGGAATGCACGGGATCCGATTAGCCGGGCTAACCTGGCATTACAGCTGGCGGATGCAGCCACAACCTTGGCCCGTATGGAGGTGCAAGCAGCCCAGCCCCTCAGTTCAGGTGACTCCTATTCCATGCCAGATGTGGGCAATTTATAGATGGTGGCTGTGGAAAATTCTCCAAGAACCTGTCCTGTGAGGTTTGATTCTATAGCCCGCATCGAAGAGCATCTTCGCTTCAGCCGGGAAAATGGCCATCGTAACGGGGCGGAACAATGGAATAACTGGGGGCTGTGAACAGTTGGCTATAGGTTTTTTGTAGAGCAGGTGTTTCAGCCCCTAGCCTGTTTTGTGGGGCGGGCGCGATCACCCTCTGAGTTGACAGGGCTTCTGGAATAAATTGATAACGCGCCCTAGAGTTTGTATCCTGGGCAGCCAAACCCAACTGGGATCCACGTTATTCTGAGGATGGTTGATTTCTACTCTTCCTTGCCATGACAAGTCCTGCTCTCAGTTCTGATACGGCACTGCGTGCGCAAGCGGTTTGGAAGCCATTGCGTCAGGCGATTGTAGAAAGCTCTGGTTTTCAAGGATGGTTACAGGGACACGAGTTGCCCAGCCAAGATGCTGAGCTGGATCAGCTGGTGCATCACTATCTTGAGCAGGCTTTGTCTCACCTAGCTTATTGATAGCTTATTTGATATTGATTCGGTAAAGCCCCTTCAGGTTCCCCACAGCCCTAGCCAAAGGGGTAAAGTCAATAAAACCGCCAAATACCCTACCGCCAAGGCTGTCACGGTAATTTCTCGATCCAGGTCGTATTCTTCTGTGAGCACCAACGTGGCAATAGCGGGAGGCATACCGGACTGCAGAACCAATACCAATTTGGCTAGTGGTGGGTAAGAGGTAAAGGCTAAGCCCATTCCCACCAGTGAAGGGACGAGCAATAGTTTAATAAAGAGGGCCACTCCGGCTGGACGAAAGGATCCCCACTGTTTAACCTGTGCCAGCCGCATCCCCAGCAACATCAAACTAAGGGGAATCATGCCCCAAGCAAAAGCAATAAGCCCCTGAGAGAGCCACCCCGGCAGCGGCTCATGCGCCAGCAATAGACCCATCCCAAATGACCAAAGGGCAGGGGTACGCAGAATATGGATCCCGACTTGCCAAGCTTGGGTACAGGCGTTGCCGTAGCGGCTGGCCACCCAGACCCCAAACCCATAGGCCATAAACAAGGTACCCAACAGATCGTAAAACAAGGCCCAGCCAAAGTAAGTCGTCCCTGCCACCGCCAGACAAATGGGATAGCCCAAATAACCGGTATTCCCGAGGGTAGCTGCTAGATGAAAACTACCCCGCTGGGCACTGCTCCAGGAGATGAGATCTGTCCGTACGGATCCTTCCTGATGCTGGCGTTGCCACCAGAGCCAAGCACTGGCCATTCCAAATCCCAGCCCCACCGACAGCCAGCAGATCAGAGGGGCGACCCAGATTTGCCCGGAGAGATCCACCCCCTGCATGAATCCGATGATACTGAGGGGTACCCCTACCCAGAACATGAACCGCCCCAGTGGATAGGGTCCTACCCAACGATCCCAGCTGGTCGGCATACCTTTCTGGAGAAAAAAACCCAGCATTGTCCAGCCCAGCAATGGCAAGTAGATCTGAAAAAGGGTGGTGAACACGCAAAAGTAGCCTCAAAGAGCGGATGGGATCCCGTCTTAGAATCCCATCCAGGTTTAGGAAGGGATCCGAGAGGGTTCACGCAGGGCAAAAATGCGTTGAATCACTTCTTCCACTACCCGATCCGGTGTCGAGGCTCCGGAGGTGATGCCAATGTGAACTGGCCCATCGGGCAGCCACCCTTCTGTGATAGTCAGATCTTGGTGGAGGGGCTTGTGACGGATGCAGTTATCAGGTTGGATGCAGTCGGGGCCATCAATATGAAAGGAGGGCAACCCCTTTTCCAGAGCAATCTCCTGCAGGTGGGTGGTATTCGAAGAATTGAATCCACCAATCACCACCATGACATCCAAGGGATCCTCAATCAGCTCGAACATGGCATCCTGCCGTTCCTGGGTGGCATTGCAGATGGTGTTGAAACTCATGAAGTGGTCATCCAACTGTTGCGGGCCGTACTTGCGCAGCATGGTGGTTTCAAACAGTTTGGCAATGGCGCGGGTTTCCCCTTCTAGCATGGTGGTTTGGTTGGCGATGCCGATCCGCTCTAGATCTTGAGCCGGATCAAAGTTGGGGGAGGTGGCTTTGCTGAAACGCTGCTGAAAGTCTGCCGCATCTCCTCCTTCTAAAATGTAGCGAGCGACCCATTCCGCTTCTTCCAGGTTGAGAACCACCAGATATTTCTGGGCAAAGGAACTGGTGGCAAGGGTTTCTTCGTGGTTGTATTTGCCGTGGATAATGGACGTGAATTGGGCGGCTCGATGCTTGTCCACTTGGTTCCAAACTCGGGAGACCCAGGGACAGGTGGTATCGACAATCTCATTTCCCTGCGACCGGAAAAACTCCATCTCAGTTACGCTCGCGCCAAAGGCTGGCCAGAGCACCACATCCTGAGGCTGAATTTGAGAAAAATCTTTTTTCCCATCCGAGCTTTTGCCGACAAAGCGGATCCCCATATCCTCTAGGTGCTGATTGACCAGTGGATTGTGGATGATCTCATTGGTGATCCACAGTTGCCGATCCGGAAAGCGTCGCCGGGCCTCATAGGCATACTCTACGGCGCGTTCTACTCCCCAGCAAAAGCCAAAAGCCTTGGCCAGGTGAATGGTGATCTCTCCCTGTTGATAACGGTAAGACTGGGCGCGGATTTGCTCCACTAGCGGGCTTTTGTAAGTGGTTTGCAGATCCGACTGCACCTGATCTTTGTGTTCTTCAAACCCTTTGGCAAAGTAGGTACCGGATCCCCGCAGGGCTTTGCGCAGTGCCCGTGGATCTTGTGGGGAGATTTCAGGGGAAGAGGGCTGGGAATGAGGCATGATTCACGATCAGTCAGGAGAGCCTCTCTCAGCTTACGCCCAGTCCTGAGCATCTGTGGCATCGGTCTACTCAATTCAGGCTGGGATCCCTATCCGGAAGGAATCTGGGATTCATTGCTGCTGAGGGATCCGGGATGGCTTAGCAAGGGTTCTACAGCATTGAAATGGGGAGCGATTGGGTGCTGTAAGAGTCCTTTCTAAAGAAAAATGTGGATTTTTCGTTCGTGAAACGCGCTCTGTGAGCGAGGTGCCCATGACTCAAAGCGACAAGAAAATGGCCAGAACCCTAGCCCTTCAACAACAACTGAGTACGCACCGTTCCAGCCCTCTCCGCTTGGGCAACAATCTCTAGGGAACTGTCCTCAGGCGCTTGGATCACCCATTCCACCTTGCGGCGATAGTCAATGCCTGCGCTAGAAGACATGATCTCTCCGTAAGCTTTGTTGGAGCGGCCCTCCAAATGGCCGATCTGCTGCAGCTGGGATCCCATGATTAAACGGGATCCCTCGGGCAAATCAAGACTGACTTGAATCGGGCGAACAGCCTTGCGTTCCAGCGCTTTTTGGCTGGTATAGGTGGGTAAGAACCCTTGATTTTCGTATTGCACTACCACCCGAAATAAAGACTGGGATCCGTCAGCAGTTTTTCCAAGGGTGTGAACTTCGCTGCGAGCTAGCGCCAAGCGTGGCGACATCAAAGCATGGGCAATAGCAAAGCGGCTGTGCTTATCGCATAGCTCCGGCAACAATTCTGGGGGCACATTCTGCCAAACCGCTTTGTAATCCCAACCGCCAATTTCCACCGAGCCCAACTGTGGGTGTTCGAAGGGCTGCCAGTCGATAAAACCACGTCCTCCCAAAACCTGATCATTCCACTTCAACATCTTCAAATCATCCGCTTCTGGGTGCCAGCGAAACCACTGGATGAAATCTTTCTTCTCCACCCCCGCTTCAGTGGGCAGATCCCATAGTTCTGTGGTGAAGCCATACCAACCCAACGCATCGTAGGCATAGCTGTTGAAGTTACCGTGGCTAACTTTTTTCGGGTGGTAGCGGAAGTGATGATAGCCAGAAATGGTGGGGTAGCCGGTGATCTCGGTGGCTTTGTCGCCAATCAGCTTGTGAATGTCTAGATCTTCGGGGGGGTAATGCTCATCCGGATGGGTGGCGTAAGCACGAATGTGAACCGCCGAGGAGGTGTGGTAGGTAACAAAGCCGTTGATATTGCGGTGGGTGTGGATAAATTCTCCAATGGCTCGGGTTTCCGGCTCTGAGTAGGGAAAGTCTCCTGCCCCCACCTGCTCATTTTCCGGGGCCCATTCATGTGGGTAATTGCGGTTAAAATCCAACCCCTCTAATGTTGGTGCCAAGGGCA
>JAUQVI010000137.1:0-9044 GCA_039794885.1 Thermostichus sp. DG02_5_bins_236
CTAGTGATCGCTGCTAGAGAAAGTTGATCAACGAGAGACTTAGGTTCTTTCGAGACAAACTTCTTGGTGGAATTAGGTGTGAACTGTCGATGACAAGAATGACTGCGATAGCGCTGCTTGCCATTATGTATCTTTCCATACTTAACGATGCTAGTTGAGTTGTATTTGGGGCATTGCACCCTGATCATTCTTTGGAAACTTAGAAATCATGTATTAACTCAGCATTACTTACGACGCACTACCGATCTCAGAAACTCGGTACAAAGAGAAAAAGCGTCCTATCTCAGCCTGAAGCCGCTGCATTAGCAGTAGTAGAAGAACATCCTGACTGGACATTGTGGCAATACGGTGAGTACTTGACGGAAAAGCTAGGTGTCAATGTCAGCAGGAGCAAGATAGATGGATTTTGTAAGCAACATGGGCTGATGCTCAAAAAAAGCTATCGGTGGGAGAAAGTTAAAACAGAAGCAGTCCAGAGAAAGCGAGTTGAGTACTGGGAAAGGATCAAGCCTATAGATCCGGAGACGCTGGTGTTTATAGATGAGATAGGATTCTGGGTATGGATTAGGAGGTTTCCATTCCCGCTTGGAAGGAGGAACTCTGGGAGACGGAAAGGGTGATTTGCTCCAGAATTAACCTTTGAGTTTCCAATCCGGCTTGTTCAGGCAAGGGTGGTTTAATAGGGATCCCGTTACCTACCGATAACTAGGGAGTGGCTACCATGACAGAGCGATTTTGTAGAAAGGATCCCCGTAGTTGGCCACAGGCAGCATTGCCATCTAAGCCCCGGGTTTGGCGCACACTGGCCTGCACATGGTGCTGCTCTAGCTGTCGGACAAACTCTTCGACCCGTGTCGGGTGAGGGCGTTGATAGTCGGCCTCAGAGATGGGGTTGTAGGGGATCAGGTTCACATGCAGTTGTACCCCTGAGTGGCTGGTGCTGCGTAACAGTTCCGCTAATTGCCGGGCATGGATGGGTAGATCGTTCACCCCTCCCAGCAAGGTATATTCAAAACTCACTCGCCGCCCACTACTGAGCATGTAGTCTCGGCAATCCTGAATCAAAGACTCCAAGGGATAGTGAGCTGCCGACGGGATCAACTGCTGCCGTAGCACTTGGTTAGGGGCATGCAGACTGACGGCCAGAGTAATCTGCAGATCCTGCTGGGCTAGCCAAGCAATTTGTCGCGGTACCCCCACCGTGGACAGGGTAATGTGACGTTGGCCGATACCCATATCTTGATTGAGACTGCGAATCGCTTGCACTACCGTATCGCGGTTGAGGAGGGGTTCTCCCATGCCCATAAACACAATGTGGCTGACGCGGCGACCAAAATCCTCCTGTACAGTCAAAACCTGATCTAAAATTTCGTGCAATTCTAGGTTGCGTCGATAGCCCATTTTGCCGGTAGCACAAAAATCACAGGCCATGGGGCAGCCCACCTGAGAAGACACACACACTGTCAGGCGCTTACTCGTCGGGATCCCCACCGTCTCGATCAACTGCCCATCCGCCAACCCCAGCAGATATTTCACCGTGCCATCGCGGGCTTCCGTCCGTTGCACCCTTTGGGATCGCCCCACCGGGTAGTTTTGCAGCCCCTCTCGCCAAGCCTTAGGAAACACCGTCACCTGCTCCAGCGAGCGGATCCCTTTTTGGTAAACCCAGTTGTGGAGTTGTTGCCCACGATAGGCGGGTTGTCCTTGGGCTACGGCCCAATCTTTCAGTGCCGATAGAGATTGCCCAAGCAGAGGAACGGATGGGACAGACATAAAAGGCAACCCCAAAGTGATCTGGCTTTTCCACTCTAGCCTCTTCCTACAAGCCAACCCCAGGTCTAGAAGCAATCACTCAAGGATCACCGCTTGATCAAAACAAAGATAGCGACGACTAAGACAAAGTAGCCAAATCCCTTCTCCAGTTGCTTTGCACTGACAAACTGATTAAGATAGGATCCCAAAAGAATCCCTGCGCTGGATGCAACTGTGAAAGACAAAAGTAAATTCCAATCAATTGGAACATGACCAAAGTATCCGGCAAACCCAGTAACAGATTTCAGAGTCAGGATAATCAAAGATGTTCCTACTGCCTCCTTCATAGGAGTATCGCCGAACAACACCAATGCCGGAATCACCAGAAATCCGCCACCAATACCAACAAAGCCTGTTAGCACTCCAACCAACAACCCTTCTAGTGCAATCCCAAACCATTTGGGAATAATCGTAGGTTGATCACGATGTTCAACGTAATTGAGTGGTTCTTCTGACTTGCTTGTCCCTTTACGAATCATGCTGATCGAAGCAATCAGCATCATGACTCCGAAGGTAACCAGTTGAATTGTAGCTGTAATGAACGGTAACGAGGCCAAGCGTGCTCCCAGATAGGACCCTAACATAGAAGCAGGTGCAAACAGTGCAATAATTTTAGGATTGACATTCCCCTGCCGCCAGTGAGGGATTGCACCGATTACACTCGCAATCCCCACAATGACTAAAGTCATAGCAAAGGCAGACTTTGGCGGAACGGACATAACATAAATGAGGATAGGAGCAGCTAATATCGATCCACCTCCACCGATCAGTCCCAAGCTAATGCCAATACAAATTGCCAGAAAGTTCCCAATGATAGTAGTAAACACTGATGTATCTCCCCAGGTTGTTTTTCTCAGTCATGCCAAACTAAATGATTGCCGATTGCAACGAAATTTATGTCTGACGCATCAGTCTGGTGGGCACATTTTTGCCTTAGCTGGTAAGCCTGCTCACATTCAGGCGGATCATCCTTCTTTCAAAGAGGTAACTTTAATCTATTATTGCTTCAAGCTATTTCCGTATTACCTAAGCGTCATGATTTCTAGTAGACGATACAGCACTCTAGGTTTGCAGACACCAAAGAGAATACAAGTTGGATTTGGATCAAGTCTTGATATTGAAACCAGAATCAAGCCATAAATCTCTTTGCCCATATGTGAAGGACTCAGACATATTTTAAGAATATTCAGTAATGTGGTAGCTTGCTAACTCAGTAATCTCTTTTTTAGAGAAGAAAGAACAAAAGTCTCAAACAATTACATTGAAGCTGACAAGAACAATTACAGTAACTTCACTTATGTTTGTCATCGAATCTTCCTTGTGAATCTAGATGTTGGGTGATGTAATCCAAAAAGAATTGCTTGACAACAGGACGATCGTCAAAATCCAACCCCATCTCCTCTGCTCGTTGCAGGAACTCTTCAACAGTTATGCCCCGCTTCACTCCAGTCCGCAATAATGCTATTCCAGCCGAGCGCAACCCCAGGGAGCAGTGCATCAAGATGGGTTTCGCAAGTTGATCAATCTGTTCAAAAATTTGAGCCACAAGTTCGCTACTTAAGCTAGAGGGATTGACAGGAATATGGATGTACTCCATTCCTAATGACTTCACAACTTGTGGCTCATCGGCTAGAAATCCCTTCTCCTTCGGGATTCTCAAGTTAATCACCGATCTCAATCCTTGTTGAGAGGCTTGCTGTAATTGCTCTAGGCTAAGTTCCCCAGCAACAAATATCTCATTGTCAATTGAATGAATGCCAACTAGTTGTTTTCCACTCATCACTCGTACCCTAATGTTATCTATTTTTCAATGTCCTATCAGCAGACTGGCTTTTCTAACACGTTGTCACACTATTCACCTATTGAAACTGCCTCCATAACCCTAAATCTTCCCTGGATAAGGAAGATTCGGTCTATTAAGTTCAATGAACCGATCGCAGCTTCGCTCAGCAAACCAGGGATTCCAATGTTTTTCTTCAGCAACGGTAGAAACGCTGTGACCCCGACACTCATGTACTGGATAAACTAAACCAGCGCATCCTCTGCTGACGTAAACAACCCTGTTCTCTAGGTATTAACTCCTACGAATCCAACAGCAACAACCGGGATCGGGAAGAGGTGAGGTAGCCATTCCCCACGGGTAGAATCACCCTGTGGCGCCAACCCAAGCATCCTTAGATAGCTATACAGCAATATCATTAACAAGTCAATGTATGTTAAACTACCTACTCAGGATTTACAGGGCTAGTAGAGGGAGAAGCCGGATGGATCCCTTCCCCTCCTGCTTAGCGTGCACTTCACCTTACAGGAAAACCTCGTAGCGTAGAGTTAAAGTTTCTTTTAGAAAGAGCAACTGTATTACTACTTAGTAGTATGATAATATGTATGATATGACATGTATGGTTAGCATCTCACATTAGTTGACTTGCATTAATTGACTTGGGTTTCACTCCTTCCATTTCACCTTGACTGCATTTTCATTTCATTTGAGGAACTACCGTGTTACCAACTGCACAGCAAGCCCAATCAGCACAATTGACTGAGCCGATTCACCAAAAGCTCTCGGCTGTTGAGGCAAGTGTCTCTCCGGTAAAGCACCATCAAATCCTGATTGTAGGGGGCGGAGCAGCCGGGATTACAGTGGCAGCTCAACTACTGAGGCGAAACCGCTCTCTAGATATTGCCATCATTGAACCGTCTGATAAACATTACTATCAACCTGGCTGGACGCTCGTGGGCGGTGGTGTAGCTCCTATTGGCAAATTTATTCGCGATGAAAAGGATGTAATTCCTGAGGGGGCGACTTGGATTCAAGCGCGGGTGATGAAGCTGGATCCCGATCGCAATGTGGTCATTACAGGGACAGGACAAGCCATTGAGTACGAGTATCTGGTGCTCTGTCCTGGCATTCAAATTGACTGGCATCTGATCAAAGGTCTCAAGGAGGCGCTGGGTCGAGGTGGAGTGACCAGCAACTACTCCAAAGACTATGCTCCCTATACCTGGCAAACCATTCAAGCTTTTAAGGGTGGCAATGCCCTCTTCACCTACCCTGCCACGCCGATCAAATGTGGCGGCGCCCCTCAAAAAATCATGTACATGGCAGATGACGTCTTCAAGAGTAAGAGTGGTGTAGGCGTCAATACAACTGTCATGTTTTGTACTGCTGGGGCATCGATGTTTGCTGTTCCGGAGTATTCTGCTGCGCTGGACAAAGTAGTAGTGAGACGAGGTATTGTCACCAAATTCAAGCACAACCTCAAGGAAATCAAGGCAGACACACAAGAAGCCATTTTTGACGTTACTACGGATAACGGTGTCGAGGAAGTCAGCATTCACTACGACATGATCCACGTGGCTCCCCCTATGAGTGCGCCTGATTTTATCAAGCAAAGCCCACTAGCAGGGCCTGGGGGATGGGTAGATGTGGATAAAACTACGCTACGGCACACCCGCTACCCCAATGTATTCTCTTTAGGAGATGCCTCTTCTTTGCCTACTTCCAAGACGGCTGCTGCTGCCCGTAAGCAAGCCCCGATCTTGGTTCAAAACTTACTGTCTTTGCTGCAATCCCGGCCAGTTGCAGCCGAATACGATGGCTACACCTGCTGTCCTCTGATTACCGGCTACAATTCAACAATCATGGCAGAGTTTGCCTACGGAGGAAAGCTAGCTCCATCGTTTCCACTCGATCCAACCAAGGAACGCTACTCGATGTACTTGGCAAAAGTACATGTACTGCCTTGGTTGTATTGGAATCGGATGCTAAAGGGTAAGGGATTTGAAGCTGATATTTTCAAGCCCCTGAACAAATTGCTCCGCCGCTAGAGAATGTAGAGTAAGGGATGGATGGTCTCCATCCCTTTTTAAGGGTTGAGTAGTCCTTTGAATTCATCCGGCCATACCCACTGATCAGCCTAGATGTCAGGATTTTGTGCAGCTGTGGGAACAAAGGCTAGAAGTTAATGCCCTAGATGTAAGTTGGCTACCTGTCAACTGGCTTCTCTTGACTAGACTGTTGCAATCTCACTCGATGTAAGAATCGCGGCAAAGGTTAGTGGCTCTGCCTTAACTGCGATAACTGCTGAAGCTGTTGACTTTGATGCTCAACTTGTACAGTCAACATATCACAAACCAGATTACAAAGTTCAAACAGAAATGGATTGGCAATGCGATAGTAAACACAAACTCCGCATTGCTCGCGAGCAACTACTCCGGCTTGAGTCAGCATCTTCAGATGCTTGGAAACATTTGCCTGTCCTAATCCTGTGTCTTGGATAATTTCTGTTACATTCTTTGCACTCGTTTTCAGAGAACAGATAATTTGAAGTCGACTTACTTCTGATAGAACTTTGAAAAAATCTGCTACTAAGCTCAAAGCTTCAGGTGTGAGTTTAGAAATAGCACAATCCCCCATTCTCTCAGGCATGCTCGGATTGGATGTGCTTGCTGAGGGCGCAACGGAATCTCCAGCCCATGCTTTGGCTAAGTTTGCAGCTACAGATTTTGTGGATAGGGAAGACATTTCCATAGTTCAGTTTACACATTCTCGTTATATCATCACACGGTAGTATAGCTTGGTTGGGGGAGCCAGCAAAAATAACATTGCTTGACAAGCAGGTAGCCTTTCTGGAAAGCAGCCGGACAGGATTTCTTCTTCTGGATAGGTGTACGGCTAGGTTCGTTGCTCAGAATACCGGGATAATAGACAAAGTTTACACGGTCGGGATCCCTCGTGCGCCCTATATCTGTTTCTCCGCAACTGGCTCAACTGGCTACCTGGATGGCCGGACACTTCAATAACCTGCAACAGGCGATCACAGAGCCGGTTTGGTTTGCCAATATCCATGTCTATCAATGTCCCTTGCCCTGGTCCGTGTTGGATGGGGTAGGGTTTTACGTGGAGCAGCTTTACGATATCTATCCTGAGCAGCCCTATCGTCAGCGGGTGCTACATCTATTTGAGACCTCAGAGGGGATCCGCATTCAAAACTATGCTCTCGTGGCTCCAGACTCCTATAAGTGTGCCGGTCGCAAGCGGGAGAAACTAGCTACCCTCACCGCAGCGGAGTTGGAACCCTTGCCCGGATGTGTTACTCAGGTGGAATGGATCGGATGCAGCTACCGGGGGTGTAGCGTGCCCGGTAAGGGGTGTATCGTGGAGCGCAAAGGCAAAACCACCTATCTCTACAGTGAGTTTGAGATCGGCGCCGACTATTTTCACAGCCTGGATCAAGGGCGGGATCCCGAAACCGATCAGGTGATTTGGGGATCCCTATCGGGGCCATTTCAGTTTGTCAAAAAACAGGATTTTTCCGGATATCTTCCTCAGTGGGGCTGAGATACTGGCAGTGAAGATTGACGGGGATTAAGGATCCCCTAAATGTTGCCATGGAAATGCAGCGGCGTCGGTTTGCACTTGCAGTGGCATTCCTCGGCTTGGCAGGGATTGGTGGAGTGACTTGGGGAGTGGCCCACTACACTGGCCGCAGCCATGTGTTGCAGTTGGCCACCGGTAGCTCTACTGGTGAGTACTATGCTTTTGGGCAGGCCCTTGCTACTGTGGTCAGTCGCCATCATCCCCACCTTCGCATTGAAGTCCTAGAAACCGAGGGATCCGTCCAAAATATCGAACAGGTCAAAGCCAGTACAGCACAGCTGGCCCTGATCCAAAGCGATACCCCTGTACGGGTGCCGGTACAGGCAGTGTCGTTTTTGTTTCCCGAATTTTTTCACCTGCTGGCCCGTCCAGAGACCAATATCCAATCGGTAGCAGATCTGTCCGGTAAGCGGATTGCCCTCATGCCGGTTGGCAGCGGCTCCTACAGTCTCTTTTGGCCCTTGGTGGCCCATTACAACCTAGGCCCGGCAGATTTTCAGGCCCAACCCATGGGAGTAGAGCAAGCCTATACTGCCCTACGCCAAGGGGAAGTGGATGCCTTATTTCGCATTACTGCCCTGGGCAACCCCGCCATTCGAGATTTGGTGGGATCCGGCGTAGCAGAAGTGGTGCCCATCGACCAGGCAGAAGCCCTACAGCTGACCCTGCCTTACCTGGAGGAAATGGAAATCCCTAAGGGAACCTACCGTGGCTTTCCACCTGTACCGGCAGAAAACTTAGTGGTTGTGGGAGTACGCGCCCTTTTGGTGGCCCATGCGCAAGTGGATACAGCCTTGATCTACACCCTTACCCAACTGCTCTACGAGAATCGCAACGAGATTGTGGAACTTTACCCACGCGCCGCCACGATTGTCATGCCAGAATCAGCGCAAAACCTAGGGCTACCCCTACATGCTGGCGCACGAGCCTATTTTCTTCAGGATGAGCCCAGCTTTTTAGAGCGCTATGCTGAATCTTTAGGGTTCATTTTGTCGCTATTGGTGCTGTTGCTCTCTAGCCTGTGGCAGTTTCGCCTATGGCTGCAGGAACGTCAAAAAAACCGCGCCGATATGTACAACTTGCAGCTCCTGGATTTGGTTACCCAAATTGAAGACAGCACTGACTTGGAGACAATAGCTCAACTGCGACGTCAACTATTTGAGATTCTGCGCCAGGTTGTTTCTGATCTGGATCAAGACCGTATTAACCCAGAATCTTTCCAATCTTTTACCCTACCCTGGGAAGTGGCCTTCACTACCCTGCGTCATCGGGAGCGTATTCTGATGGCAGCGCAAAGCTCAGAGCCCAACCCCCAACATGTGGACATGACTTGATGACCCTTCAAAGCCCATGCCGGGTGATCGCCCACCGTGGGGATCACACCCATGCCCCGGAAAATACCCTAGCTGCTTTTACAGCAGCCATTCAGGTGGGAGCTGACCAAATCGAGCTGGATGTCCGCCGCAGCCAAGATGGGATCCCACTGGTTTTTCATGATCCAGATTTGGAGGGCCAACCCTTAGCTACCCTGACTTGGGTAGAGATTCAAGCCCGCCAGCCTACGATTCCCACCCTGGAAGAGACCCTGCTGCAGGTTAGGGGCAAAATCAGTCTTGATATCGAGCTCAAAGAAGCAGGATACGAAGAACAAGTTCTTGCCTTAATCCGCAGCATTCTCACCCCCAATCACTATGTCATTACTTCCTTTTTGCCTGAGGTGGTTCAACGAGTGAAAACTCTTGAGCCTCATCTCCAAGTTGGGCTGTTGGTTGACTCTCAGATCCCGTGCCAGGAGAAGGGATCCCTATTGACAAATTGTCGGGAAGTAGGAGCTGATTTTCTTGCTCCTCAC
>JAUQVI010000138.1:0-8942 GCA_039794885.1 Thermostichus sp. DG02_5_bins_236
TTGTCATTGTTGAGCAGGGATTCTGGAAACAGCTCATTGGAGATAATTTGGCATCTCAATCTACAGCCCTCGATAGAGCTTTTTTCGGCATTGTGCTTGCTCCCAACAGGGATCCCTGTCAAGAGCAGACGCAGTCTTTACTATTTACTGCGGATAACCCAACCCATGGAGCAGAGGAATCTGCAGCCCTCACCCACCACAGGCCATGTTGCTAGAGTTATCTGCTTCCATCTGTCAAGAACACAAGCCAAGCGGAGTAGGCCACTGGCTACCAGAGGGAATTTGTCAGAGTTAAGAGTGTCTGGACTTGCGATTAAGAGAGGATCCCGGAAGGTCAGGAAAGGGCAATCAATAACAAATCAAACAGGGATCCCACCTCGCCATGCGCCATTTAACGACCGCCAATCACGCCAATGTAGTTGGTGACCCACTCATAGTAGGGCACACAATCCATGCGGCCATCGCCACAGTCGGCCACTGGAGTTTTCCAGAAAGAGATTTTTTCGAAGTTATCAATGCCATTGGTCTGGCAGCCTTCTGGCCCGAGTAGCTCGCTTGCCTGACAAGCAGCAGGCACTACCGGCACCGAACCAAACCAAGCCGCTAGATCTCCTTGCACTGTCGGGTCTAAAGAGTGTTCCATCCACAGGTAGGCGCAGTTGGGGTGTTTGGCAGTGGCACTGAGCATGGTAGTATCCGACCATCCAGTCGCGCCTTCTTCCGGTACGACACTGGCAATTGGTTGCCCTTCGTACTGCAATAGGTTCACCTGAAAGGGCCAAGCCCCAGAGGCCACTACCCCTTCGTTCACAAAGTCGTCCACCTGCACCGCCGCATCGTGCCAGTAGCGCCCAATCAGTTGCCGTTGTTGCCGTAACAGATCCAGGGCAGCATCAAATTGCTCGCGAGTCAGCTCATAGGGATCTGTGATGCCCAGTTCCGGTCGGTGGGCCTTTAGGTAAAGGGCCGCATCGGCAATATAAATCGGCCCGTCGTAGGCTTGAATGCGACCTTTGTTGGATTTTCCATCCGCCAGAGTTTTCTCTTCAAACACCACATCCCAACTGGTGGGGGGCTCTGGAAAGGCTTGCGTGTTGTACATCAGCACATTGGATCCCCATTGGTAGGGGACGCCGTAGTGTTTGCCCTCCACGGTATGCCAGGGGGCATTCTGCAGGCGTGGGTCAATCGTGTCCCAACTGGGGATGAGGCGCGGATTAACTTGTTGCACCCGTTCCCCTTTGATCAGCCGCAGGGTGGCATCGCCGGAGGCAGTGACAAGATCAAAGCCTCCTTCGTTCATCAGAGCCACCATTTCGTCAGAGGTTGCCGCCACTTTAACGCTGACTTTACAGCCGGTCTCTTTCTCAAAACCGGTCACCCAGTCATAGGCGGGATCCGTTTCGCCCCGCTCGATATAGCCCGCCCATGCCACAATCGAAACCGCTCCTTCTGGACGGCCCAATCGATACAGGGGACCACGGGCTGCATGAGCAGAACGGGTGGTGAGCAACACGGTCAGCAGAGCCAAGACCACCGAGAGCAAAAGGGTCAGCCCCAGACGCAGCCACAGGCGGGGTGGAACAGGCCGTAATTTGGCCCGTAGGGAGGGTAATGGGTTGAGGTTGGCGATCACAGGCTTCTCCCAGGCAACGACTGAGCTGGTTTTAGGGTAGACCATTCTTCCGGGAGGATTCTGCCCCTTCGAAAACAATATTCAACTTCCCGTAGGATTTACCCCCAGGGATCCCTGTAGAACTGGGCGGTGGAAGGACCTTCAACGCTTCTTCAGCACCAACAGCGTTAGATCGTCGTAGAGGGCTTGGGAGCCGATAAATTGTCGCACTTCCTTGACGATGGCTTGGCGGATTTGGCTGGCGCTCTCGTACCAATGGCGGCCAATCGTTTGACAGAGCCGATCTAGGCCAAAGTGCTCTCCGGATTCATTTTCAGCTTCGGTCACACCATCAGTATAAAGGACTACCCCATCTCCCGGTTCCAGGAAAAATTCATGTTGATCCACAAAGGCGCTGATATCGGCCTCCAACCCAATCGGGAAACCGAGATCGATGGTATCCACCCGCTGGATTTGCCCATTGGCGCGTACCAAAATTAGCTCCTCATGTTGGCCGCTCAGTTTTAGCTGACCGGAGTGGTAGTCTAGCAGGGACAAGCTGAGGTTCTTATCGGTGCACATCCGTTGTACATTCTCATAAATCACCTGATTCAGGATCGACAAAAAGCGTTTGCTGTCGGTTTCGCCATTGGCCAAGAGGGTGCGCACGGCCATCTGTACCATGATCATCAACACGCCGCTTTCCAGACCATGGCCGGTCACATCACCGATGCCGATTTTGACGTGGCCATTTTGCTGCAAGACATCGTAGTAATCTCCCCCCACCTCTGCTGCCGGTTCCATGAAGCCTGCTATATCCAGCTCCGGGATCCCTTGTAATTCTTCATCCTTGGGCAGGATCATTTGCTGCAGGCGGCGGGTGATCTCCACTTCGGCACTGAGGCGAAAGTTCTCCAGTTGCAGGGTTTGGTTCAGTTGGGAGATCTCGCGGTTGGCATCGGCCAGGGCTTTTTGGGAACGCCTGAGTTCCTCGGTTTTTTGGTTGAGTAGCCACTGGTCATTGATGGCTTGCGGCACCGATTTGAGCAAATCCACCACCACTGCGGCAGTCTCAAACTGCGCCTGCTCCACTCCCAGCCACGGCAAGGGATCCACCGGCTCAGGACTACTGGTCAGGATGTCAAATTGCAGGTCAGGACGAATTTGGCCGATGTGATAGTTGCGGCGAACGTGATGGTTGGGGTCAATTCGCCAGAGGCCAGCGGGGGTTTCTCGTTCTTGTCCAATCGCCGCCTGTCGCACGGCTTCTACAGCCACTGTCTGAGCTGTCTGGGCTGCTTGCCACCAGAGATAGACCTGAGCATAAGCGGTGGCTACTGGATCATTAATGACGCGATGCCGACCGTAGTAGCGCCGGAAACGACGGAGAAAGTTCTGGTTGGCGGGGGTTGGCAGGTTTTGAAAATGGCCCCAACAGGCGTAGTGTCCCACTGCTGCTGAGCCGATGTGCAACAATTCCACTTCAGAAATGCTGACAGCCATCACGGGCATTTTTTCCGCAGAGATCCCTGCTTCTGCCAGAGCAGTATAGAACCACAGGTTACTGTCTCCATTCAGAGTGCTGAAGATAGCATCCGGGGACAATTGCTGGATGGCCTGAATCACCCCAGCAAATTGTCGGGATCCCAGCGGTACATACCATTCGTCCACCAACTGCCCGCTCCAACGGTGTAACTGACCCTTCAGGTAGGTATGGGCGACTCGAGGAAACACATAGTCAGATCCCACAAGGAAAATCCGCCGATGCCCCTGTTGCAACAGCCAGCGCAAAGCGGGTTCCACCTGCTGATTCAGGCAAGCGCCGGTATAAAACACCTGCGGGGATTGTTCCAGACCCTCGTACTGCACGGGGTACCACAACAGTGCATTCGCAGCCTCGAAAATCGGCAATAGGGTCTTTCGACTAAGGGAAGTCCAGCAGCCAAACACGGTTGCCACCTGCGGGACGAGCCACTCGGCAGCCGACAAAAAGCGCTCCGGGTCAGAAGCCCCATCTTCGATAATCGGTTCGATCTCGGATCCCAGCAGTCCACCTTGTTGATTAATCTCATCAATGGCGAGTAGAGCTGCATCCACCAAGGGGGCTTCGCTGATGGCCATAGTGCCCCTGAGGGAATGGAGAATCCCGACTTGAATGGTGGACATGTCCCTCGGCCTGTTCAAGAGTCTGCGAGCAAAAGTCTACGGAGCAATCAAGCTCGTAAACTACTATACTTGCATCAGAGAAAATCAAATGCCCTCCAAATTGACGTTGAGAAAGCGAGCCATTTCTGCCGCTTGGTTTTCGATCTCGGCCAGGGGAGGGGGTTGACCCACCCCGGTGAGAGGGATATCCCCACGCCCTTTCACCCGCAAGTAAATGGCCCGGCGGGGGTTGAGTCCTTCCCTCAGTTCCACCCGCAGGCTCTGGACATCAGCAAAATCATACTCTAGGCGCACTTCGCGGTTTTTCCCCGGAAAGCCCTGCCGCACTAAAGTCACTTTTTGGGCCTGACGGTCAAACTCGTTGTAGCCGCCCCCCAGGTTCCAATACAAACTCAGCCATTGGTACAATCCCGTCAGGGATCCGATCACCCCGTAAAAGAGCATGGCAATGCCCTGGGGAATGAACACCAAGGCCGCCGGATCCGAAAACGGCAGCAGGTTTTGGTGCCAATAGCTAGAAAGGCCCGCCAAGGTGAAGCCCAACCCTCCTCCTGTCAGCGCCACCGCCCAAAAATAGACGCTAGCCCGCCGGGATCCGATTACGGTGTAACGCAGCACATCAGCAGAACGGGTTTCGGGAACAGTTGTGGACACAGGCGGGATACCTCAGGCTTTCCGGTTTTTATCTTAAGCCGCAGTGGCTCTCCCTCACAGAATTGCGCTCAGCCGTAGCTTAACCTGCCCCAAGCCGACAGCCAACACGGCTTCATGAGGCTCCTAAAGGGGCAATTTGTCTGCCAATCTGAAAGAAGGCTTCTGTTCCTTCCTCATCCGTGTGATCATGAGCAAGAGCGTTCTTTCCTACCCTGTTTCTCCTCGCTTTTCCCGCTGGTTCTCGGTGGGTTTGCTCACCCTCGGCCTGCTGGGGCTACGGGTTCATGCCAACTCGATCGAAGTGTTGCCCAGCCAATTTAACCGCGAAGAACAGGCCAGCATTGATGTTTACCAGGCGGCCAGTCCGGCAGTGGTAACCATTGGCAACGGTCGTAGCACCGGGTCAGGCACGTTTATCCGTCCTGAGGGCTTAATCCTGACCAATGAGCATGTGGTGAGGGGATCCCGCAATGGGCAAGTACGGGTGCGGACAACGGACGGCTCCACCTATATAGGGGAGGTGATCGCGGTGGATCGGCCCAATGACTTGGCTCTGGTGCGTTTGAGAGATACGGGCGGCGCGACCTTCCCCACGGTGCCCTTGGCTTCAGAATCTGGCATTCGCGTTGGCCAGCAGGTATATGCCATCGGTAGCCCTTTTGGCCTGTCAGGAACCCTGACTACCGGTATTCTCAGCCGCATTGCCCCGAATGGCGATTTGCAAACGGATGCCGCCATTAACCCCGGCAACTCCGGTGGGCCTTTGCTGAACTCCCGTGGAGAATTGATCGGTGTCAACAAAGCGATTCTTACCTCTGGACGGGGCAATTTAGGCATTGGCTTTGCCACCAGTGCTACCGTTGCCCGAGCCTTCATTGAGGAAAACCTGTTCGCGTCAGCGGGACGGAGTCCTTACAACGCTCCACGGGTTGCTAGCCAGCCAACCGGGCCGCGCTTGGGGGTGGCGGTAGATCCACAAACCCTGGTGATCCATGAGGTACAAACGGGATCCCTGGCCAGCCGCATTGGTCTACAGCCGGGGGATCGCCTGGTGGGGCTGAATGGGCGCCGCTTGGCCAATTTGGAACAGTTGCTAAATTATCTGGATACTCAGCCTCAATCAGCTTGGTTGACGATTGGGCGTGGACGGCAACTGGCGGAGATCCCAGTGCAGTTTTGAACAGGGGTGATGTCGGAACCCTGAAGAAAGGATGAGCCACGGAGCTCACTAGGGTTGGGATTCGCTAGGGGTGATGATTTCCCCTGGGGCTGCCTCTGGAGGGCTAGGGCGCGCCGGGTCTGTAGCCTGAGAATCTTCTTCTACGGGGGTGGGATCCGGGCTTGGGGCAGGCTCAGGAGCAGCCGTCTGTTCCGGCTCTGCTGGAGGGGGGGAGGGCTCGGATTCTAAGGATTCTGACTCCGGGGTTGGCTCTGGCGAGGATGGTGCTGGGGTCTGCTGTAGGGCGTCCTGAGCAGTTCGTTCCCCAAAGGCCGATAGAGCAATGGCCGCTTCTCCTCGGCTGACCGGCTCAAAGGGGTTGAAGGTACGGATGGGACCAAAGGTGCGCAACACTGTCGAGGCATTGTTGAGGCTGCGATCCGCTACCAGAGGGGCAACGGCTTCGGCAGGGATTGTTGCGACATCGGTAAAACCCCAGCCCTCCTCCAGTTCCCGCCGGGATCCCTTCACCTGACCAGGGGGCAGATCCAAGGGGGCCTTCATGCGGATCAGCTCAGCTCGAGACAGCAGACTGTTGGGGCGAAACTCCTGATTGGCATCACCGTCGATCAAGCCAGCGGATCCCAGGGCTTGAATGTAGCGAAAATGAGGATCCTCTTCCGGGACATCCAAAAAGATTGGGCGCTCTGGTGCAGATCCTAGACGGATTTGGCGGCTGGGCTCATCAGCATAAATGGCATTGTTGGCCAGCACCAACCAACGGGCAAATTCTCCGCGACGGATGCTGCGCTGCGGCTGAAATTCGCTGCCAGTCAGATCGGCAAATACTCCCAATTGCTCCAGACGGCTCACAGAACGGGCTACCAGGGATCCTGTTTCCAAATCCACAAAGCGGCCCTCGTCGGGCGGGGATGGGGCAGTAGCAAGACTGGGAGGAGTGGGGATAGAAGTTGGAGGGAATGCCGGTGAAGATTGGGGTTGAGGAGCAGCCAGGGTGTCAGGAGTCTCTGTGGAAATGGCCGGTGAACCGACAGGCTGCACCGCACGTTCCAGTTGCTTTCCCCACTCGGTTCCCTGACAGGCCGACACCCAAAACAGCAACGAGACAAATCCACCCAGTTTGAGGTAGTCAGTCAGTCGAGTTGAATGAGACTTGAACCGATAATGCGACACGATTCCTCCCCAATTAGGCCCATTTGCGGCTGAAGTCTTCCAGCACATCCAGCAGGTTCAGTAAGCTCTGCATCGGCAGCAGATCCGCCAGGGGTAATTCTTTGCGCCCACCCCCTAACTTGATCGGGATCCCTTGCAATACCTGCGTCACGACTGCCTCATCTACCTTGCCAGCCATCACGTGTGGAGCCAGTTGTTCAGCCAAGAGGGTGTGCAGATGAGCATCCCGCAGATACAGGTGCCAACGGGCCACATCGATATACACTTCTGCACCAATGGTGGCCGCCAATTGTTCAAGCTCTGCATTGCTGGGCATTGTGGCCATAGCTCAGCTCCGTTATCTCTGCTGGTGTTCAGATTTGCCCACAGTCACAGCATAACCTGGGCCTAAGGGGGGCTGGCAGCAGAGCGGCTCGGTAAAGGAAGGGCAAAGTTGTCTTGAAGTTGGCGCAACATCAGTAGGTGCTCTAGAGCTAAGCGATCCCGTTCAGTGCGCAGGGCACTCAGTTGGGTTTGAATTTGGCGAATATCGGCTTCGGCGGATCCCCAGTCTTGCAGGAGGCGGTAGAGACGTTCTTGCTGATTGGCAATTTGCTCGTTTAGGCGGGCCAAGCGTTGGCCGAAGTCCACATCCATGCGTTCTGCCAAGTCAGGATCCGGCAGCAGAGCCAGGTGCTCCAGATCAATACCCAGATCTGCCAATGTTGGGGGGGGGGGATCCAGCTTTTCTAGGAGCGGAAACCGGGAGAAGGGGAATAACTCCGCTTCTGCACTGGGCAACACAGGCCGCCACCGCTCTGGGGTAGGAGTTTGCGGGCGAACCATGGGGGTGGTGAGGCGGGGTAAGCGCCCTGGAAAAGGAAGCTCGTTTGGAGTGGGGGTGGATCCCGGCTCTAGTTCCTGAGCCTCTAGAGAGGATTCTGATTCCTCTGAAGAGGGCAAGCGGGGCTGCAACCGGGATGGATCTACTTCAGAAGTAGGGATCCCCTGGGTCGGGGGGCGTGTGTTGGAGTTGAGCTGGGCCTGGACACTCCTAGCCCCAAGGCTGCACAGACCAAGGCAAACCCCCAAGCCCCAAGCCCAGCGAACATATCTTGCCACACCACCTTTCTGAGTCATCCTCAGGGCACCTCAGCTCCACCTGTGGAGGCCACTTCAAACAAAATCGAGTAGGCATCTTGCTTTTGCCGCGGATCGAAGAGGTAGCGTTGCGCCACACGGGCAGAAGCCGGCACAATTGCCACCCGCACCGGTGGTTCCTCCAGCGATACCAACGGCTGCGGATGGATCCAACGCCAGCCTGCCCAGCCTGCCCCTGCCAATACCAGCAAGGCTGCTGCCACCTGGCCCCAGGGGTTATGGGGCCGCCGCTGCCGGGATCCCCAACCCAGATGCGCCACCGGAGCTTGATCCAATTCATCGAAAACGCGGCTGATCAGCAACTCTGTTTGGGTACTGTCCGTCGTCGGCACTTCCAGGTTAGCTAACCCCGCCTGCAAAGCGGCCAACTGGCTATACAGTTGTCGCCCTTGCGCATCGGTTGCCAGCCAATCCTCCACTTGCCGCGCCTCTTGGGTAGACAATTCCCCATCCAGATAGGCGCTCAACTGCTCAAAACGTTTGTCTACCACCGCTAACTCTTGCGCCGGATCAAGCGGGGGATCCCCCCGGTCAGGGTTAAAATTGCCGCGAAACATGTTCATTCCCCATCCAGATAAGGTTTTAGGGTAGATTGCAAACGGGCGCGAGCACGAGCAATGCGAGACTTGACTGTACCCAGAGACACGCCCGTAATTTCGGCAATCTCTTCGTAGGCCATACCCTGAATCTCTCGCAGCAGGATGGTTTGACGAAAGGCTTGAGGGAGATCCCTGACCGCCTGGTGCAATTGCTCGTAAAACTCACAGGTGGTGAGGTGGTCGTGGGGGCTGGGACTATCGCTGGGGAGTTCCCATTCCATCTCACTATCCCGCATTTGAATCGGGGCATCGAGGGAGAGAGGCTGCTTTTGCCGCTTGCGCTTGCGCAGTTCGTCGTAAAAAAGGTTGGTGGCGATTCGACCCAGCCAACTGCGGAATTTAACGGGTTCTTGCAGTCGCTTCAGGTGGCGATAGGCACGAATCCACACTTCCTGAGCCAGATCGTGCCGGTCAT
>JAUQVI010000139.1:0-8878 GCA_039794885.1 Thermostichus sp. DG02_5_bins_236
AGACGGAAACCTCCCGCTCAGTAGCGCAGGTGATGCAATCGGTGGAGCTGACCGCCAACGAGACCTCGAAAGAGTCTCAAAAGGTGGCCACTTCGCTGCAGCAGTTGGTGAGCATCGCCCGTGAGTTGCAAACCTCGGTGGGTCGGTTCCGGGTTGGGGATGAATGAGCAAATCTACCTTTTTGAGGGCATTCTAGGGAGAAGGATCCCCATGAAGAAGAAGTCATGTCTCTTCATTTCAGCGGGATCCCTGTTGCAACTTGTAACGTGAGTCTCCGCATAGGCGAGCTTCAACCTGTCTGATCTGTTACTACTGATTAATACCTGAGGGCTGTAGGAAGGGCCTCCTGTCATGAATGAAGAAGCACAGAAGCGGATCCTAAGTTATTTCATTGAAGAAGCCCGCGATCACCTGACAACGATCGAACAGGTGCTGCTCAGCCTGCGGGACAGCATGAACGACCCGGAGCTAATCAATGAGCTGTTTCGGGCTGCTCACTCCATCAAGGGGGGATCCGCCATGCTCGGCCTCACCAGCATCCAGCGGACAGCCCACCGTATGGAGGATTTCTTCAATATCTTTCGCTCTCATCCGGGCGGAGTGCCGGTGGATCAGCATCTGGAAACCCTGCTGTTGCGGGCTTTTGATAACCTGTCGATGCTTTTAGAGGAGTTGCAAAGTCCTCGAGGCCTGACTGAAGAAGTGGGCAATGCAACCTTGGCGGAGTTGGAGCCTGTTTTTCAGGAAACCGAAAAGCACATTCAAAACCTCCTCGGCGAGGGATCCGTTCCTACCCCAACCCCAACTTCTAGGGTTGCAGCGGTTCGCACCCCCCAACAGGATATGGCCGAGGTGGTACCCCAACTGTTGCGTCAGATGTTGGATCTATTCAAACAGCGGGATCAGGCAGATATCCGAGAGCGATTGGTTCAAGTAAACAGCGCCTTGGCAGAGATTGGCCAGACCCATGCCCTCTCCACTTGGCAGCAGCTCACAGAAACGGTGGGGCAAGCCATCCAAAACCCCGACACGGATCTGCGCAATTTGGCCTTGGTCGCCCTGCGGGATTTGAAGCAGGGTCAGCAGTTCATTTTAGAAAACAAGCCCGAGCAGGTGGCAGCTTCTGCAGAATTACGACAACTGGCTCAACCCGCAGCCCCGAGCGCCCCACTGGATCCCCTAGAGGTACTGGTGCAACAGCAGATTCCCCCTTTGCTGCGCCAGATGTTGGATCTGTTCAAACGCCCCGACGATCCGGCAACCCGCCCGGCCCTGCAAGCCTTGGCGCAATCTTTACACGACCTGGGACAGTCCTCAGCCGTAGACATGGGGGGATGGACATCTCTAACTGGCTTGATTGGTACAATTTTGGCGGATCCCGGACAGGATCTGCGCCAGCTGGCTCTGCCGGTGTTGCGGGATCTAAAGCAAGCCCATCAAGCGCTGGGCAGTGGCATGGCAAGCAGCATTGAGCCTTCCGCTGAGCTATTGGCCTTCCGTCCTGTTCCGGTAGCCCCTGAGGAGCCAGAAGTCCTCGAAGCCTTCGACCTCGGTCTCACCTGGGAGCCTGAGCCTGAAGTCGCTGAAGAGCCACAGCCTCTATTTCCAGAACCCGACAGCATCGGTACGCCGGAGGATTGGGCAGCGGCTGCCGGGATTGCCCCAGAAGATAGTTTCAGCTCTGACCTGAGTTGGGAACCTGAGCCTCTACCGGAAGGGGCCCTCGATACTCCCGCTCGCGCCAGTGGCGACTTGTCGCAGGGATCCTCCGAATGGGATTGGGTTGGAGAGAGTGGGTTACCGGCGACCGAGGGTTCAGAAGCCGCTTGGGACTTGTTGGAGGAGCCACCTTCTGGTGCAGAGTCGGAGTGGATCTTGGAAGCAGACGCTGCCGCAGACAACCTGTTCATCCCAGAAATGGGGGATGTAGAGCTGGATCTGAGCTGGTCAGATGCTTCTGGAACCAACGAAGCATGGGATGCGGAAATCTCTTCTCCTGCGGAAACCGAAGCCGAGGATCTGTGGGGGAGTTGGGATCTCTCCTTGGATTCTGGTTTGGACTCACCCTCACCCGAACTGAGTCGTGAACCAGAAGCCAGCTTGGTCGAAGAAGAGACTCTGGAAGCCAGCCTAGCCGCTGCCTTAGACGGCTTCGACCCCACCCCCTTGAGTCTAGAGGAAGAGGCCTCCACCGCCTTTGATGACCTGTTTGCCAATGCCGAGGAGCTATCTGGCATCGAAGAACCCCCGCCGGATCTGCTCGTTCCTTCCCCCGAGCCTTTCCCAGGGGATCTCGAGGATCTGAGCCAACGGCTAGAGGAGGTGAAAGCAGAAGAGGATTTGGCGGATCTGTTTGCAGAAGTGGTGGATGAATCGGTGGCGGAGTCTTTACCGGCAGAATCCACCGAGCTGGAGTGGACTGGGGAGCCCAGTCCGTCTTGGGATCTGTCTCGGTCGCCCGAGGTTGAGACGTTATCCACTTGGCCAGAACCCCCCGCTGAGGATTCCTCCCCGTCGGCACTTGATTTTCTCACCTATTCTGAGCCAACGACCCCATCTGAACCCGTTCCTGAGGGATCCGTCGAGGAAACCGCACCCGAAGAAGCTTTTGACCTGTGGATGGGTGAGCTGCCCAGTTTTCCCCCCGTAGCTGAGGCCTACGATGCCGGATCCCTGGCGGATCTGATGTCAGAATCAGCGGAACTGACTCCAGAAGGTGCAACTGAAGAGGAACGTCTGTTGGGCACTGATGTCCCCAGTTTTGAATTGGCAGAGTTTGGAGCCGATCTTTGGGGGGCAGAGCCCTCAGATCTTGAATCAAATCTAGAAAAGGCTGCCGTAGACTTTTTAGCCGAACCTGCTGCCGAGCTGGATCTGGATGATTTTTCTTCCCCCGATGATCTGTCTGATTTGGGGGATTTGGCCTCTGATTTCTTGCAACCGGCAGAGACAGGATCCCAGGAGGCAGAGTTCTCCGATGCACTCGTCTTCGATGCTGAAGAGGAGAGTCTAGAGGGCCTTTTCCCCACACCTGCAGGGGAAACCGATTTCCTGTTCACCACACCAGAATCGGCGGAGTCAGCCGAAGTTGGGGATTTCCTGGCTGATGAGCCCTTCCCCAGTCTGGCTGAGTTTGCCGCAGCCCCAGACAGCCTGTGGACAGAAGTGGAGACACCCCTTGAATCCCCCATTGAGTCTGAAGAAGCCGCCTTTGTCCCGAGAGAGGACTCAATGCCGCTACCGCCCACAACAGATGCGGAAGCGGAACTTAGCTTTGGAGATCTCTTTTCCAGTGATGAGCTAGAGGAGACCCTTAGTCCAGAGACGGCTCTCGAGGTGCCTCCGTCAGAACTGCCAGAATGGCCTGAGGCTTGGGCTTGGAACGAACCAGAATCCCCGGCAGTAGAAGTTCCCGAGCCGACCAGCACGGGTGATGCAGATTGGGGTCTGCTGGAGGAGATCTTCCCAGCTCAAGAAGACGTGTTCGTAGAACCACAATCCACAGATTTGGGGGGAATTACCACCTCTACTGAAGCCACTTTTGACCGCCTTGATGCCCTGTTTACGGATGAGTCCGATACCGAAGGCTTGAATCTGGAAGCCAATCGCTCCCTCTCCGCCATGGATGTGGATGGGGATGGACAAGTTGATCTGGATGAACTCAGTCAGTTCTTCGCCGAGGAAGAACTGGTTACCAGCTTCGGCCCAGAGATAAACGACCCTGCCCAGGCACTCGTAGCTGAACCGGAGCTATCTTCTGCCCCAACAGAGGTGGACCTAGAAAGTCAGTTGGCCGGACTCTTTGCTGAGGATGACTTCTTTGCCGGTCAGCCTAGCCCGGTAGAAGCAGCAGAGATAGAGAGCTTGGACTCTAGCCCCCGTTTGGATGACTTGGCTGCTCTTTTCGATGAAGGAGAGCCAACGGCCACCCTTGAGGACACTGTTCCTACCCCAGAATCTGTTGTTACCAGTGATGCCGGGAGTGATTTTGAAGCGCAACTGGAATCGTTGCTCGGAGACCTAGACACAGCTCCCAAAGCTGCGGTTGCTCCCTCTGTAGCAACTCCTGCTACTGCTGCCCCGGTGACTGCCCCAACCCCAGCCTCGACGGCTCCCAGTAGCCGGCGAACTCCCGCTTTCAGTAACCCGGTGATGCGGGTGGAAGTGCGCCACCTCGATTCCATCAACAACTTGGTGGGAGAGCTAGTGGTTAACCGCAACAGTATGGAACAAAACCAAACTCGTCTCAGGCAGTTTCTGGATGGCCTTTTGGGCCGTGTGCAACAGCTTGGGGATTTGGGACAGCAGATGCGGGATCAATATGACCGCTCGTTGTTGGAATCAGCTTTGTTCTCCAGCCGTAGCTCCACCTATAGCGGTGCCGTTACTGTTGGCTCCGGTCGCTTTGGAGAGGAGAAGTCAGGCGGATCCAGCAGAGCAGGACACTCCTCCGGTCAGGAGTTTGACAAGTTGGAGATGGATCAGTTCACCGCCTTCCATGCCTTGGCCCAAGAAATTATCGAGTTGATCGTGCGGGTGAGGGAGTCTTCTTCGGATATTGAGTTTGCAGTGGACGAAGCAGAGCAGATCACGCGGCAGTTCCGTCAGGTGACCACTCAGCTACAGGAGGGCCTGAACCGGGCGCGCATGGTGCCCTTCTCACAAATTGCCGACCGGCTGCCGCGGGCCATTCGCGATCTCTCCATCAAGACCGGTAAGCAAGCCAACCTGGTGGTGGAAGGACGGGATACCCTGATTGACAAGGCCATTCTGGAGGAACTCTACGACCCGATGACCCACCTGGTGAACAACGCCCTAGTACACGGGATCGAACCCCCTGAGGAACGTCGCCGGGCCGGTAAATCACCAGAAGGTAAGATCACCATCAAAGCCTTCTATCAGGGCAACCAGACCATTATGGTCGTCTCCGATGATGGCGGTGGGATCCCGGTGGAAAAAGTGAGAACCAAAGCCCAACGGCTGGGTCTCCTGTCGGAGCAAGCGGATGAAGACGAGGTGTTCAATGTCCTCTTTAATCCTGGCTTTAGTGCCCGCGATGAGGGAGAAGTGGATGATCTGGCCGGACGAGGTGTGGGTTTGGATGTGGTGCGCCGCAACATCAGCGAACTGCGCGGTAGCATTCAAGTGGATTCTGTGCGCGGCAAAGGCACCACCTTTACCATCCGCCTGCCCCTTACCCTGAGTATTTCTAAGGCCATGGTGTGTGTTAGCGACAAAGCCTTGATGGCCTTTCCCCTTGATGGTGTTGAAGAGATGCTGGATATTCCTGCGGACGAAGTACAAAGGGATGAGCAGGGGCGGCCTTCCATTCCCTGGCGGGATCAGCGCCTGCATTTCCAACCTCTCTCAGAATTGTTGGCCTACAGTCGCAGCCACAACCGCAGCCGTTCTGAGGTTTACAGCATCAGCCAGGATGAGGGCATTATTCCAATTGTCATTCTGCAAAGTGCTGGCCAGTATGTTGCCCTGCAGGTCGATAGCTTTGTGGAAGAGCAGGAAATTGTCATCAAGCAGTTGCGGGGGCCAGTAGCCAAGCCACCGGGCATTTCCGGGGCAACGGTGTTGGGGAACGGGCGGGTGTTGCCGATTGCTGACATCATCGAGCTGGTGGATATGGCCCATGGTCGTCGTCGGGATCTGAACCGCTTCTGGCTGGATCACCGAGGTGAGGAACCGACACCGGAAGAAGTGCATCAAACCACAGTGCTGATCGTGGATGACTCGATCACCGTCCGGGAGTTGCTCTCGATGTCGTTCCAGAAGGTGGGCTACCGGGTGGAACAAGCTCGCGATGGCCAGGATGCCTGGGAAAAACTGCGCGGTGGTTTGCCCTGCGACTTGATCTTCTGCGACATCGAAATGCCGCGTATGGATGGTTTGGAACTGTTAAGCCGCCTACGGGAAGACAGTAACCTCAGGCATATGCCGATAGCCATGCTCACCTCGCGGGGGGCCGAACGGCACCGTCAAACGGCGCGGGAATTGGGGGCAACGGCTTACTTCACCAAGCCCTACTTGGAAGAAGAACTGCTTAGCGCTGCCGCCCGTATGCTGGAGGGAGAACAGTTGTTGTTGGTCAGTCCGGTGTCCTAGACCTGAGGCTAAGCCTCAGACACACCTCAACGGGTGCCAAATAGGCGATCCCCTGCATCCCCCAGTCCGGGGACAATGTAGCCATGTTCGTCCAAGCCTGTATCCACTGCGGCGGTGTAGATGGGTACATCTGCGTTCTGCTCGTGGAAGTGTTGGATCCCTTCTGGAGCAGCTACTAAACAGACAAAGCGGATCGACTTGGGGCGAGTTTGACGCAAACGGAGAACGGCTGCGGTTGCCGAATGCCCTGTAGCCAACATTGGATCTACCACCAACACATCCCGATCCTCAATATCGGTGGGCACCTTGAAGTAGTACTCGATTGGGATCAGGGTATGGGGATCCCGATAGAGGCCGATATGACCCACCCGTGCCGCCGGGATCAGCTCCAACATGCCTTCTAAGAGTCCTTGTCCGGCCCGCATAATCGAGACGAGCACCAACTTTTTCTCCGCTGCCAACATGGGTGCCAACATCGAGGCCATCGGGGTTTGGATAGGTTCCGGCTTCAAGGGCAAATCGCGGGTGACTTCGTAGGCCATCAGCAAGCTGATCTCCCGCATCAAGGCCCGAAATTCGGCGGTGGTGGTCTCAACGCGGCGCATGAGGCTGAGTTTATGCTGCACCAGGGGATGGTCGATGGTAATCACCTGGCTGGTCATGCCTGTACTCCTGGAGAAAAAGGATCCCGAGAGGGATGGATGTCAGGATAGCAGAAGTGCTTGACTCTCCAGTGGACTGGAAACTTTAAGGTGAAGTGTTTGTTGTCGTCAATTGGAGATGACCCATGCCCCTGCACAAGACTGCTCATGGACGGTTCTTGACCAGTTTGGTTGCTCTTGGATTTGCAGGGCTTGGAATCGGTTTCAGAGCAGAATCGGCTTCCCATGTGCAAACTGCCGATCACTCTGTTCATGCGGCTCACCCGATAAGTTTGGGCCCTGCAGATGAATCTTTTGATTTGCGGTTTATCGATGCGATGATTCCCCACCATGAGGGGGCTGTGATCATGGCAGAAGAGGCATTGGGAAAATCCCAACGGCCTGAAATTCGCCAGTTGGCAGAGGCTATTTTGGCGGCCCAAAGCGAAGAAATTGAGCAAATGCAGGCTTGGCGGCTGAGTTGGTACCCAGAGGCACCCCGTTACCCGCTGATGTGGCATGAGGAGATGGGGCACATGATGGCGATGACACCAGAAATGCTCTCCGATATGCGCATGGATAGTGATTTGGGATCCGCCGATGATCAATTTGACCGGCGCTTTATTGAGGTGATGATTCTCCACCACGAAGGAGCTGTGATCATGGCGGAAGAAGCCCTGCAAAAATCTCAGCGCCCCGAAATCTTGCAACTGGCAGAAGCCATCTTGGCCAGCCAACAGGCGGAGATTGACCAAATGCGAGCCTGGCAACAACAGTGGTATCCCCAGTAGAAGCACGCTTTAGCTCAACTAAGCCCTGACACCAAGCACTAAACTAAGCCAAGGGATCCCCATTGGCCCGTTTGGGAGGGTTTTCTAGGTACCTCAGGGATCCTCATCAATGGATTGGCATGGATTGGCAAGTGAGGCGATGGAGCAGCTGAAGCAAAAACCCCCAGGCGCGCCCAAGCTACTGCTGCCGGCAGACCGGTTCTCGGATGGTGCTACACACCGCTATGCGACCCCTGGGTTAATTCTGATTGCGATTGGACTGCTCTGTTTGGGATCCCCCAATCGCTGGTTGCATTGGTTTCCAGGAGCCCTGCTGGGGTTGGCACCGCTCTTTTATCTCTGCGAACAACGGCAGGGGTGGCGGCGACTGGGCTTGGCCTATGGCCTTTGGTTCTGCGTCTGTCTCTATGCCTTTTGGGTGGATCCTTTCTCCGTCAAGGTGCTCAGTGCCTGGGAGATCCTAGGTGGATTTGTGGTAGCCCCCCTGATTCCGCTCTTTTTCACCACCGCCACACTGCTTAGCCTATACCTCAGTCGCCCCCTGCCTGATTGGGTGCGCCCTATGGGCATCGCCACGGTCTGGACGGGATTAGATGGGCTGTTGGGCTTGCTATGGTCGCCGATTCCCTTTCATTGGGGATCCCTGTTGTTCGACTGGCCCCTAGGGATCCAAATTGCCGATGTGACTGGCATCTGGGGGGTCACTTTTTTTGCTGTGTTTGTAAACGGGGTGCTCTGGCAGTTGGCGAAGCAGGGCTGGCGGCTGTGGCGGACTAGATCTTTTAGCGAATCTCCTGTTGTTGAGGACTCCAGTTTCTGGCCTACTTTAGCTTGTGGATTGGGGCTGAGTGGTCTGGTCTTAGCCTATGGGGCGGTGCGGCTAACCCATTTTGATGCTTTCGCCGTGGACAACAGGGATCCCTCTTTTCGGGTTGGGGCAGTGCAACAGGTGGCCTGGTTAGAGGCGGATCGCAGTTGGGACTATCGTATGGAGCGCTACCGAGAGCTGCATCAACTTTCCGGACAGGCTGTGGCGGAGGGGGCTGAGTTGGTGATCTGGCCGGAAGGAGCGCTGCGGGCGCGATTGCTGAATACTGGGCTAGAACCTTATGTGATCGAGCCGATGCAAGGCATCCTTCCGCCTGCAGGGGCTTTGATTACAGGGGCTACAGAGCTGGATCCCCGCACAGCCCATCTCTCGGGGGAACAACAGCGTTTTTTTAATACCGCGCTCCTATTTGATGCGCAGGGCAACTTGCTGGATTTGTTCGGCAAGCAGTGGATCTTTCCCTACTTCGAGTCGGGGCGCTATGTGCCCTCACCGGATGGCTA
>JAUQVI010000140.1:0-8870 GCA_039794885.1 Thermostichus sp. DG02_5_bins_236
GCCGAAAAACGAGCATGCCAGGAATTGGGCACTTCTGCTGCAGCCAGCACCGCCACATCCTCCGGCAGACAGGCATTCAAAACCAGGCTCCAATCCCTAGGGCGAATGGTGGAGGTGGTGTCGAAATGGGCCATTTGCCCAGCCGCATGAACCCCAGCATCCGTCCGTCCTGCCCCATGCACAGTGACTTTGTGTCCGGCCCGAGAAGCGATCGCCTCTTCCAAAACCCCCTGCACACTGCGGTGGGTCGCCTGACGCTGCCAACCATGAAAGGTGCTGCCGAGGTACTGAACTCTGAGGGCGATGCGACGGTACTGCATGGGATCCCTTGCCTGTCAGACTAGCTCGATCACAGCCATTTCCGCCCCATCTCCCCGCCGTCGCACGGTGCGCAGAATGCGGGTATAGCCACCGGCCCGATCCCGATAGCGCTCAGGAGCCTGCTCAAACAGGGATCCAATCAGGGCTTTATCGTAGACATAACCCAGAGCCTGCCGACGCGCAGACAGGGAGCCGTCTTTAGCTAGGGTGATCATTTTCTCAGTGGTGGCCCGAATCGCCTTGGCACGAGCTTTGGTGGTGATGATACGCCCCTCCCGTAACAGGGCTGTGGTCAGCGTTCGCAACAGGGCTTTGCGCTGGTCAGCCGGCTTATTCAGGTGGGGGGTACGACAACGGTGACGCATGGTAATCCTTATCCTGACTCAATCCATCTCAATCCATCAACGGAGCAGTGGGATCCCTAAGCCTTACCCTTTTCACGCGGCAAGGTCAGGCCCAAGCGCAGCTTTAGGGCCTCCACCACTTCTTCGGCAGATTTCTGGCCAAAGTTTTTAATCTCGAGCAAATCCTCTTCCGTATAGACCAACAAATCGGCGACGGTATTAATCTGAGCCCGCTTCAGACAGTTGTAGGCGCGTACCGACAGCTGCAACTCCTCGATCGGGATCTGATTTTTCTGGTTGTCTTCCGTTTGCTGTGGTGCAATCGGGGCATCAAAGCTGACCTCTTGCAGCGGCAGGAACAACTCCACCAAAATGCGCGAAGCTTGACTAAGGGCCTCCTGGGGGGTGAGGCTGCCGTTGGTCCAGATTTCCAAAGTGAGACGATCTTTTTCCAAAGATTCCCCAACCCGTGCTGCTTCCACGGAATAGTTCACCTTGCGTACCGGCATGAAGATGGAGTCGATTTGCAAAAAGTCGATGGCCATGGCCTGGCTATCGGAGTAATCCACTGCACGGTAGCCATGTCCGCGACTAATCATGAACTCCATTTCCAAAAATGCCCCTTCGGAGAGGGTGGCGATGTGGTGACGGGGGTTGATTACCTCCACTTCGCTGGGTAACTGCAGCTTCTCGGCGGTGACTGCCCCTGGCCCCTGAGCAACCAAACGGCCCATTTGATTTTCTGGAGCTGTGGAACGCAGTACCAGATCCTTCATGTTCAGGAGGATTTCCATCACATCCTCCCGCACCCCTGGTACCGTAGAAAATTCATGGCTCACCCCAGCGATGCGAACTGCCGTGACCGCTGCCCCTTCTAGGTTAGAGAGTAAGACCCGGCGCAGCGCATTGCCCACCGTGATTCCCTGGCCTCGCTCCAACGGCCCCAAGGCAAATTTGCCGTAATGAACACCGGCAGCATCCTGATGGGATTCGACGCACTCAGTTTGGTAAGCAGCGGCGCTACCCCCCCCTTTGCTACCCAAGTTGTGGAGTGTTCGACTGGTTTGCATCATAGGGCCCCGTCCGTTTGGCTCGATTCTGGAAAACTGGTAACTCTTGTGAAACAGGTCTGAAGTAGCATCCCCGAGGGAATCCCAGGCAAAGTCGTGAGCTGCCCAAGGATCCGTGGGATCCTTCCTCAGACGCGCCGCCGCTTAGGAGGACGACATCCATTGTGGGGGATGGGAGTAATGTCCCGAATCAGGGTGATCTCCAAACCCGTTGCCTGTAGAGAACGAATCGCCGTTTCTCGACCAGAGCCCGGGCCGCTCACCATCACCTCAATTTGGCGCATACCATTGTCCATCGCCTGACGAGCCGCACTTTCTGCTGCAGTTTGGGCTGCGAAGGGGGTGCCTTTTTTGGCACCTTTGAACCCGGTCGATCCTGCCGAAGCCCAAGACACCACATCGCCGTTCGGATCCGTAATCGTGACGATGGTGTTGTTGAAGGTGGACTGAATGTAAGCCACCCCACTGGGGATGTTCTTTTTGACTTTACGTCCGCGCCGTTGCTGCCGAGCCATGTACCTGTGCGTCCTCTGATCAACTGTTTGGAATCCGGGATCGAAATTGTCTTGCCTTTTGCCAAAGCCCAGCTACTATTTCTTGCCAGGAGCTTTCTTCTTCCCAGCCACCGTTTTCTTTGCCCCTTTGCGGGTACGAGCGTTGGTGCGGGTGCGCTGGCCCCGGAGGGGAAGGCCCATGCGATGGCGACGGCCTCGGTAGGTGCCGATGTCGATCAATCGCTTGATGTTCATCGACTCTTGGCGGCGCAGATCCCCTTCCACCTGGTAGTCGCCTTCCACGGTTGCCCGCAGAGCAGCCACTTCTGCATCCGTCAGGTCGCGGGTGCGGGTGTCTGGGTTAACCCCGGTCTTTGCCAAAATGTGGCGGGCGCGAGTTAAGCCGATCCCGTAGATATAGGTGAGGGCGATCTCAACTCGTTTTTCACGTGGGATGTCAACTCCCGCAATCCGTGCCATAGTTGGTGATACCTTCCAAACAAACTCGAATAGGTTGAGGTGTGGTTTGCGGCTGATCCGCTACTCTCGGGTTAGGCTGTTCAGACCAACTGGGTGCTATCTCAGGGGATAATCAGCTCTAAGTTCAACTTTAGGTTGGATTTACCCAATCACAAGGGCGAATGCCCAACCTGAAAAGCCAAAAAGCCCTATCCCTGCCGTTGTTTGTGCTTCGGGTTGGAAGAACAAATCACCATCACCCGACCGTGGCGGCGGATGACACGACATTTTTCACAGATCCGACGGACGGAGGGCCGCACCTTCATGGTTGATCCTGACAAAACCAGCGAATATCCATTCTATGTTTGTCTGTGCAACCTGTCAAAATTTGTTTGGATCTTCTGACACTGAGTGGATGGAGTAGGTTGGCTATGCTGGTTGAGCGAGTGCTCGCTAAGTCTGCGGCCTGCGGGGTTGTGGAGCGGAGAAGGTGAATGCGGTGGCAATGGCTAGTGGTGGTGAGCGGTGTGCTGGGGCTGGGATCCCCTGTGTTGGGACAAGCAATCTCTGCACCTACGTTAGGCTCTCCATCTTCGCTTGAGGAATCTGCTGCGGACAAGAACGGCTGGGCAGCAGAGACGGATTTGCTTCTGCCCTTGAGCAGCTCTGCCGACCGAATTGATGGGGTGCCGGAGCAGGGTTGGGTTGCGGTTGGCTTGCTCGAAGATCAAGCGATCACCCTTTTAGATTTGGCCAGTGGGGATCCCTTATGGCGAGTATCGGTGGGTTTTGCGCCCAGTATTGTGCGGGTGGATGGGGCGCGGCAGGTGCTCTATGCTTCTGGCCCAAATGCACCCGGATTGGTGGCCATTGACCTGCTGACGGGAGAGCTGATTCAAGCCTACGGATTGGCAGCAGGGGTGTTGGATATTGCCCTAGATCCAGCCACAGGACGGGTTTTTGCCTCTATGCCCTCTGCCCAAAGTTTGGCTGTGATTCAACCCGATCAACCGCAGGCGCGCACCTTGCCTATGCCGGGGCCGCCCTTGGCTTTGGTCTATGACCCGGAGCGGGGGTCCCTGTTTGTGGGCTTGGCTGGAGAGGATCCCCTCAGTTTGGTGGTGGTCAATCCCGATAACGGCGAGCTGTTGGCCCGGTGGCGCGGTGGAGATACCCCAGAGATGTTGGCGCTGGATGCGGGACAGCGGCGCTTGGTGGTGCTCAACTCCGGTAGTCAAGATCTGACAGTGCTGGATCTCAACCGAGGTGGCGAAGCCCTGCAGCGCATTGGTCTAGACTGGCGACCGACTCGGCTGGCGCTATCTCCCGATGGCCATTGGGCCTATGTCACCTCTCGGGATAGCGACCGTTTGCAAGTGGTGAACTTGGAGACGGGGCGGTTGGAAGCGGCTTTACGCTTAGAAGGACAACCGACGGGACTGACGGTGTTGGGAACGCGGGATCTACTCGTGGTCTCGGCAGGGATCCCGGCTTTGCGCTGGCTGGAAGATATTCAAGACCAAGCCCGGGCAGCAGTTGCTGACAATGGGGGATCCCTGGAAGGATCGGCCACTGCCCATCGGGGGGTAGTGACGGGGCGAGTGCTGGATATTGCCGGGAAGCCTATCCAAACGGGGGTTTTGAACCTAACTGCCACCGCTACCCAGCCCCAACAGCAGATTCGCATTGCTGCGGATGGCACTTATGTGCTCCCAGAATTGCCGGCGGGACTGTACCTGGTGGATGTGGAGGTGCCGGGTTTTCCGCTAACCAGCACTCAAGTGGAGGTACGGGCTGGGTTTGTGGCCACCCAAGACATTCGATTGCCTCCAGGGGATCCCGTTCGCAAGCCGGAGGGCATTGGTCTGCTGCCGGATGAACCAGTCTATTCGGATGAGCTGGCCCGTCATCTCAGCACTGCCCTGACGGAATTACAGCCGCATCGGCAAGTGATGCTTTTGAATGGGCCTTTGGGGCCGGATCCGCAATTTGAGCCGCTTTTGCCCCTCACCCGTGGCCTCACCTTGTTGGATCGGGATGAACGGTACACAGCTGATCTGGCCAAACTGAAGGTGATTGGCGATGCCTTGGGGTTGCGCTATATCCTCTTGACCCAGATGCAAATCTCACGAGATTACAGCCGCCAGGGGAGTTCTCTATTAAATACGGCCTTGCGCTTCGTTGCCCCGATGGTGCCGGTGGAGATCCCCAATTTTACTCCCAACCAGTTGCGCAGCCGGGGATTGGTGGTGGTGGTGGATCTACAGCAGGATCGGCCCGGAGATCAGGCTCGCTACTACGAAGCCTACGGACGAGATGATGTGGGTGGGGATCCAATGTTTGAAGATGCGGCGGCGGGTCTATTTCGGTTGCAGGTGCGGAACATGGTGCCCGTCTTCGTCGATCAATGGCAATCCAATAACCCCTTTTCTGGGTCATGATCCCTACAGCAGGGCTTTATGCCGGATGTGTTTTCGACTTGACCGATACGGTTGCCCATGTGTGTTTTCTTCTCCCTTACCCCGCAGAGAATGCGAATGCTCAAGACCCACAGGGCTTTTAGATCGGGGATCCTTTCCCTTTGGGGTTGGCTAGCTTTGTCTTCTGGAGCTCTGGCACAGGCTCCCGCCACCCCTATTCCTCGCCTAACGCCTCTGTTTCCGTTTCAAAATCCCCCCTTTCCTCCCTCTGACGGCAATGGTTCCGGCAGCACTCTCCAGGGATCCGCCCGGTTGGTGGGGCAGGTAAGCAATAGTGTTGGACAACCGGTGGTTGGCGCACAGGTGCAACTGGAGGGAACAGAAACCTCCAATGAACCGATTCGAACGGATGAACGGGGTGCCTTTGAACTGAACCGAGCCCAAGCAGGACGATGGATGCTAACGGTGTGGCATCCGGATTACGAATCGGCCCAGCAAGAGATTGTGTTGCAAGCGGGCCTGACAACGCCAGTGGATGTAGTGCTACAAGTGCCGATTCAACCTCAACCGCGTCGTCGCCTCGGTATTTTGGGGGTTGGGGGGCTGGAGCAAACCCAGCTTTTGGGACAACGATTGACCCTAGAGGCGGTGCGGTTGGGACTGATCCCGGATGGCGAAACGGTCGTACCCCTGGATAATCGCCGCATTCAGCCCATCCTGCGCAAGGTGGGTTGGCCGATCTACGAGCTGTTTGAGTGGGATCGCCGCAAACCGGAAGCGGTCGCCCAATTTTTCGATTACCTAGGTTTAGAAGCGATTGTGATTGCACGAGTCGATGTCCTCACCCGCCCTGCTTCGCCGACGGAGTTAAGCCTGCGCTCCCGTAGCCGCCTGGAGTTGTGGCGGTTTGATGAGCAGGGCAACTTGGTGGTGCAAGTCCTGGCTGAGGCCAGCCGCGATCAAGTGGAGCGTAGCAATCTCAATGCTGCAGAACTGGCGCAGCTCTATCAAATTCAGGTGACGCAAATGGCCAGCGAGGTGGGATCCCGTTGGCAGGAAAATCACCCCCTAGCCCAATACCTAGAACCGGCAGACGGAGAAGCCCCACCCCCCCGTTCTCGCCTAGATACGACGGTTGAGCTGCGCATTCCTGCTACTCCCACCCCCTAAGTTTCCCAGCAGGGATCCCGGAGTGTGGATCTGATCTTAGGACTGCTGGGGTTAGCGTGTTTCAAAAATTGATATTTCAAGTTCTAATTATTAGCTAGACAAACCTTATAATCAAGGGTAGCCACGCCTCGCTGGCCAGACATGACTCGCAGGATTCTCTCGCCTCTCGATCCCTCCCCTCAAAACTGTGCGGCCACCCTGATGGAGTCACTCCCGCAGGTAGTACGGCAGGTGCGGGCGGAAATGCGACGACAGGCGGCTCCCTTTCTATCGCTTTCGCAGCTGCGGGCCTTGATCTACTTGCAGCGCTGCCCCCAGGGATCCCTGTCGGAGGTGGCGGACTATTTGGATGTCTCACTGCCCACGATGTCCTCCATGGTGCAGCGGTTGGTGGAGCGGGGATGGGTAGAGCGCACTGAGGATCCAGGGGAGCGGCGGCGGTTGAGGCTCAGTTTGACCTCGGCAGGGGAAGCCCAACTACAGCAAACTTTGGCTGCAACCCAAGCCTATCTGGCCACGGCTTTAGCCCCACTGCGGCCCGCGCAACGGGCGCAAATTCAGGAAGGGTTCCTGTTGCTGGTGCAGGCATTGTCGGCTGAATCTCAGCATCTTTTGCGGCGACCTGAAACCGAAACGCTATGAGCATTCTCACCACCCACCAACTCACCCGCCGATTTGGCTCTTTCACGGCTGTGGATCAACTGGCTTTGTCGGTCGAAGCGGGGGAAATTTTTGGCCTGTTGGGGCCAAACGGGGCTGGAAAAAGTACGACTATCAAAGTGCTCACCACCCTACTACCCCCCACCTCCGGTAACGCCAGGATCGGGGGGTACGATGTGCAACGGCAGCCGACCCTGGTGCAGCGGCTGATTGGCTATGTACCGCAGGCACTTTCCGCCGACAGCACCCTTTCCGGGTTTGAAAACATGCTGCTGTTGTCCAAGTTTTACGATCTGCCCCGCCGACAGCGCCGCCCCCGCATTGAGGATATTTTGCGCTATGTCGGGCTGGAGAGCGTAGCTGATAAGCTGGTGCGCACCTATTCCGGTGGCATGATTCGGCGGCTAGAGATTGCCCAAGCCTTGCTGCATGCACCAAAAGTGCTGTTTCTGGATGAGCCCACAGTGGGCTTGGATCCGGTAGCTCGCAAAGCTATGTGGGAGCTGATTTTGCAATTGCGGCAGGAACGGGGGACGACGATCTTCTTAACCACCCACTTCATGGATGAGGCCGATAGCCTCTGCGACCGCATCGCCATCATGCATCAGGGGCAGGTGGTGGCTCAAGATACCCCACAAGGATTAAAGGCCGGCATTCCCCAGACTCATGCCACTTTGGATGACGTGTTTATTCACTACACCGGGAATGATCTCAACGAGGTGGTTCCCGGTTCCGGGACTCCAGGAGGCAACTATCGTGACACCTCAGCTACACGACACACCGCGCAACGATTGGGTTGACCGGACGGGATCCCAACACCCCCTTCCGACCGCGTCATTGAACCCTTTGGGGTTTCTCTACAAAACCTTGGTGGCTACCGAGCTGGAGCTTCGCAAGCTACGCCATGATCCCAGCCAGTTATTGACCCGTGCCGTACAGCCCGCCCTATGGCTGCTGGTGTTTGGGCAGGTGTTTGGACGGTTGCGCGCCATTCCCACTGGCGATCTCAGCTATTTGGAATTTATGACCGCCGGGATCCTGGCCCAGAGCATTTTGTTTATGTCGATCTTCACCGGCCTATCGGTGATTTGGGAGCGAGATCTGGGGATTTTGCACAAGCTGATGGTTAGCCCAACGCCACGGGCAGCTTTGATTCTGGGCAAAGGGATTGCTGCCGGGATCCGCAGCCTCTCTCAGGCGGTGGTGGTGTATGGATTGGCGATAGGGTTGGGGGTGGGATTGAGCTGGGATCCACTGCACTTGCTGGGGGTGATGCTGGCGGTGATGTTGGGAGCGGGGGTCTTTTCTGCCCTCTCGTTAATCGTGGCCTGTGGGGTGCGCACACACGAGCGCTTTATGGGGGTGGGGCAACTGTTGACGATGCCCCTGTTTTTTGCCAGCAATGCCATTTACCCGATGGAGTTGATGCCTGGCTGGTTGCAGGTGTTGGCCTTGATCAACCCGCTTACCTATTTGGTTGATGCGCTGCGGGGCTTGATGCTGTCCGTGGATGGCAGTATTTATCCTTTTGGGTTGAATGTGTTGATTTTGGCCATTGCCACGGCGGTGCTTTCGGCAGTAGGGGGGCGGCTTTACCCACGCTTGGTGCGCTGAGGGTTTGCGTGAGGGTGACTGGAGAGGGATCCCTGCGGATCCACCCACCAAAACGGGCCCGGGTAGATCAACTCTTGGTACTCAAAGTTGGGATGGTGCTTCGCACCTTGCGTTGCAAGACCCAATCTTGGCGGGCGGGCAGCGTTAGGGACATCTTGAGGTAACTGAAAGGGATCCGCCCCATTCCAATCCACCTGATAGCCCAGATCTGCGAGTGCTGCCAAACTGAGCAAACTCAGGGCTTGGCCAGGGGATCCGGTCATCAACTCTCCCCCCAAATCTACAGAACGCCAATGGACATTGCGGCTGAGACTTCCC
>JAUQVI010000141.1:0-8826 GCA_039794885.1 Thermostichus sp. DG02_5_bins_236
GAGCAACAGCTTGGGTTCACGAAGCACCTGCAGGGGTCGTGGCCAATTTCACCACCCGGGCCAACCGAGCCTTACGACGGGCTGCTGTGTTCTTGTGCAACACGCCGGTTTTGGCTGCTTTGTCGATGCGGCTGAAAGCAGCACTCATGGCCGATTGAATTTCTTGCAAGGTTTCCTGCTGTTGGTTGGCAGCGTAGGCATCCGACAAAGAGATCACCTTCTTCATCAGACCGCGCACCGATGCTTTGGTGGCCTTGTTGCGCAACCGATTGCGCTCCGCGATCTGAACGCGCTTAATGGCAGATTTGATGCGTGGCATGGCTGAAAAGGAAAATTGTGCCGGGGATCCAGCATACCATTAGAGGAAGGAGCTTCACCAGTCCTAAGTTAAGTTCTAGGGGAGTGGATCCCGATGTTTCGGGCTTGCAGCCATCTTATCTCCGCCAACCCTGCTGCATTGCACTACGGGGTAGCCATCTGCGACTGGGATCGAGATGGGGCGTTTGAGCTGTTTGTCTGTGGATTCAAGGGCCCGAACCGCGTCCTCAAGTGGGAGGGTCAGGCTTTGGTGGATCAAGCAGAAGAGATCCTGGCCGATGCCGGCAGAATGGCGATTGGGGTTGCTGCTGGGGATTTTGATGGAGATGGCCAAGAAGAGATCTATGTTTTGAATACCGACACTTTCGGAGGGCGCAAACGCTTTGGGGATCGCCTGTTTGATTGGCAGGGATCCGGTTGGGTGGATCTGTTTTCGCTGCCGCAAAACCAGGATGCTCTCAATCTAACAGCGGGGCGTTCTGTGGCCTGTGTGGATCGGCTGGGTAACGGGCGCTACGGGTTTTTTGTGGCCAACTATGGTGGGCCGATGCGCTTGTACGAGCTCAGCCCAGAAAATATGGTGGCCGATGTTGCTGCCCAAGCGGGGCTAAGCCGCATTACCGGCGGGCGCGGGGTAGTGGCTGTTCCGCTGGTCTCTGAGGCAATGGATATTGTGGCTGTCAATGAGCACGGCCCCAACTTTCTGTTTCGCAACCGCGGAGATGGCACCTTTGAAGAGATGGCTGCAGCCGTGGGTCTAGAGGATCCCCATGAGCATGGGCGGGGGGTAGCTGCTGTTGACCTAAATGGGGATGGCCAACTGGATCTGGTTTACGGCAACTGGGAAGGCCCGCACCGACTTTGCCTCCAAACTCCTAGCGGTGTCTTCAAAAACATTGCTCCTCCTGAGCTGGCTAGGCCCTCTCGCATCCGCACCGTGATTGCAGCCGATTTCGATAACGATGGCTATCCGGAGCTGTTTTTCAACAATATCGGCGAGCCGAACCGTCTGTTTGGCTTCCGTGAGGGACGTTGGCAACCCATCGACATTGGGGAAGCAGAAGAGCCGCAGGGGCTGGGTACAGGTGCTGCCGTGGCTGATTTGGATGGGGATGGCCATCTGGAATTGCTCATTGCCCATGGAGAGGCTGGCCCCCAACCCTTGAGCTTGTATCGCTCCCTGGCCAACAACAACCATTGGCTGAGGGTTCTACCGCTTACCCGCCAGGGAGCTCCTGCCCGTGGTGCACTGGTTAAGCTGGTTACCGCCAGCCGCACCCAGATACAGGCCATCGATGCCGGTAGCGGCTACCTCTGTCAGATGGAGCCGGTGGCTCACTTTGGCTTAGGATCCGAGTCCGAGGTGGAGGCGGTTCAGATTCGCTGGCCGGATGGCCAACAGCTTAGCCTCAGCCGCCCCAGTACCCGGCAGCTGCTGCGGATCCCTCACCCCAACACCTAAATTCTGCTCAATGAGGCCCCTCGATCTACTTTTGATCGAGACCCCTCAAGGACTGGGGCAGATGGATTCGAACCACCGAATGGCGGGACCAAAACCCGCTGCCTTACCGCTTGGCGATGCCCCAATTCAAGCGCTTAATCAATCTAGCGATGCTGCTTTACCTCTGTCAACCGATCAGATTGGATCTCTTGAGTTGAGCCGAGCAGGAAAACCCTACGAGTCGGACTCTGCTCGAAAGGATCCCCGGCGAGGGTCTTCCGTGATGCCGGAAATGAACGGATTGGGGACATGGGGAATACGAGACACCTCGAAGAAGTAGGCCCGGATCTCCGGCCCAAAGTAGATAACATCCCCACTCTTTAGGTAATGGGTGGCCACCCGTGTGCCGTTGACAAACACCCCGTTGGTGCTAGATTGACCACGCCGGTTGCCATCGATCAAGCAATAGGTAAAGCCGCTGCGACTCGACTTGGTGGGCACCCGCACCAGATAGGCATGGCGACGGGAAACAAAACGATTAACAATCTGCAGGGCATTAGAGGGATCCCGTCCAACTGCATAGGCATCGCCCCGCAAAATGTAGCTACAGGGCCTAAGGGGGTGACAAATCGACAGTGTGAACTCTGGGTAGGACAGCGGCTGATCCGGCACCCGATCAAACAACTCCTCCGACATATCTGAGTTTTGACCGGCTGGAAGATCTGCCCCGCCAATCTCAGTCACCGAAGTAAAAACATCATGTGGCAACGGTTTCTACCCCTCAACGCTGAGCAATGCCCACATCAAACCGTATCTTCATCTAAGAGCGCCAGAGCCAACCCATACCACCCCTGTAAGGTTCATAGCACGGAATCCTTTTCCGTAGATTGACAGAAAACCCACGAACAAGGAGTACAGGAATAACTCATTTTCCCCAAAATTATGAACCGAGCAAAGCTACTGTCTACGGTCTGGAGCTATTTGGGATGCGGATTTCTCGGTTGTAGACCCCTCAAGGCTATTCTAAAGTAACAAGTCCTTAACAGAGGTACAGCAGTGACGGATGCCTTGCTCCGCCGTTTGGATGTTGCCTCAGAGGCGGCCCTAGAGGCAGCGGCCCTGTTGCGCAGCTATGGAGGTGATTCCTTGAACATCGAAGAAAAACGACCGGGGGACTTGGTGACCGCAGCGGACCGAGCTTCTGAAGACTTGATCTTGAAAACTCTCAGGCGGCACTTTCCGGAAGATGCGATCCTAACCGAGGAGTCTGGCCCACAGGGATCCGCTCAAGGCTTCTACGCTTGGATGATCGATCCCTTGGATGGCACCACCAACTTTGCCCATGGCTACCCTTTTGCGGCTGTCTCGATTGGCTTGTTACAAGGTCGAGAGCCGGTTTTGGGGGTGGTTTGTGATGTTTTCCGCGGGGATCTGTTTCGGGCTGCCCAGGGAATGGGAGCCACCCGTAACCACAGTCCTATCCAAGTTTCCACCACCCGTGAGTTATCCCACAGCCTGCTGGTAACCGGTTTTGCCTATGATCGCCGGGAAACCCTAGACAACAACTATGCCGAGTTCTGTCACTTTACCCATCTCACTCAAGGGGTGCGGCGAGGGGGATCCGCCGCTCTGGATTTGGCCTATGTGGCTACAGGGCAGTTGGATGGCTACTGGGAGCGGGGCCTCTCTCCCTGGGATATCACCGCCGGGATTGTCTTGGTGCGGGAAGCTGGAGGCAAGGTGACCGCCTATGATGGCAGTCCGGTGGATGTTTACAGCGGCAGACTCTTGGCCAGCAACGGCAAGTTGCACGGCGTCATGCAGCAGGAACTGGCTCAGGTACGGCCTTTGTCGGTTTCGTTTCCAATGTGAGCCGGAACATAAATGAATTGGGGATCCCGGATCCCATCCATTCCATTCCATCATCGAGCATCCAATCAGTCATTCTGCCAATGGTTTATTCGGTGTCTATCCTGTCAAGTCAAAATAGGAGCCTGGGCAACAGGCAACAGGCTGGTCAATATCGGTTCGGGAAGGTGACGCTTGCTTTACTTTTGCTGCTCCCGGCAATGGCATTGGGAACCCAAGCTGCCTATTCACAACCGGCACCTCCCTTGCCGGGAACATCCTCAGCAATAACCAAGGTCGATCAAGCCACGGATTCCCGTTGGGCTGAGATCCAAGAGCGGGGATGGATTCGTGTCGGCTTGGATCCTAGCCTGGGCTATGCTTATCTCTATGCTGACTTGGATCGGGAAACCTACGCAGGTTTTGAGTGGGATATCTTGGGGGCGATAGCTCAAACGCTTCAGGTACAGGTTAATCCGGTGGTTATTGCCTGGAGCGAGCAGTTGGCAGCTTTGCAAGCGGATGAGGTGGATTTGATTCTCGGGGCGAGAGAACCGCTGGGGTTGGACTCGCAACTCTTTCTTGCTACCCGGCCCTACTACCTCAGCCCGCAGCGCCTGGTGGTCCGGGATCCCGCTCCAAAGAACTTGCCAGAGGAGCCCTTGATTAAGGAGCTATCGCAATTATTTGGTCGGAAAGTGGGCATTGTAGTTAACAGTACAGGGGCAGCTTTGTTGGAGGCGTACAACGAGAGAAGGGGCAATGCCATCCGTCTGTTTGCCACCAGTAACCCTGAGCGCTTGTTTGCTCAGTTACAGGCTGGCCAGTTGGATGCTGTGCTCATCGATCAACCGGTTGCCGCCATGAATCTACGTCAGCCGGGATCCCGGCTGCGTCTATCGGGGCCTCCCTTGTCTCCTATTCCCCTAGTGGGAGTGGTATCGTCTCAACATCCTTCTTTGAAGCAGGCTTTGGATCAAGCCATCTCGACCCTATTCGAAGAGGGTACCTTGCAACAAATCTTAGAGAAGTGGCAATTATGGGAGCCAACAATGATGTCCCCCGCATCAACCGAGGGTTAGCCAGGTATGAAGCTGACTATTACGCCATCCTAGGAGTTCCCCTCAGTGCCGACTCCAAAGGGATCCGGCGCGGCTACCTACAAGCTGCCAAATCCCTGCACCCGGATCGGTTTGTTGGCAATGCTGAGGCGGCAGAGCGAGCCAATCTGCTGTTTGCCAAGCTGGTCAGTCCTGCCAACGAGATGCTGTCCAAGGAGCGGGAACGAGGGGAATACGAAGCCGTCATCCGGATGCGAATCAAGCGGCTGTTGGAGTCACCCCCTGCGGATCTCTGGCCCGATGGAGAAGCCGTGAAAGGCCTAGCCGAGTCTGCCGATTGGCAGGAGGAGTATGTCAAACGGGTGAACCAGCTCTCGGCTGAGCAATACAGCTCCATGGATTCGATGCTCAGCAAAACTGAACAACTGAGCGAACTGAATCTGGCCTATCTGTTGCTTAAAGCCAACTACAAAGGGATCCCTAGCCGCTCCCGTACCACCAGCAGTACCCCCATCCCAGCTGCTGCTAGCCCTGCTACAACCTCCCTACGAACCACCACCACTCCCGTTGCAACGCCAGCCGTCCCGACTGCTCCTTCCCCACCCCCTGCCCCCAAGCTCAGCCCTGCCGAAACTCGCTTTATTCAAGCTCTGGATATGATCGAGCGTAAGCAATACCGGGATGCGGTGCAATACTTAAACTTTGCCATTGGGGCTGAGCCGAATGTGGCCCGCTATTACCTACACCGCGGTATTGCTCACCTGAAGCAGGGGAATATCGGTATGGCCAGGGCAGACTTTGTGCAGGTGACCCGTCTGGATCCCGCCAATGCTGAGTTGATGCTGGAAGTCCGCCGTTGGATGCAACAAACCGGGCCACAACAGCCGGTTGCGGGAGCAGCTACCGGTCGTCAAACGGCCCAAACCCAAAAGGTGGTGCCACCTCCCCCCAAGAAGGAGGACAATGGAGGGTTTCTCGGTCGCCTTTTCGGCAAGAAAAAGTAAGTGATGAGCGCTCTAACGTGCTCCCGCCAATACCAACAAGGTGACCAGGGATCCCGTATTCCAAAGGCTATGCAGCAGAATGGGGGCCAGCAAGTTGCGGCTGCGGCTGTAGATCACCCCTAATACAATCCCAAGCATAGTCAGGGGCAGCAGATCCGAGAGGTTGAGATGGGCTAAAGCAAAAGTAAAAGCACTGATCACCACCGCCCCCCACATGGGCAAGTAACGACTGAGGGCCGCCAACCAAAAACCGCGAAACAGCACCTCCTCAAAAATTGGGGCACACAAAGATACCACCGCAAAAAAGACTAGCCGTGCTCCCCAGCCCTGGCTATCCAACAACAGGGGCAAAATCGGGTTTCCTCCCCCCGCTTGAGGCAATAGCAATTGCGAGAGAGCTGCTGCCAGCACCACCAAGGGCAAGGCCACCAGGTAACCACACAGGCCCCAAAGCAACCAAGTGCCAAACAGCCGCACCTGCAGCACCTTGGGCGAGGCAGGATGGTGGTGCAAGAGACGATACAGCAACCCAGCCCCCAACAGAGCACCAGAATTGTAGGTCAAAAACAAAGCCACTGCCTGGTGCCAAGGACTGAGCTGTCGCGCCTGCAAGCCAAGAATGATCACGTAAAGCCGGGGTACCACACCATTAAGGAGAATGAACCCCAAAAACCAACCCGTCAACACCGCCTGGATCCCAATTCCCGGCCAAGGGGGATCCCAGGCAGGGCCCAAAAGCGGTTGTTTGTGCCAGAGACTCCAGCCCATCCAGCCCACCAGCAACAGCAGACCCAGCAGTGCTCCCAACATCGGGATCCCACCCACCACTGCCAGCCGGAACAGAGCTGACAAAGCCAGCTTCTCCTGCTGTTGGTTAAGAGCATTCAGGCTATCGCTGCGCTGTTGCAGTCGGTACAACCGTTGCAGGGCTACAGCTTCAAACCAACCCTCCAGATGATTGCGAATTTGCACTTCAGCATCCGGGAAAATCCGCCCTGGTGTTGCCCATAGCCCCTGCAAAACCCGTGCCACCCCCTTCTGGCCGGATTCCAACTCCACAGGTCGTTCTGGAGCGAGTACCTGTTGCCACTGCTGTTCTGCCGCTTCCAGATCCTCTTGATGGACATAAAGTAATCCACTGCGTAGCCAAAGGGCATCCAATTCTGTCTGCAGATCCTGCATAGCGGCCAGCAGGACGGGATCCACAGGCGGTGGTTCCGTTGGCTCAGGATCGGCTGTACCTGCCTCCGTTACCGGAGTGGGAGCCAGCTGAGTCATGCGTTTCAAGCGTTTGAGACGTTCCTCATAATTCTCGGCAGTTTGTTGGTAGCGATTCAGGGCTAGCTGAACCACGTCCTGACCCAGGAGAGCCCGCGCCAAATCTTGATAGCGGGGATCATCCAGGGTGCGGGCAGCCTGCAAAGACAGATTGGTTTGAAACAAATCCAGCTGCGTTTGAGGAGGCGGCTGAAACCAACTGCTGGATAGAGAAACCCCGACAATCAAAAGGGCCAAAAGGCTAAACAGGTTGAGGATCCCACGTTGGAGAGAAAACCCGGCAGCAAGCCCACTTTGGGTCTGGGCAGGGGAGGGGTTGGGGGAGGCGCCGGCTTCAGGATGAGACATCGCTGCAAAGGATCCAACTCAAGCGGGTTATATCTTATCCCCTGATTATCGTCTCTCCAGCCAATAGCGAGAGATCGGCAAGCCCAATTGTTGGCAGTGCCACTCCCGATCTGTGGGGATGCCCAGGGGGTTATGATCCAGCGGGCCTGCATAGGGATCCCAAAACTGGGGGTGCTCTAGAAACCGCGCCACCATCTCTTCGGCTACCGCTTGGATATCCGATTGCAGAAACACAGGGCTACCGGGCTGCAACAGCAGAGCCAAATCCGCCACCAGTTGCGGCTGCACCACGCGCCGTTTGTGATGGCGTTTTTTGAACCAGGGATCCGGAAACTGGATGGTAACTCGGCTGAGATCTCCCGGGGCAAGCAGGTGCCGTAAAGACACGTTGACGTTGGCAAAGAGAAAATGCAGGTTATCGAGCTGTAGCTCATCCCGCCAAGCATTGGCTCGCTCTACCAGTGCTTGGCGAATTTCTACTCCCAAAAAATTCCAACCCGGCTGTTCTTGGGCGATGCGCAGTAAAAACCGACCACTACCGCTGCCGATATCCAGGTGAAAGGGCTGCCCCAAGCGTCGGTACACCCGCTCCCAGTGGGGTGGAGGGGCAGGCTGCTGGTATTGCACCTGCAATGGGTTGACGTGTTGCCGCACCCGATGACTTAGCCCCTGACGCAACGGGAACGAACGACCATGAGTGGGAGTTAAAGATGAGCGCCCTGTTGTGGTTTGCACTTCCGGTTCCATAGATAGATTAGGTATCCTGCCGCCGGTTCGGGTAAGTGGGGCATGACACCCAGCAGTTCAATTAAAAGCCATGGCCATTCAGTCTGGAGCTAACAATTCATCAGAATCTCCCTGTCGGTCAAACAAGACCATTGCCCACGGTTCGGTTCAGTCCAAGTTGCTGTGGAGAGTTCAGCCTACCACTGAATATCGTCGATAATTTGCCGCAGGATTTGAGCGGAGTGGTGCAGTTGTTTTTGCTCAACTTCTGAAAGGGACATGGTGAGGGTCCGTTCTACCCCATGTCGGCCAATGATTCTGGGTAAACTCAGGCACACCTCCGGCAGGCCATATTCCCCTTGGGTGAGGCTGCTGATGGTCAAAATACGGTGTTGATCCCGCAGCAGGGCTTGCACGATCTGGGTCACCCCCAACCCAATGGCGTAGCTGGTGGCCCCTTTGCGGCGAATGATCTCGTAGGCAGCGTTGCGCACCTGCTCGAAGATATCTCCCAGGTGGGTGGGATCCCATTCTGGTGAGAGTTCCCCAATTGGAGTACCCGCCATGTTCACCTTGCTCCAAGCGGCTACCTCGCTATCCCCGTGTTCACCAATGATGTAGGCATGGAGGCTGCGCGGATCCACGCCTAAGCGCTCTGCCAAAAGGTAACGGAAGCGGGCCGTATCCAAAACGGTCCCTGAGCCGAGCACCTGCCCCGTCGGTAAACCGGACAATTTCAAAGATACGTAGGTCATGATATCGACGGGGTTACTGACCACCAGCAGAATGGCGTCAGGACAGT
>JAUQVI010000142.1:0-8820 GCA_039794885.1 Thermostichus sp. DG02_5_bins_236
CAACACCCGCCCTTCCTCTGCCAAACTGTTTTGAGTGTACAGAACACTTTGGTTTTGCAAGCCACTGTTTTTGAAGTAGAAGTAGCGCCCCCCTTCTTTGAAAGGCTGACTGTATTTTTCGTAATTCCAGAGCTGGGTGAGGCGCTCCAGCAGCCGTTGCCGGGCTGGGATCCCCTTCAAGTAGCTAAAGGTGAGCTGGTTTTGCGCCTCTATCCAGGCCCGCGTTTCTTCAGAGTCCAGATCCTCCAGCCAACGGTAGGGATCCGCCACCTGCTGGCCGTGGTAATCCTCAACAGCTGTAGGATCTGGGCGGGTAGGAGGATAGCTAAGCATGGGGGCACAAGATAAAGACCAATTTTACTATGACAAAGGGCAGTATGTGCCCAACCCTGGGAGGGGATCCCTAAGCATAAACCTCGACGCCGTCATGCCGAGCTGGCTTGCTCATAAGCATCTGAATCATCTCACCCTCCGGCTTCTCTCCCCACAGCAGTTCAAACTCAGTTGATGGGTTCTGGCAGGGATGAATGAGACGCGCTTGCCCTAGTCTTAGCTCCTTCGAGGCCTCCATTCTCCCGTGCTCCCCCAACAGCCCGCCGCACCTGCAGCGGGACGGGATCCTTCATCAGTCGTTTCCACTCTTGCCAGTAGGCTCGAATGGGTGCTTCGGTGGCAATTGAGCCTGTGACCCGGCCCCAGTCATCCTCTTGATCACCAGCGTGCTCCCCTCGGCTGATATCCAGCCACTCCTCCTCAGGGATCCCGACTAGCCCCTCCTGAATGCGCTCAAATATCGCCAGATCGTCAGGGGTGCCAAAGCTAACAAAATCCTCGTCCACCCGCAATCGCAGCAGGTTGATCGCCTCCGGGACATCCTCTGCCATCGCCAGGTACAGGTGGATGCGGGTGCGATCTACCGCCTGGGGCTCCACCACCATCAGTTGGTTACCGACAAGGAGCAAATTGGGAAAGAGGCTGAGGTTGACCATGTTCCCGGTGGCCAGATCCAGCATCTCGGGTGGGTACTGAGCCCGTAGGGATCCCTCCAAGGCCTCCCGCGTCGGCAGTTGTCGCATGGTTAACCACGGCCCCCCCAGGATCCCGGGCCGCTGATCCACCACACAATGGCCATGGTCAAGGGTTTGGCTCACCATTGGGGTGCTGGCCGGATTGCGGGCTAGGATAGTCTTTGTCTTGGCTTGGTGGCCCAATTGGTTGTAGGAGCGGTGGGCGAAGGTGGCATGGATCCCGTCGGCAGCATTGTCCCAAAGCAGCTTCCAGTTGCCCGCAAACTCCAGCCGAACCGGAGAGTTCACCAGTCGGAGAGTACCCTTGGGATGGCGATCGAGGTGCTCATCCAGCCAGGGTAAGGCTGCTCCCAGCCAGTTGGTGAGCTCCGGTGGTTGTGCGGCTAAGGTGCCAAAGATCAAGCCCCGATAGGTCTCCACCTGCAACTGGCCTAGATGAAAGGATGCCTTGTGGGGGTTGGCATAGCTTTCGGCCACAGGTAGAGTGTGCAGACGGCCATCCAGACCAAAACACCAGCCGTGATAGGGACAAGTCAGGCGCTTGCTGCATCCTTTATCTGCGGTGATCAAGAGGGTGCCCCGGTGGGTGCAGCGGTTGAAGAGGCCATGAATCTGGCCATCCTGTCCCCGGGTCAGCAGGATCGGGCGACGACCCACGCTCCGGCGGACAAAGCAGCCTGGCTGAGGAATTTCGCTTTCGTGGCCCAGATAGCTCCAAGTCCCGCCAAAAATGCGCTCCATCTCCAGCTCAAACAGGGCAGGATCGGTGTAGAGACGGCGATGCACCCGATCTGATTGGATCAGCCAGTCAAAATCCGGTGGATTGGCGGCGTGAAAAACCATGGCAAGACCCCAGTAACACGTTTGGTTGTCTTTATTGGATGAATCGTCTGAGTTAACCGATCCAAGCTTACAGAAACCAGCCCAAATGCCGGGATCCCTGGGCCAGTTCTGGTATCAAAACAGTTTTGCGAAAGATCTGAAAACCACTGGACTGTGGCCGCAATCGGTGAATCTGACGGGTAGCCACCAGGCGAGCCCCAGATCCTGAATGAATGTGGAGGGTGAGGGTACTGCTGCTTAAAACAGTTTCATCAACTTGTTTCCAAGCTTCGACCGTGGTGATCCCTCGCACGATCTCCGGCAAAGGCTGGATCCCCCAGGCATAGAGATCCCTCATGCGCCAGACCCGCTCCTGCAATCGCCGCCGATCATCCAAAAACAGGGCCTGATCCTGCCCCGGATGGCTGTCGCGCCGCAACGGGATCCAATACCACCCGTCAGGATCCCAGAGATCCAGCCAGGCTTCAAATCGGCCTGCATCCAACATCCGCGCTTCCAAAGCCAAAAATTGAGCCACCGCTGCCACCAACACCTTATCAGTGGCCAGCGGAGCCGCCAGCACCCAATCGCGCTCCGTGGCCAATTCATCATAAAGAGCCTTCACCCCCTCAAGGCCCTGGTCAGGAGGAAGCTGTAAAGAACTCATCCCACCACCTGCTCAGGGGCCACCTGCGACAACACCAAGCCTTCTAGCCCCGCCACCAGGCCATAGCCCGCCACTGAGACCAAGGTCAAAACCACCACTGCGCTCCATAGCAGCCCATAGTTGCTGGTGGAGTAGGTGAGGGCCATTAAGTTGCCGATGCCGGTACCTGTGGCCAGCCATTCTGCCACCGTCGCCGCCAGCACTGCTGTAGGCAGCGCAATTCTCGCCCCCGCAAAAAAGGCAGGCAACATGGCCGGGATCCGAGCCAAGAGCAAAATCCGCAGTCGATCGGCCGCAAAAGTATTAAACACATCCACCACTTGCCCTGGCACCTGTCGCAAGCCCTGAGCACAAGCGATCAAGGTGGGGAAAAAGGTCATCACCGCCACCAGCGTGATCAAGCTGGCTCCCCCCCGTCCCATGACGATGATCACCAGCGGAGCCGTGGTGATGATGGGCACCGAACGTAGGGCAATTGCCACCGGCATCGCCCCCCGCCTCACCAGCGGGAACAATTCAAAAACACAGGCTGTGAGCAAGCCCACCCCCAGTCCCGCGAAATAGCCCGGCACCGTTACCCGCAGCGTGGATCCCAGGGCACGAACCAATTGCTCTCGATGGGATCCCGCGTTGGTATGGGTGACCAAAAACTCCCACACATCCCCTGGTCGCTTGGCAAAAAAGCGATTCAGATGGAGCCAATCCATGCTCGTCTGCCATACCAGCAGGATCAGCAGCCCCGTCAACAGAGCCATCCCCAGCGAGATCCACCCCGCAGCCAGAGAGGGCTTGCGATTGGGTCGAGCCGTCAGCAACAGAGGGGGGGTGCCTGGAGAGAGCCACTGCCCAAAGGCGACTGCCAACCCATACACAGCGATGGAGGCCACTGTCGCCAGACTGGCCACCGTCCAAGTTGCCACCACATCCAAGGAGCGGATCCCTTGGATGACCAGCACCCCCATGCCCCGCTCAGCCCCCGTAAACTCCCCTACCATCGCCCCCAGCACCGCCGCCGGAGCCGCCACCTGCAACCCGGCCACCAGGTAGGGTACCGCAGCTCGCGCCCGCACATATTGCAATGTTGCCAGCCGACCCCGCCCATAACTGGCCACCAAATCCTGCCAACTGGCCGGAATAGCCCGCAGCCCCACCACCAAGGGCACAAAGGTGGTGTAGTAGATCGCCAGAGCTGCCAGGGTAATTTGCGGGCCATCGGAGGTGCCAAACATCACCCGCAACACTGGCCCCGTCGCCACCAACGGCAGACAAAACACCACCAGAGCCAGGTTTTGAACCAACCGCTCGCTCGCCGGGAATAAGGCCACCCCCACCGCCAGCAGGATGGCCGCCCCATTGCCATACAAGAAGCCCAAGGCTGCCTCCCGCAGGGTCACCAGTAGGGCACGAGCATACAGATCAGGGCGACTGGCCAACCGTTCGACAATGGCGCTGGGGGCTGCCAAAATATAGCGTTCCGACAGCAGCAGACTAACCAGCAGTTCCCAAGTCAGCAGCAAACCCCCAATCATGAGTAGGCTATTCACCCAGGGATCCCCCAGCTGTCTTGCCCTTGATCTCAACTCGAGCCGGTTCACTGCTAGGCCTCCAACACCTGTTCCAGCCCCAATGCCTTTGAGACGTGAGCCACGAGGTGATGAAACTCTGAGGAGCGCAACACCTGCGCCTGACGGGGGCGAGGCAGCGTCACCGGGATCCGAGCCACAATCCGACCCGGTCGCACGCTCATGACCAGGATCTCATCCGCCAGCAGCACCGCCTCGTCGATGGAATGAGTCACTAACAGAACCGTTGCCCCCCGGTCTTCCCACAGTCGGGGCAGCTCTAGATTGAGCCGGCGCCGAGTTAACTCATCCACCGCTCCAAAGGGCTCATCCAGCAACAACAGCCGAGGTTGGGTAATCAGACAGCGGGCGATGGCTGCCCGTTGCCGCATGCCCCCCGAAAGCTCGGCGGGTTTGGCCCGCTCAAACCCCTTGAGGCCCACCCGAACCAGCAGATCCCGGATCCCAGCTCGATCCACCGTCTGATGGGCTAGGGTCTGGGCCAGCGCCACATTCGACTCCACTGTCCGCCAGGGCAACAGCGATGGATCCTGAAAGGCCACGGCAATCTCCCCCTGCTTTTTCACCACCGCTGGGGGCTGGCCATCGATCAACACCTCGCCGCTGGAGAGGGTTTCCAGCCCCGCGATCACCCGCAACAGAGTGGACTTTCCACAGCCCGATGGCCCCACCAACGCCGTCAAGGATCCCGGTTGTAGCCGCAGGTTGATATCCACCAAGGCAGGCACCTGAGTGGGCCCCCAGCCGAAGGTCTTGTTGCCCTCCACCACCCGCACCTCTGGGGGCGAAATGGCCCTAGGATCCCTGAGATTAGCCCTAGATGGTAGATTGACCGTCATAGATCTCTTCTAAAATCGAGCGATCCCAGAGGGCAGGCGTAACCTCCTTCCCCAACAGGTTGAGGGTCTCCACATTGGCGGCCACTGTGTCATCGGTAAACCAGCCGAAGCCGTTTTGGTCGGTCAACTCCGAGAACATCAGCTTCAGTTGTTCCCTGGCCTGGAGCTTCTGGGTCTCCAGATCTAGACCCGCATCCGGGAACATCGCCAGGGTCAGCTCGGCAGCCGCATCGGTATCCGCCTTGTAGTCTTGCCAGCCTTTGATCTCCCCCCGCAAGAGGCCAATCACCTCGTCACGGCGGGTTTCCAAGCTTTCTTCCACGACGATGTAGGTTTGGCTGTGCACGGTATAACCATAGTCCGCCATCAGCATGGTGACGTTGTCGATCCCCTGCACGGTCATGGCCACAGGTAGGTCGGTAAGCCAGCACAGCAGGCAATCCACCTCCCCATTCACCAGCGGAGCAGCATCGTACTGGGTGGGGATGATGGTGATCTGGTCAATGTCCACATCGTTGAGGGTGCAGAAGGTCTGCAAGACGGGTGTATTGGCGGTGGCCATGCCGATGCTTTTGCCCTCTAGATCTTTGGGCTCATTGACGGGGTTGGCGGGCAACGAGGCAATGGTGAAAGGGTTGTTTTGCATCGCCACCGCAATGATCTTGAAGGGAGCCCCCTGGGAGACCGCAGCCGCCGTGTAGTCGGCAGCCGAGATGCCCATCAAGGCGGTGCCACTCACTACAGGCGGCTCCACCGGGGCGTTGGGGCCACCGGGCACCAGACTTACCTCCAGTCCCTCTTCGGCCCAGTAGCCTTTGTCTTGGGCAATGTAGCTGCCCCCAAACTGGACAGAATGCAACCAAGAAAGCTGAAAGCCCACTGAGGTGGCAGCACGGGCATAGTGCGACCGCAGGAACGAGGAGCCAGCCACAACGGCCCCGCCAGCCCCCAAGAGTTTGATGGCGTTGCGGCGAGAGAAAGAGGGAAACTTAAACATCAACTGCTCTTGAAACCGTGAGAAGACCAGCTCACTGCCCAAACAGTGCCCCAACCCTGAGATAGATTCTGTACTTGTAGCTACTGACTGTAGCTACTGCTCCTGCCAAAAGACCGCAACAGGCCATGCTCGCTCTACAACATGAGTCTCGGGATGAGCGTAGCGAATGGAAATCCGCCGGAAGGGATGGGGACAGGTTCTGCCACCGGCGTGGAGAGTGCGGGAATCCAGAATCATGACATCCCCCGGCTGGAAACTGGGGGCAAGAATCCTCACCTCTGGCCCAAGGATGCCTTCTGCTCTACCCTCATTAAGATCGGGGACAGGAGTAAGACCTTCACCCCCCTCGGTCAGCGTGACCTCTGCCGCAGAAAATTCAACGGGGGCGTAAAGCGGCCCACAATGGGATCCCACCACTGCTCGTAATCCCTGTCCCTCCAAAACAGGATCCAAGGGGATCCAGAAGGTCAAAAACCAGGGCTCAAGTGGATGATAGGGATGATCTTGATGCCAGGGACTGAAGGTTTGGGATCCCGCCTCCGAGTAGAAAAACTGATCCTCTAGCAAGAGAACGGAGTGGGTACCAAAGATACTGGCAGCCAATTGGGGCAGGATCCCTTCAGTTGCCACCTTGGCAAGGGTGTCATCTTCGGGCCAGCGAAACAAATCGCTCTGAGCAAGGGGCTCACCAGGTAACGAAAGAGTGCGAAAATGTGGCCCTGGCGTGGCCCGTAACTGATCGATCGTTCGACACAAAGCAGCACAGACCTTGGGCTCAAGGATCCCCAACAGCACAGCCACCCCATCGCGCGCGATCTGCTTGGACAGTTGGGATCCCGAATGGGGGGAAACCTCCAACATTTTCATGCCAGATTTGAGCTGTAGTCTGGTGGGCAAAGCCATCACACGCCATCCTTACCATTAGAACAAATCACAAGAAAACAGGCTTTGGGTTTACCTGTGCTCGGGTCAGTAGTGCCATACCACGAGTGAGCATGGATGACCTATCGAGGGGAGGATTCCCGCTCAAGTTTCAATACTCCCAGTTGCTCGTAGACCGATAGCCCATCCCACATTGACCAGCACTCGGCAAAGCGACCCTCTGACAAACGCAGCAGATCGACACCTGTCATGGTGATTCGTTTTTGAGTGGCGGCAATATCGTCGTAGGTATCGACGTGGAGGCCGCTGGTAGTCCAGTGCAAGACCACCATATCCCCTTCCGTGACAAGGTGATTGATCTGGGTTTCTACCTCACTAAATGCTTTGAAATACCGCTCTACATCGGCTTTCACCACATCGATGCCATTGCCATCAAAGCCGGTCATGTGCACCTTGGCTGTGGGTAGCCAGTAGTCCTCGACGGTACTGAGATCCCCTTTGGCCCAGAGGCGGGTATGGTACTCGCGAACAATATCAGCATTGGATATCATGAGGAGCCTCTAGCTTGCATAGGCAGAACGGAGCGTCTCCGCCTGTAACCAATATTATTCAACGACAGTATCAAGACTGCATTACGCATTACAAATTATGCCTCTGCTTGTAGGTATAGCAATCTTACCTGAGATATGAAAATGAATGAAATGAAATAGAGAAAGCGGGGAGGACAAAGCTCAGAACAAAAACTCGACTGACAGATGGAAGACAGATACAAGCTGTCCTCAAACAATTTATTAACAGCAACCTTCAATTAGGATTGTTATGGTGGAAACCGTGTTTCCCAGCTTGGTTTCGTGTTGAATATGAATACTTTTTCCACTGCTGCTCCCCCGCAACCTGCATCTGCTGGACGCCTGGGTGGCTATCCGCTCGGCTCTGATGGTTATCGCTTCCGGGTTTGGGGGCCCCTCCTATCGCAAGTGGAGGTCAAAGTCCTCAGGCCCCTCCAGAAGCAAGTGCTCATGCAGCAGGATGCCGACGGCTACTGGCAGGTGGAACTAGAAGGGATCCCTGAAGGGCCGCTGGAGTATCTGTTTGTGCTGCACCACGAGCAAGGGGTAGTGGAACGACCGGATCCCGCCTCCCGCTGGCAACCCCATGGGGTACATGGCCCCTCGCGGGTTTTGCCTCCCCACTTTGACTGGCAGGATCAAGACTGGCAAGGGATCCCTTTGCCGCAGTGGATTCTCTACGAGTTGCATGTGGGCACCTTTACCCCAGAGGGCACCTTTACTGCCATCATCCCTCGGCTACCGGATCTGGTGGACTTGGGGGTAAATGTGATTGAGCTGATGCCGGTGGCCCAGTGTCCCGGTGGCCGCAACTGGGGTTACGACGGCGTCTATCCCTATGCCGTCCAAACCGCCTACGGGGGAGCAACAGGTTTAAAACAGCTGGTGGACGCCTGCCATCGGGCGGGCATAGCCGTGATTTTGGATGTGGTTTACAACCACATGGGGCCGGAGGGCAATTACCTCCGGGAATTTGGCCCCTACTTCACCGACAAATACCACACCCCTTGGGGAGCGGCCCTCAACTTTGATGACCGCTACTGCGACGGTGTGCGAGAGTTTTTCCTGCAAAATGCCGAGTATTGGCTAGAGGAGTTTCACCTGGATGGACTGCGTCTGGATGCTGTCCATGCCATTTATGATTTCAGCGCCCGCCCTTTTTTGAGGGAACTGTCGGAACGGGTGGAGAGTGTGAGCCAACGCAGCGGTTGGAAGCGCTACCTGATTGCGGAAACCGACCTAAATGATGTCAAGATCATCTCGCCGCCGCAACAGGGAGGGTACGGCATCGATGCCCAGTGGTGTGATGATTTTCACCACTGTGTCCACACTCTGCTCACCGGCGAAAAAGAGGGCTACTACGAAGATTTCGGCCAGTTAGAGCAATTGGCCAAGTCCTACCGAGAAAGTTATGTTTTTTCCGGCCAGTACTC
>JAUQVI010000143.1:0-8700 GCA_039794885.1 Thermostichus sp. DG02_5_bins_236
CGGTGGCATTCAGCTTCATGGTGCAAGAACCCAGCGGGATCATGGAGTGGGTCAGAGACAAATCCCGACTTTGTAAGCGGTGGATATAGCGCAGCAGCTCCGTTTCCGAGTGGTAGCGGTTGAAAACAGGGTGGGTGAGATAAGAGCTGGTGCGAATCAAAGCAGAGGGTAAACTTTGGCTAAGAGGGGGATCCTTGATCTCTTCCTGCCACAGGGATCCGGTAAACACATAAAACAAATCCCGCAGATCCTCAGCTGTCGTTGCCTCATCCAAGCTGATCCCCAAGGTTTGCTCATCAATTTGTCGCAGGTTAATCCGCTCTTCAACGGCGCGAGCTTGAATCTCTTGGAGCCGGGCAGGGGATGGGCTTTTTACCCAGAAGGTATCGAAGAAGTGCTCCGGCCCCACCTCATACCCGGCCTCACGCAGCTTAGCTGCCAAGTTGTGGGCCTGTTGGTCAATGCGCAGCGCCATCTGACGCAACCCTTCGGGGCCGTGGTAGATGGCGTACATGGAGGCCATCACTGCCAAAAGCACCTGTGCTGTACAGATGTTGCTGGTGGCCTTGTCACGGCGGATGTGTTGTTCCCGGGTTTGTAAAGCCAGCCGCAGTGCCGGATTGCCTTCGGCATCTTGAGAAACCCCCACCAGGCGTCCCGGCAGGAGGCGCTTGTGTTCGGTGCGGGTGGCAAAATAAGCAGCGTGGGGGCCCCCATACCCTAGGGGAACACCAAACCGCTGGGTGGATCCCACCACAATATCGGCTCCCCATTCTCCCGGCGGTTGGAGCAAAGTGAGGCTGAGGAGATCCGCTGCCACCGTCACTTGCATCCCCTGTTGGTGGGCCCGCTTCACCAACTCGCGGTAATCACGAATTTCGCCATAGGTATTGGGGTATTGCAGCAACAAGCCAAAACCGGCCTGATCCCAGCCAAACTCCGCCGGATCCGCCACCCGAATCTGGATCCCCAAGGGTTCAGCCCGTGTTTGTAGCACCGCTATGGTTTGGGGGTGGCAGCCTCGATCCACCCAAAACAGCCGGGATCCCTGGCGAGCCAGCCCATAGCTGAGGGTCATGGCCTCTGCGGCGGCCGTGGCTTCATCCAGCAACGAAGCATTGGCAATCTCCATTCCCGTCAGGTCAATCACCATCGTTTGAAAATTCAACAGGGCTTCCAAGCGTCCTTGGGCAATCTCCGCTTGATAAGGGGTGTACTGGGTGTACCAGCCGGGGTTTTCCAGAATGTTGCGCTGAATCACCGGCGGAGTGAGGCAGTTGGCGTAGCCCATGCCCAAAAAGGATCGCCACACTTGATTTTGGGCAGCAATCTCCTTCAGCTCCGCCAACACCTGCTGCTCGCTGCGCGGGGATCCCAGTTGTAAAGGCTGTGGGGTACGAATCGGAGTGGGTACCGTTTTCTCCACCAATTCCTGGACAGAACCCAGCCCCAAAACCGCCAACATCTGTTCAGTCTGCTTGGAATCCGGGCCAATATGCCGCCTGACGAACTGCTCTGACTGTTGGAGAAGCTCCAGTTCAGGGGATTGGGGTGGGATCCCGTCTGTAGGGGGTTGCTCCTGCGCGGGGGAGGTGGGAATGGCCAGATTGAGAGTAGCGGAGTCAGTCATGGTGCAAGGCTGGACTCAAAAAAGAGACTGTCTTCTGATCATAGTTGTTAAAAATTGTTTCTGTAGGGATCGAGATCCCATCTCAGCTCTCGATTCGGGGTAAGGGGGATGAGACACTAAATGGTCGGAGGATGTTACAGCCCTTCTGCTAGTCGTTTAGCACGGGATTAGTCCCCAGAGCACTTTCAAAGTGGGTTAGGGACACAACCGTTGTTGTAGCAAACCCGCGTTCACTCTATGGATGCGGAGCATCAAAGGACTGTATCGCCCAGTCAGATGAGAGTTTTGAACCCTGTTCGGAGAAGTGGTGTTATGCGTTTCCTGTTGTCCGTCCTAGTTCGTTTCCTGTTGATTGTGTGTCTGTGTTTTGTTCCCTTAGGGCTCTCGGGTGTCGCTCATGCTGCGGAACTTCCCGCTGTGAAGCATCTGGATGCCCCGATTGATGTGAACAACACCATCTTGCGCAACTACCGCCAACTGCCTGGGTTCTACCCCAATTTGGCCCGCACTTTGGTGCAGAATGCTCCCTACAACAGCTTGGAGGATATGCTACGGATCCCGGGCCTGACGGAGGAGCAAAAAGCCTTGATCAAGGCCAATGCTGAGAACTTTGTCATTGGCGAGTATCAGGAGGGAGCTAACCAACTGGAAAACCGCATCAACCAAGGCTACTACGGTTGATTCTGTAACTGTGAGGGGAATTTGCTCGTTTGATTGCCTTCTTGCTGAGTTAAGGAGGCAGCATGGCCTACGATAACGTTTGCAAGTACTTGGTGGAATTGTTCCCAGATGCTTTTGCCGAGTGGTTACTGGGATCCCCTGTTCCCTTGGTTGAGTTGCAGCCGACGGAGTTATCCACCGAGCCGATCCGAGCTGATTCCCTGATTCTGCTGAGGGCTGAGAATCTGATTTTGCATCTGGAGTTCCAAACTGACCCTGATCCGGATATTCCTTTTCGCATGGCGGATTATTGCCTGCGCCTCTATCGCCGCTACCCAGATCAACAGGTGCGGCAAATTGTGATCTACCTGAGAAAAACCCGCTCGGAACGGGTTTACCAGACTTCTTTTCAAAGAGGGCTTCTATCCCATCAGTTTGAGGTGTTGCGGCTGTGGGAGCAGGATCTGGAGACCCTGTCTCGCTACCCAGGACTGTTGCCCTTTGTGGTGCTAGCAGAGCCTGAAGATCCAGAGCCAAGCTTACGGCAGGTGGCCAGAGCGATTGCAGAAATAGCAAACCCAGCACTTCAGCAGGAAGTCAAGGCAGCTACCGCTGTTCTGGCAGGATTAATATGGACGCCAGAGGAGATCAGCAGAGTACTGGGAGGTCTGGCGGTGCGAGAGTCTGTGATTTACCAGCTATGGCGGGCAGAAGCGCTGAAAGAAGGGCGAGAAGAAGGGTTACAACAAGGGCTACAGCAAGGGTTACAACAAGGGCTACAGCAAGGGTTACAACAAGGGTTACAACAAGGGTTACAACAAGGGTTACAACAGGGGCTACAGCAAGAAGCAGCCCGTCTGACCCTAGGTCAACTGCGGCGCAAGCTGGGTCCTTTGCCAGAGGAGATATCTGAGAGCATCCGGCTTCTGTCTACCCAGCAATTGGAGACTCTGGCGGAAGCCTTGTTGGACTTTCAAAGCTTGGCCGATTTGGTTCACTGGCTCAGGGATCCCTCCTCTAATGAGCATGCGATCGAACCTTAGCCTCTGTTGATCTGGACTTCTCGTGCAACTTCACCTACCCAGCTCGGCTCTATGAAACTGCCACGGGTACTGATCTGTGGCTACTACGGCTACGGCAACGGTGGTGACGAAGCGTTGTTGCTGGCTCTCCTACAGCAGCTCCAGCAGTTGCCTGTTCCCCTGCAACCGGTGGTGCTCTCCCGCCAACCTGCTCAAACGGCAGCTACCTACCCGGTATTAGCTTGTCCACGGTTTGACGGGTTGGCTCTACAGCGTTGTTTGCGAGAAGCCCAGGTTTTTGTCTGGGGTGGGGGCAGCCTGTTGCAGGATCGCACCAGCTGGCGAAGTCCTCTCTACTACCTGGGGGTGATGGGCTTAGCTCAACAACTGAAGCTCAAAACTTTTGCCTGGGCCCAGGGAGTGGGCCCGCTGGATCGAGGGTGGATTCGCCACTTGGCACGACGATCCCTGGCGGGTTGTACGGCCGTAAGTGTGCGCGACAAAGTCACCTCAGCATTACTGGAAAACTGGGGGATCCCTCACCAAGTGGCTCCGGATCCGGTGTGGGGTTTGACGGCCAAAAGGCTTCCAGAATGGGATAACTGGCCACAGCCCCGTATTGCAGTGGTGTTACGCCAGCACCCTCACCTGACACCGGCTCGCCTAGAGGCCATCAGCCAGGGACTGAGACAACTACAAGCTTCTACCGGCGCCTATTTCTTGTTTATTCCCTTCCAGTTAGCTCCCCAGGGATCCCCAGATCTAGGGGCCGATTACCGCTTGGCTCAGGATTTGCAACAGCGCATGCTTGGCCATAGCCAGATCCTAGAAATTCGGGATCCCTGTTTGCTGAAGGGGAGTTTCCGCGGGGTACGCTTGGTGATTACGATGCGCTACCACGGCTTGGTGATGGCGGCAGCAGAGGGCTGTCGTTGCTTTGGCCTGAGCTACGATCCTAAGGTGAGAACCCTGTTGCAAGAGTTGCACATGCCTGGCTGGGAGTTGGAAACCCTTCCCACCGATGTGGAAACCCTGCACCAGGCATGGCTTGACTGCTACGAAAAAGGGCTGGCCCTCAGTGCTGTAGAAATTGAGGCGTGGGTGCAACGGGCAGCTCAACACGGAGTATTGCTCCAACAGCGTTTACAGCATTTAAGTTGAGAGTCAATTCTCACAAGCTGAAAAACAACCCAGATCCGCTGCAAGCAGGTCAGTTGATCCGTTCCTTGAGCAAAGCCGCAGTGCATCCTACAAATGGACGCATTGGCGTTCAGCCTGCCATAGACATCGCCTCATTCGCCAGTTAGCGGCGAGCGGGGTATGGTTGTTGCAGTCAAGTACGGCACTATCTTGCTCCGCAAGGTGCGTAGCACCATTGTCTTCCAGGTAGATAGAAGACCTGCTTGGCAAGGTACAACTGAACCTGCAAGTCCTGGCATCACCCGATTTATAAATGTAGGGAACAGGCTAAAAGTTGGCACAAATAATTTCAACCTCCCTCTCTAGTAACAGAATTGGGAAGCTACGATTCATTACTTCGCAATAAATTGCTAGTTGCGTTCACAGTGTGCTGTTCTCTCCTGTCCCTCTTGTGGTGATAGGAGGGAGGGATCGACTAGCGAAAGGGCTGTATGGACTCTCTCTTCAGCCCACATCCAGGAGTACTTACGCTGGATCCTTAAGAGACAGCCGTTTTAACCTGAAAAAAGCGCTCTCAGGGATCCCTCGCATGACATTGCAAACCCACCCCCTCACCCGCGAACAAGTTCTGAGCGCAATGATCGCCACCAGTGGAGGCTTGGCAGTCCTGGCTGGTCTGTGGAGTTGGCTGGGATCCGTACCCATTCCATTGTTTTGGGATCCACTGGCGCTGTTGTGGGGATGCGGGTTAGGGCTAGGGGTAATTTTGCTCAGTGAGCTGGTTTATCAGGCTTGGCCTGCTTACCGTCAGGCTGCCCGTGCCTATCTGGGCTTGGTGGTGGATCCCTTGCAATGGGGGGATGTGTTTTGGCTGGGCCTGTTGCCGGGTTGGAGCGAGGAATGGTTGTTCCGTGGCGTGTTGGTATCGGTAGCTGTGGCCAGCCCATTGGGTTGGACGGGCGGGATCCTCTGCAGCAGTCTTTTGTTCGGGGCGTTGCATTTGCTGGAATGGCGGGGCTGGCCCTACGCCTTCTGGGCTACTGCTGTTGGGGTGCTGCTGGGTTTGGGGTTGTGGCTTTCTGGGAACCTGCTGGTGACTATTGTTGCCCATGCCTTGACCAATTGGGTGGCTGCCGGTTGGTGGAAATATCACCACTCCCAAGCTGAGGGCTAAAGGAAACCGTTAGGAGTAAATCTCTGATGATGCCGACCCGTGCTGTGCTAGGCCGCCTACTGTGGGGATCCTTCTTGTGGCTACGGGTAGGCCGTTCCCTATTGATCATTGGGCTGGTTGTCTATGGCTACCTGATTTGGCTGGGTTGGTTCCAATCGGAACGGATGATCTTCCTGCCCCGCCCCTCTAGCTACCAAGATGGGGAGCAGATTCTCAAGCTCACCACATCCGATGGCCTGCGGATTTCCGCAGTGCATCTGACCAACCCCAACGCCACCTATACTCTGCTTTACAGTCACGGCAATGCCGAAGATTTGGGGGATATTTTGCCCCACATGCATAGCCTACGACAGCAGAGGTTTGGGGTTCTAGCCTATGACTATCGCGGCTACGGCACCAGTGAGGGGACTCCCTCCGAGGCAGGGGTCTACAAAGATATCGAAGCGGCTTATGCCTACTTGATTGCCCAAGGGATCCCACCCGCCCAGATTTTGGTCTATGGCCGCTCGGTTGGGGGTGGGCCATCGGTTTATTTGGCTGCCCGAAAGCCGGTGGGCGGGGTGATCCTAGAATCTACCTTTGTGACGGCCTTTCGAGTGTTAACCCAGATCCCGTTGCTGCCCTTCGACCGCTTTGATAACTTGAGTCGGATCCCTAAAATAAACTGCCCTTTGCTGATCTTGCATGGCACTCAAGATACGCTGATCCCCTTCTGGCATGCCCAAACCCTGTACCAAGCCGCACGGGATCCGAAACGGCTTGTCCCTATTGAGGGGGCCGAGCACAACAACTTGCCTCAAGTGGCCGGGGAGCGCTACTACCGCATCCTGCACCAATTTGTCGAGGAGCTGGTGAAGCCCAGCCAAAAAGCCACCTAAGGTGGCTAGAGACTAGGCCGTTACTAAGCCCAGACAGTAGAGGCCGAGCAGAGCAACAACTTTGGTAGCGATTAACACAATGCTATGATGTCCCTGTTTTGCCGATTTACCGGAGGCCAAAGGGATCCCATCTGGATTTTTGGGGAGTGTGGGTCATGCAGAAGCGGTTGTTACCGATAAGGAACGGGCAACATTTTGGTCCCATATTCTTCAAGCTCTCTTGGGATCTTGCTGCTGTTTTGTCGATTTCAAGAGGCGCTTCAGAATGATCTTGCAGGAGATTTTCGGGTTTGAGCTGCTGGGTAACCCTCTCTGGAACTATCTTCTGGTCTTGTTCATTTTTGCAGCCGGAGTTTTTGCCATTCGCACAGTGTTGCGGGGGTTGGTTTTGCAAACCCTGGCCAGTTGGTTATCCAAGTTCAATGTTGGGATCCCTCTGGATACCCCGATTCGTTTGGTGGAGCGCTACCTAATCCCATTACTCTACTTAGGCCTGTTGTATGTGTGTCTGGGTAGTCTCAACCTGGCCACCGTCCTGCGACAAACCCTGGATATTTTGGCCACCATCATCGCCACTTACCTTGGCATTAACCTTCTCAGCGCCAGTGTGGAATACGTCCTGCGGGTTTATCTAACTCGCAAAAAAGGCGATGCCATGACTGAGCAAAGTTTGTTGTTGCTCTCCCCCATGCTGCGGGTGGTATTCAGCCTGATCGGGGTGTTGTTTTTGCTGGATAACCTGGGTTTTGATGTGGCGGCACTGGTGGCCAGCTTGGGCATTGGCGGTGTGGCAATTGCGTTGGCTGCCCAAGGGGTTTTGCAGGATCTGTTCAGCTACTTCTCGATTTTGATGGATCGGCCCTTTGAGATCGGAGATTTTGTGATTTTGGGGGATTTCATGGGATCCGTCGAATACATCGGCATCAAAACCACGCGGCTGCGCAGCCTCAGTGGCGAGCAGATCATTATGGCCAATACGGATATGACCGGATCCCGAATTCGCAACTACAAACGTATGCAACGGCGGCGGGTGGTGTTTGGCTTTGGGGTAACTTACGAAACCCCCTTCGAGAAGCTGCAAGAAATTCCCAGTCTGGTCAAACAGATCATCGAGGCGGATCCCCATGCCCAATTTGATCGGGCCCACTTCGCTGCCTACGGAGATTTCAGCCTCAACTACGAGGTGGTCTACTATGTGCTCAGCCCTGACTTTAACCTCTACATGGATGTGCAGCAGCGCATCAACCTTACTCTGAAACAAGCCTTCCAGGAACGGGGCATTGAATTTGCTTATCCCACCCAGTTGGTTTACGTGAACCCCCAGCAGCAGCAGGCTCTCCCCAGCCCTAGTTAAGTCAAGCAGTTCATAAAGTTAAGAACCGGTCATCCACGCGGGAGAAGCAACCCAATACAATAGAAGCGCTCCATGTGACGGACTCTTGGTCTTCCCGCCTTCGCCTAGCAATGTCCATAGGCAAGCTATGCCAACCCTTGAGAGCAGGCTTCTCAAGATAGGAGGTCAATACAGATGTGGCCCTTGAATCGCAACCTAGCTGAACGGGTAAAAGAAGCGATGCGAGAATATGCCCCCACTCGCAACCTACAGGTGTCGGTAAGCGAACGGGGTGGGGTGATCACGTTTCAAGGGCGGATCCCTGCCGAAAATTATCGCCAGATTCTGCGTTACACCGCCGAAGGAATCAAGGGTGTGAAAGAGGTGGATACCAGCCAATTGATCCTGGTTACTCCCAGCTCGGGTGAAGTTGCTCCAGATTCGGTGGTGACTGCTACGGGGGTCGAGTTCAGTCACTTGGCCAAGGCTGTCCTCAAAGCTCTAGAAGCGGATCCGCAATTAGCAGATGCCCCCATTGACGTGCTGCAACGGGGATCCGGTGTGGTGCTGAGAGGATCGGTGTCTAGCTCAGAACTGGCGCAGCGGGCTGTACAGGTGGCACAAAGTGTAGCTGGAGTTACAGAGGTGGACAGCACGGGTTTGCAGGTTACACCTGCCCCAACTCAGCCCACAGAGGAAATCTACACCGTTAAATCTGGGGATACTCTCTCTGCCATTGCTCAGCGCTTCTATGGGGATGCCAATGCCTACATGTCTATTGCCCAAGCCAACAACATCAGCAACCCCAACCTGATCCAAGTCGGACAGAAATTGCGGATCCCGCTTTAGCTATTAGGCGGGAA
>JAUQVI010000144.1:0-8643 GCA_039794885.1 Thermostichus sp. DG02_5_bins_236
ACCATCACCAACAGAAAGCCGACAACACTACCGCGGGTAATGGATAAAATACCGCCACTCACCATCAATGTACCGACAAGCAATAAAATGGTGCCCAGAATACCCCAGTTTTTGACATATTGGATTTGAAAGTAAACACCAGCCACCGATAACAGCAAACCAAGGGTGATTGCTGTCCAAGTAGATGGCAGCAAAGCCATAGCTCCCAATGTTGCGGCAATCACACCAAAGCTAATCAAAATATTAAACGCCAGAGATCCAGTATCCTCAGTCGCAAAGGATTTTAGGCGGATGTATTCATCTTGGTCAATACGGCCTTCTGCCAAAAGCTTATCAATATCAATCGCGATTTTCATGACCTGCTTTTCCCCAAATGCTTACCCTTTGGTACCTAGAGCTTGACAACTGAATGCCCACGAGCACGAGACAAGTAATCCACAATCTCACAAAGACTATTACAGAATACTATATCTAAAACCCTGAAGAAGAAAATCAACAATAACAAAGACTTGTAAAATCAGAGTAACTCAATCGCGTCAGAGTTTTGATGGAAAAGAGTATTCTTGACCGTCTTATCACAGATTGTGAATACTTAATTCCTGCTATAGTTATCGGATTCTAATGATTATCCTATTCTTGCCGCTGCTTCCAAAAGAACAGGGCCCTTCCGATTCATTACTTGGTTGCAGATCAAAAGGGGCCAGGATCCTCATTCTGTCGTAGATATTCTCAATATGGCGCGATTTTTTCGTTCGGATCTATGAGAAACGGAAGGGGTGGGATTCGAACCCACGGTGACCTTGCAGCCACAACGCTTTTCGAGAGCGCCACAATCAACCACTCTGCCACCCTTCCAGGGTGAAACTAAATCTAACCGATCTTAACGGTAAAGGGAGTCTCTCATCTGGCCCAGTCACTCCCACAGGGTTCAGTTGATGAGATCATGGAAAGTATGGCTGCCCTTACCATTCACCACTTTCGCCAGGCTAAGCAGGAGAGCCGCTCTTTGGTTGCCCTCACAGCTGCCGACTACGCCACTGCCCAAATTTTGGATCAAGCAGGGGTTGACTTGATCTTAGTGGGGGATAGCTTGGCCATGACCAGCTTGGGCTATAGCAGCACCTTACCCCTCACCCTGGAAGCAATGCTGCACCATGCCCAAGCAGTACGGCGGGGAGTCCAGAGAGCTTTTTTGGTAGCGGATTTGCCCTTCATGACCTACCAGGTTCACAAAGAACAAGCGCTGCTCTCGGCGGGGCGGCTGATGAAGGAGGCAGGTGTGAATGGCGTCAAGTTGGAAGGGGGCTACCCCGATATGGTGGAAACGGTGGCCTTTCTGGTGCAGCGCGGTATCCCGGTTTTGGGGCACATTGGCTTGACCCCCCAAGCCAAACATCAACTGGGGGGCTACCGTCAGCAGGGGAAAACCTCTCCAGAAGCAGAGCGGTTGCGCCAAGAAGCCCTGAACCTAGAACAAGCGGGGGCGTTTGCCCTGGTTTTGGAACACATGCCGGCGGAGTTGGCGGCCCAAATCTCGCAACAGGTGGGGATCCCCACTTTGGGAATCGGTGCCGGGCCCGACTGTGATGGACAGATCCTGGTGACCCACGATCTGTTGGGGCTGAGTGAGCGGATCCCACCCTTTGCCAAGGCCTATACCAACTTACGGCAGACCATCCTAGAAGCAGTGCAAGCTTTTGTTGCCGATGTGCAAACCAGGGCTTTCCCTCCCGCTCCTAACTCCTAAAGTCAGGGCAATGGATCGCGGATTCGGTGAGGGCATGCTGAGGGTGAACAGAACACTTCAGGTAGGGATCCCCGCTGTAAAACCGGCAGTGATGGCAGGGGATGCGGTGCATTTGCCGGGCTTGATGCAGAATAGCAGCCATTGCTCTGACAACCGTCCACACCGGCAGCAGCAGCAACAACCAGGCGATCATCATGCTCAAAGGAGGTGGAAGAGAGGTCATATCATCCCTCAAAGGCCAAAGGATTCATCGAGTGGGCTAAGGGGAGTTCTCCCAACCCACGCCAAAACTCTAGTACCTGCGATGCCACCCTGTGGGGGAAGAAATAGTGGAAAAAATGCCGACCCGCCGGACAGATCCACAGATGATCCCCCTGCTTTAGGTGATCCTGCCACTGGGCTAACCCAACCGGACCCACAATCGGATCATCTTGGCTGCCACACACCAATATGGGCACGGCGACCCGAGGAGCAGGGATCCCAATCACCCGAAACACAGAATGAGGCACTGGAGAAATATCCAATTCTTTGGCTAGAGCCATAGCCAGAGGCCGTACCCGTTCCCACCCTTGCTCAAGCAGAAGGATTTTTGCGGTGCGGACGAGCAACTGTTCTCGGCTACAGGGCAACAACTGCCGCTGCACATAGAAATGAGCATGCCAAGTGGCCATCGGCTGTCCAGCTACCGCTAGCATGGTTAAGGAACGTACCCTTTCCGGGTGCCGAGCTGCCAAAAGTAAGGCCAGTACCCCGCTTAAGCCATGTCCGATGACATGAACCGGTTGCGGCAAAGTATGTAAGTACTCACCCAGTAAGACGAGGGCAGGTTCCAAACCACTGGGCTCATCCTGGTTTTGATGATATTCCCAGTGGGCAACAGGGCAAGAGGTTCGTAGGTACCGCACCAAGGGCTGATCAAAAAGTTTCAGACTGGGCGACACACTTAACCACAACACCGGTGCCGGCTTGGGTTCAATCAAGCTCAAGCTCATACCCGTAACTCCGATTCAGTAAAAAAGCAGAGGATAGGGATCCTACTGATCCACAGCCGCTTTGCCCCTATCCTCAAAAACACCCGATCACTCAGGGCTAACCCTCACGAGGAGGCTGACTGCGTTGGATTCAAAGCCCGCTCCACTCGTTTGAAGTCGAAGCCCATGGCTCGCAACGCATGCCACAAATGTCCTTGCAAGAAGAAGAAAGCCAGGAAAAAGTGGGCATTGGCCAACCAAGCCCGGGCGGTATGAGCCCCCACCCCCAGCTTAATCGTGTCAGCAAAGTAGGGTGCAATGCCTAGCTTCACCGTCAGAGGAGGGCCATAAAATTCCGGTGGGTAGGCCAGGGTATTGACTGCACAAAAATAAGCGGCAACAAACCCGGCCAGGGCAATGCCCCCCAAGGAATAAGACAAAATCGCTTCTCCCGAAAAGATCAACACCCGCTTGGCCCAGGGGAGAGGAGGGGTGAGAATATGCCAAATCCCCCCCGCCAGCAGCAGGATCCCGACAAAGAGATGGCCCCCCACCAAGTCTTCCAAACTGGTGATGCTGGCGAAGTGGGTTTGGTAGCCGTAAATCACCCAGGGATCCAATGTGGGATAGGCAACGGTACGAACCACCTGCTGAGTTGAGTCGTACAATCCGCCCCAGTACATGGCTTTACCCACCAATAACAAAGCACCAGCCCCCAGAAACAACAAATGATGGCCTAGGATCACACCCAACTTTGCCGGGTCATTCCATTCAAAATGGAACTGTCTGGCTCTGCCCTCGGCATCTTTGAGGTTTTCTGGCCCTTTGATGGTGTGAAAAAGTGCGCCTGCTCCCAAAACAGCACTGGAGATCAGGTGCAACACCCCAATGACAAAATAGGGATAGGTATCGAGAATCTGTCCCCCTTCACCAACCCCAAACCCTAACGTGGCCAAATGGGGCAGCAGAATCAACCCTTGTTCTCCCATCGGGAGTTCGGGATTGAAGCGAGAAATCTCAAACAGGGTAAAAGCCCCAGCCCAAAGGGTGGTCAAAGCTGCTTGAGCAACATGGGCGGCGATGAACAGACCCGATAAATTGGCAAAACGAGCGTTGCCCGCATACCACTCATAGGTGACCTGCGGGTTGTCGTAGGTTTGCATGGTAACAACTCCTAATAGTAGCTGATGTCAGTTTTGAGAGATCCCGATTGCTTAACCTGAGTTGGCCTTTCTCACCCTTGAGGGTGAAAATCTGGACAAATACATGCCAAGAAACCACTCCTGGCCAAAATAAAAGGCGGCAAACCTTGATTTTGGGAGACGTTAAATGAGAAATACACTCAATAAACTGACCTAAGCTAGGGTAGGGCTAATTGAGAATTAGTTTCAATAGGCTAGCTGTAAATCTTTGTTTCGAGCTTACTCAGGTCTGGAGATTCAGATCCATTCGCTAACTGGGAAGCGATCCAACATTTTCTGGGCCTGACGGGCATTCTCCCGCAGCTCCTGGGGTAGGTGAGGCACATAGGGAATTTGGGAGAGCAAATCCAGGCTGCGGCGGATCAGGCGCACCAAATCACCGGCATCTAGGTTGGTATTCTTTTCTAGGGTTTCCCAAGGGATCCCTTGCGCCCAATGTTCGACAATCCCGGCCAGACTTGGTTCAAACCAAATCGGCATGTGAAAGACCTGATGCTGTCGTTGGCTGCGAAACAGTTGCCGTCGCAATCCCCGTAACCCGTGCAACACATCCTCCACCAGTCCAGAGGTGCGCAGCCGACTGTAGGTGCCCGAACGGGGCGACTCGGTAACCAGGGCGGCAACAATCCCGGCCAAGTGATGGGGCGCACAACCCTGACATTCTCCGGAGAGCAAAGCCAGCGCCAGCCACAATTCGTTATCCCCCCGCAGAGTCGCTACTACCTCGCCACTGGCTGTGGGTTGATGCCCCTGCAAACAGTCAAAATCTTGCAAAACCTGCACCAAGGCCATAAATTGTTGCCAGCGTAACTCCTGCACCGAGTCACTTTGCCGCTCCAGATGCTCCAGGCGCTTCAGCAGCCGTTGTCGTTTCTCCTGCAAACCCAGGAGTTTTTTACCAACTTTGTGGGCAGGATTGGCTAGAATCTGGCTTTCTAGAGCACGAATTTTTTCCTTTTGCGCCTGGATGTGGGGAAGGGCTAACAGGCGCAGGGTCGGATCCGGCTCTGCTTCCTGTTGCTTGACCAGGTAGCGCAAAATGCGCCGTTCCTCCCGCCGCTGGGCCTGCATCTTTTCGTAGCGGCTGATATCCTCGCCGGAAATATCCCCCAGCGTGCGATCCAACTCCTCCAGTTCGGTGCGGATGTGCTGCAGTTCCTGCTGGGCGGGCAACTTCTGCAACGAGAGCAAATACTGACCAAAGCTGCGGTTAATCAGATCCCGCGCTGCCTCTAGTGAGTGCTTTTGCAGCAGGTTGAGCACCATACCGTAGGTGGGGGTAAATTGACTCACCAAGGGATCCGCCCCGGCAGTGGCTAGCCGTGCTGCTTCCTGTGCCCCCTCAAAGGGAGATTGCACCGTCACCACATAACCAAGGACATCCTTGCCCCGTCGTCCGGCCCGACCTGACATCTGCATAAACTCAGAGGCTGTTAGCAGACGATGGCCGGTATCGGTACGTTTGGAAAGGGAGGAGATCACCGTGGTGCGGGCAGGCATATTGATCCCGGCGGCCAAGGTTTCTGTGGCAAAAACAATCTTCACCAACCCCTGCTGAAAGAGGTGTTCTACTAAGCCCTTCCAGGCGGGCAGCATCCCGGCATGGTGGGCAGCAATGCCCCGATAGAGAGCATCGAGGTGATCCTGCCGCACCGCTTCCGGGGTTTCCTGACAAAAGCGGTCAATCTGCTCCGCCAGTCGTTGTCGTTCTTCATCACTGGTTATCAAATCGATAGCACCCACATCGGCAACTGCCATATCGCAGCCTTTGCGACTGAAGATGAAATAAATAGCAGGGAGCATATCCCGCTGGCGCAAGTTTTCCAGCACCTGCCTCATATCAGGTACCCCTGCCCGAGAACCTTCGTGGGGGTTGGGCCGTTTGCTTCTCAGGCGGCGATTGCGGATCCACTGGCCCGACTCGGTTTGCTCCAGTAACGGAAACAACCCTTTGCGATTGGCGAAGTGAAATTGCAAAGGGACAGGGCGATGGTCGGAGTCGATCAGATGGGTAGGGCCGTGCACATGGTTCATCCAATCGGTGAGTTGGTCGCTGTTGGCGATGGTGGCGGAAAGGGCAATCAGCTGGATGGTGGGAGGACAATAGATGATCGATTCTTCCCAGACGGTACCCCGCTGCTGATCGTTCATGTAGTGACATTCATCCAGGATCACCGCCTGCACATCCCGCAAGGGATCCGCTGTCGTTGCTTCTGGCTGATCTACCTCAGCCATGAGGGCCCAGGAGATCGGCGTGCCGTAAAGCATGTTGCGGAAAATTTCGGTGGTCATGACCAAAACAGGGGCCGTGCGGTTGATAGAGACATCCCCTGTCAGCAAACCAACCTTATCTGGGCCAAATTGCTGGCCAAAATCTCGAAACTTCTGGTTAGAAAGCGCCTTGAGAGGGGTGGTGTAAAACACCCGCTTACCTTGAGCTAGGGCCCGATAGATGGCATATTCCCCAATTAAGGTTTTGCCGGATCCGGTTGGGGCGCAGACCACCACCGATTCCCCTGCTGCCAAGATTTGCATGGCCTGGATCTGAAAGTCATCCAGCGTAAAAGGGAAAAGCTCTCGCAACTCATCCAGCAAATCAGTCGCCGGGGAGAGAAGCGCACTCATGGGATCCAAGTCAACATAAGCAACCAACGGAGATGGCCCAAATCCGACCTATTGATTTCTGCCGGAGCCTCTTAACCTCTAGGATACAGGGTTTCTCCGGGTGACGGATCGAGTCTGTACAACCGTAAAGGCTGTCAACCAAAGGGGTTTACAGGTTTCACGATAGAAACGGACCCAGTAAAACCTCCTCATTATTTGCACAATCTAGACACTGTAAGTCGGGGCGTGATCGTGTTTACCTAGAGTGAGTTGGAAGTGAAGATAGGGATCCCTGTTGCCGCAACCCCTCAAACAGGGCAATCGCTACGGCATTACTCAGGTTTAAGCTGCGCACCGGCCCACTCAACGGGATCCGCACACTGGGGTAGTTTTCCAGAAACATGGGATCCAATCCTCGACTTTCGCTGCCAAACACCAACCAATCTCCCGGTTGATAGGTGACTTCTGTATAGAGGGCTTGACCGCGCACACTGAAACACCAGAACCGTGCCTCTGGATGGGTTTCCACCAAAGCAGCCCAAGAGGGGTATCGGTGGAGTTGCACATGCTGCCAATAATCTAGCCCTGCCCGTTTCAGATAGCGATCCGAGAGGCGAAATCCTAGGGGATCCACCAAATGTAAAGGTGTGTTGGTGGCGGCACAGGTACGGGCAATATTTCCTGTGTTGGCGGGGATTTCCGGGGCAACCAAAACAACGTGGAGGGGCATGAGGGAGAAATTCTTATTTCGATTTAAGATTGGGATCTGAGTATTTCCCGAAAAGCCATGACAGATTCAAACTGCTCCACAGGATTGACATACTGAGCCAGCATCTTGGGATCCAAATTGGGTAGGAGTTCACTTTGAGCCATGACTTCATAACCATCGGAACGTAGGCAATAGATCGAGAATTGACCCTCTTGCCACTGCCACACTTCCGATATACCCAATCCTTGATAGATATCAAGTTTGTCGATCAAACTACTGCTAAGGACAATTTCAACAGCCAGATCGGGAAATTCTTTTTTAGAACCCAGGCAGTAGTACTCATCCGGCTCCAATCCCCGACGTTTCAGAGCCTTGCGAAATGTCACAGAGCCCAGCGCATGAAAGCGGATGCGAGCCTCTTGGAAATAAGCCTCCAAAAGCATAGCGATCACCTTCTTCAATTCTTCATGCTCTGGAGAAGTGGACATAATTTCTAGGGATCCCTCCCGATAACTGAGGCGCAGACCCGGAAAATCATCCCCTAAGGTTGCTAACAAGGCTTCGTAGCGCTGCCAACTAACTCCTTCAAGCAATAGTCGTGGTTCTGGTGGGAGAGCCACTGCCGGAGTCAACGTGTTGATGTTCATCAGCCCAATCCTCTCCTGTGGCTCAATGTTTACCTAACTGATCTCACTTGCCCCCAAAGCCTCGGTTGCCGCCACCCTTTTTGCCGCCGCCCTTACCCGGTTTACGACTGGGTTGTTGACGAGGAGGAGCGGCTGAGCGTCCGCGCCAGTTGGGGCCGCCACTGGGAAGAGGGCTACGTCCACCGCCACCCCCCATGCCGGGGAAGCCCCCCATGCCAGGAAACCCACCGCCCATGCCCATGTTGCGCATCATGTCGCGCATGCGTTGAAAATCGCTGACCAAACGGCTGACATCCTCCAGCTTATGGCCAGAGCCATTGGCGACACGGCGTTTGCGACTGACGCTGCGAGCCAAGAGATCGGGATTTTTGCGCTCTTCTGGGGTCATGGAGTTGATCATCGCTTCGGAACGGGCCAGTTGGTCTTGCCCTTTTTGCAGTTGGTCATCGCTGATTTTGCCCATCCCCGGCATCAGTTTTAGCAGGCCCCCCAGGGATCCCATGCGTTTGATCATGCGCATTTGCTTGAGGAAATCGGTGAAATCAAACTGGGCGGTCATCATCTTTTCCGCCATGCTGGCGGCATCCCCCAGGTCAATTTCTTCTTGGGCTTTTTCCACCAAGCTGAGGATATCCCCCATGCCCAGAATGCGCGAAGCCATGCGATCCGGGTAGAAGGGATCCAAAGCCTCGACTTTTTCTCCCACGCCAATGAACTTAATCGGTTGCCCGGACACCTGCCGAATCGAGAGGGCCGCCCCACC
>JAUQVI010000145.1:0-8593 GCA_039794885.1 Thermostichus sp. DG02_5_bins_236
GGAAGAGATTTGGCGGGGGCAAACCTGCACAGGGCCTATCTCCACTCCGCCCAACTGGATCGGGCCAACCTCAGCGAAACGGACTTCAGCGCAGCCATTCTCCACACAAGCTCCTTGCAAGGGGCTGACCTGAGGCAAGCTTGCCTGTTTCAAGTGGATCTAGAGGGATCCGATCTGCGTGGAGCCAACCTCGCCCATGCCGATTTGCGTGGAGCTAACCTACGCGGCTGTCACCTAGGAGGAGCCGATCTTACCGGAGCCGATCTACAGGCGGCTGACCTAAGGCAAGCCATTTTGCGGGGAACCACCGTTGATGCTCAAACCCAACTGGACAGTAAATGGAGGCAGGTCTGGCGCATTCTCAATCAACCGCGTACCCTCTGGCCGTTGCCCCAAGCCAATCTCACGGATGCCTATTTACGCCGTGCCTGTTTGCGGCTAGCCAATCTTGCCGGGTCAGATCTGCGAGCCAGTGACCTACGGGAGGCAGACTTAGAGGAGGCCAATTTAAGCCAGACTGACCTACGGGGTACTAATTTGCGGGGAGCTAACCTGAGTGGGGCGCAACTGCAGGGATCCCTCTTCGATGAGTACACCATTCTCTAGATGCTGGATCTAATACTGATGGCGGCGGTGCTGCTCACCAAGTGGACAGGGGTACTGTTTTTGCTATTTCCCTTGGGGGTGTTGCTAGGGCGGGCCTTGCTGAGGAGAGTACAGGGGATGGGTTTTGTCAGGGATCCATCGTCAAGCTCGGATCCAGCGGAGACTGTGGAGATAGGATGTGAGGGATCACGACTCCTCCTCACCGAGACCTGTGGCGTTTTCTTCTCCCCGCAAGTTTCCCCACCCAAAACCGGTGCTACGTGTCGCCCAAGCGATCGAGCCCACCAAAACTTACCCCTGTCCCTGTTGTCATCAGGGCCAGTTACGTTTGATTACGTTAACGGAGGCGCTTGGTTGCAGCCGTTGTCAACACATTTTTGCCATTACCCCCGATCAGCTGCACATTGAGCAACTGGCGGTGTCCTATCCCTATCGCAAAATTTGGTTTTGGAACGGCTATCAGTGGGTGCTGCGGCGGGGAAATACCCCCCAGGGATCTGCTCTCTTGGGCCTTACCCTCAGCTTGGGGGTTGTGCTGGTGGTGGGCTTCATCGGCGCCATGCTATTCCCGAATCAAACTCAGTTACTCAGTTGGTTCATCATTCTTTGCCTATTGTTAACCCTGTTGATGGTGACGGCAATCCTGCTCTTACGGCGGCCTTGAGGCTTCACGTATCACAGCAAAAGGTGACTCCGTATCCTCAACACTTGTGAATAGGGTCATTTCCTGTTAACAGTGGTCTGGGGAAAACAGCGGATCTGTCTCCTCCGGGAGAAGTTGCAGTGACAGATTTCGGTCAGGATTTTGACTTAGGCACCACGCTGCGACAGGTACGCCGTCTGTTACCGCAGTTGCAGCGGCTTGGGAGCCAAACCAAACGTCAGGCGCTGTTTGCCCTCTCTGAAGCGTTGCTGGAGCGTTCCGATCTGTTACTGGAGGCCAATACTCTGGATCTGGAAAGCTGCCGTGAGCAAACCGTGCCGGAGTGGATCCTCAATGGCATGAAGCTCACCCCCGAACGTCTACAACGAGCAGCCCAGTTGCTGACCCGTTTGGCCCAACAACCGGATCCGATCGGCAGATTGGAGGGGGGATATCGACAGGAAAATGGGCTATTGCTGAGTCGTTACCGCGTGCCTTTGGGGTTAATCGCCCTCGTTTATGAGATTTATCCAGAATTCGCCTTAAATGGCATTGGTATGGCTCTCAAAACTGGGAATGGTGTCATTGTGGCCGGGAGTGGCCCGATTCAAAAAACCCACCAAGCCATCGTGGAGCTATTGGCAGAGACTGCCTACGAACACGGGATCCCGGAAGGGGCGATTCAATCCTGCCCTGCACGAGCTGGAGGATCCTCGTTATCTACTCAGGATTTGACGGCGGATTCACAAGAGGATTCCCCCCTGTTGCCGCTGCTTCAGCAAACCCGCTATCTGGATTTGGTGATTCCCTGCGGTCGTCCCGGTTGGGTGGAGTTTCTGTTGCAAGCAAGCAAAGTCCCGATCTTGGTAACCCACCTGGGCTATGGCCATATTTATCTGGATCGCACCGCTCCCTGGCCTTTGGTGAAATCAGTCTTGCTGGATCACCTGGCCCAGTATGGCTCGGAAGGGATCCCGATTTACCAACCCCTCACCCTCTGGCTGTTGATCCACCCCGACTGGGCAGCGGCTCATTTGGCTCAACTGATCGAGGCATTGCTCAGCCAAGGGATCGATATTCAAGCGGCAGCCCCAATCCTGGAACACTTTCCCGAGTTGCACCCGATTGGGGAAGGATTTGATTCCACAGAACGCCCTCACCTGCGCCTGCAACCCATCTCCGATTTGGCAGAGGCGATCACCTGGATCAATAAAAACGGCTACCATCAATCAGAAACGATCCTCACCGATAGCCAATCGGCAGCGCAGCGCTTCCTACAGGAGGTGGATGCAGCCTTGATCCACATCAATACCTCTCCTCTGTCGGCGGGGCGAGGAGCCGGGATCCCAACCTTGGGTGCGTTTCGGGATTTATCTCTGGGTATTTCGACCCAACGGCTACATGTGCGTGGCCCGATTGATGTTGAAGCCTTGACAACGGTGAAGGTGGTCGCTCAGGGTGGCTTGTAGTGAGGGATCCGAATTCTGATCCAAGCCTATCCCTTGGGGATGATCCGCCCACTAGAGAACAAATCAGCGTCTAGTTTGCAATGGGAGCACGTTTTTGGGGATTGACCTGCGCAGTTATGTGTTTTTGGATCGGCTGCAGCCACAGTATGCTGCCTATCTGGGTACGGTAGCTTATGGGTTTTTGCCCTTGCCTGGTGATACCTCCCTGTGGATTGAGATTTCTCCTGGTATTGAGATCAACCGCATCATGGATGTGGCCCTCAAGTCCACATCGGTGAAGCCGGGGCTACAGGTGGTGGAGCGCCTTTACGGCCTTTTGGAGGTGCACTCCGGTAACCAAGGGGATACCCGCACTGCTGGCCGCGCCATTTTGGCGGCTTTGGGGGTGAGAGAACAGGAACGCCTTCGGCCCCGCATTATCTCCAGCCAGATCATCCGCAACATCGACCCCCACCAGACCCAGTTGATCAACCGTTCTCGCCGTGGTCAGATGCTGTTGTCGGGTCAAACCCTCTACATCCTGGAGGTGCAACCGGCGGGCTATGCGCCCCTTGCTGCCAACGAAGCAGAAAAATCCGCCCAGATTAACATCTTGGAGGTGATGCCCTTCGGCAGCTTTGGCCGTGTCTATTTGGGGGGAGAAGAACGGGATATTTTGGCCGCTTGTCGGGCTTCTGAGGAAATTTTGGCGGGGGTTTCCGGTCGGGATCCCCTTTTGATAGAGGCAGAGGTGTAACCCCATGGCTGAATCGGATCCCAGATCTTCCCTGCGCAAATCGCCCTTGCTGCAGCGTACCGATCTTTCGCCAGCGGATCGGGTTCGGTTGTTAACAGAGCTGGCCTCTCCCTACCGAGGCTTGCGCCGATTTATTTATCTGGCGGTGGGATCCTCAGCCACCATCGGGGCGTTTGTGTTTTTCTTTCGGGCTTTGGCAGGTCGAGACTTGAGTGCGACTTTGCCCAGTTTGGCCCTGCAATTGGGGATTCTAGCCGGGATGCTCGGCCTGAATCATTTGGAAAACCGCTCTCGCCAACGGCTGGTTGGGCGAGTGGAGCAGCGTTTGGGCGTAAACCCTTCTCAAACCTCTGCCAAACCGGCATCTTCTCAACCAGAGCGCTAGCCCAGGTCGGGGTCGTCATCGTAGTCCGGATCTTCAGCCGCGCTGCGCAGATAGCGACGCTCAGTACGGCGATAGGGATCCGGCTGTTGCCACCGAGGCCATTTTTTGCCGATCTGGATGGCAAGAAAGGCAATCAGAGCAACCAACACAGCCAAGGTAAGAATCGGAATCACCAAGACCACAATCGCTATCACAACGTAGATGGCCACCTTCGGTAGGGCCGGATCTACCCCCATGCGTCGGCTGCGCACCCAGTCGGTGAGGCGCCGATCCCACTCCTGCAGACGCGGTTTGCTCTCTTCAAAAATCTCCGCCAAAATCGGCCCTAGGCGACGCAGGTTACCCTGAGTTTGCGTTCTAAAATCCCGCATCGAGCGCCCCATAAGGATCCCTTGCCATTTTCAGCCCTATCTTAGCCCACCACCCTCTGCCACTCATAACGCCAAACGGAGCCACTCACTCGGATGTAAATTTGTTTGAACATTTGAATCTGAGATTTTGGAGGCTTCCCAGGACTACAGTACACTGAGGGCACTTGCGCAGTGGTGTTGCTGCCACGCCAATTCAATAAACTCGTTTTTCATCCTGGACTGGAGAACGCTAATGGCTCACTCGGTCAAGATCTACGATACCTGCATCGGCTGTACTCAGTGTGTACGGGCTTGCCCCACCGATGTGTTGGAGATGGTGCCCTGGAAGGGTAACAACAAGGCCGGGATGATTGCGGCCTCCCCTCGTACGGAAGATTGCGTTGGCTGCAAACGTTGTGAAACCGCTTGCCCCACTGATTTCTTGAGCATTCGGGTCTATCTTGGCCCCGAAACCACCCGCAGCATGGGCTTGGCCTACTGAGGTTGGTGACTGAGGTTGGTGTTTGACTACAACCTTACCGGTAGCTGTATGGGGGATCCGCTCCCCCTGTTTTTGTGGCTGAGCTATCGGTAAAGTTGATGTTGGTGGATGTACTGCTCGACGGCGGTGGGTACTAGGTAGCGGATGGATCCCCCTTTTTGGATTTGTTCCCGCAGATAGGTGGACGATAGCGTCAGGGTCGGGGCCTCCAGCAGTTCTGCCTGCAACGGTAGCTTTTCAGCCACCGCCCGCAACACCTGTGGCGCATGGCCAGCATCCACGCGGGGGGCCACGATCCAATGGCAGATCTGAGCCAATTCCTGTGCTTGGTGCCACTGGGGCAGATCCCGCAAGGCATCGACACCAATGATCCAGAACCACTGTGTGTCGGGCTGCTCCTGTATGAGACTGCGCAGCGTTTCAATAGTGTAGGAGCGCCCTTGGCGGTGAATCTCCAACTCCGAGCAGGCAAAGTGCTCGTGATCGGCGATGGCCAGCTTAACCATAGCCAGACGATCGGCGGTGGTGGCACCGGGGGCTAGGGGCTTGTGGGGGGGATCCCCGGCAGGCATCCACAAGATTTGATCCAGATGAAACTGCCAAAGGGCTTGCTCTGCCATGATCAGGTGCCCCTGGTGGATGGGGTTAAAGGTGCCTCCCAAAATGGCAATCCGTTTGACCTTGGGATCAGAAGCACTCATGGTTGCTGGCTCAGGTAGGTGATGGCAGCGCGCAGCCAGTCTTCCGTTTGGCGAGGTTGCGGGGGCAGAGCTTGCAGAGCTGTATGAATTTCGCTGGCACTATAGCCGAGGGCAAGGAGGGCCATTTCTACTTCTTCGCGGATGGGCATAGGGGGGCCTCCAGTTAAGATTTGTTCACTCACTCCCGCCCCCTGTCGCCAGTTGGCCAATTTGGTTTTGAGTTCTAGAGCCAGCCTTTGGGCAGTTTTGTGGCCCACTCCGGGGGTGAGAGAAAGCACCCGTATATTGTCAGTTACCACGGCTTGCACCAATTCCGACAGGCTAAGGGTATTCAGCAGGGCCAATCCCAGCGCTGGCCCCACCCCTGAAACCTTAATCAGTTCCACAAATAAGTCTCGCTCGGCGCCGGAGCCAAACCCATACAGCACCAACTCCGTTTCCCGAACCACTAAGTGAGTAAACACCTGGATCGACTCTCCCAAAGCAGGTAATTGCTTGAGGAAACGCTCCGGTGCCTTGACCCGGTAGCCGATCCCCTGCACCTCGACGGTCAGGTTGCTCCGTTCCCCCAACTCAATGGCTGCCAGATGGCCCATTAAAAATGCGATCATGCTCTCAATCCAACCCGTGTTTAGGATACTCCCAGGCCAAAACTCAGGTTCAGCCCTGCGGGAAGCGCAAAGGAGAATCTAGAATGAAGGAGGCTTGCGGGCGGTCATTATGACTTCAACATCGGCATCGGCCACTCCTACCTCGGCACGCTGGATCTGGCGAGGGCAGTCGGTTCATTACGTCAAACAGGGTGAGCACGGGCAGCCTTTGCTTTTGGTGCATGGTTTCGGGGCTTCCACCGACCACTGGCGCAAAAATATCCCCGAATTGGCCCAACATTATCAGGTTTACGCCATCGATTTGCTGGGTTTTGGTCGTTCTGCTAAACCTAACTGGGATTACCGCACCGAGATTTGGCGGGATCAACTGCGGGACTTTTGCCAACAGGTGGTGCGTCGGCCAGTGGTGGGGATTGGCAACTCTCTTGGGGGCTATGTGGTGCTCAGTTTTGCGGCAGAGTGGCCGGAGTGGATTCGCGGCGTGGTGCTGCTCAATGGGGCGGGCAGCTTTTCGACTCTGGGAGGATCCCCGACGGGATGGAAGCAATGGTTGGGTGGCCTGGTGGGTTGGGGGTTGCGCCAGCGCCTGGTGTCATACTTGTTGTTTCAGTATTTGCGGCAGCCGCGCGTAATTCGAGAAAAGTTAAAGCAGGTTTATTACGACCCTGCGGCAGTTACGGATCAACTGGTTGAAGATATCCATCGCCCCAGTTTGGATGCGGGGGCGGCGGATGTGTTTGCAGCTCTGATGCGGGGAGGCCAGAAGGGCCGTTATGTAGATGAGTTGCTGCGCAGTTTGGTGCGTCCCTTGCTATTAATCTGGGGAGAACGGGATCCCTGGATGCGGGCCCGCGAACGCTCCAAGCTTTACCGCGCCCACTACCCGCAGCTGGTGGAGCATTTTCTGGAGGCTGGTCATTGCCCCCACGATGAGCGCCCAGAATGGGTGAATCCTTTGATTCGGGATTGGATTGAAACCGGGATCCCTGCAACAACATCGCCCCCAATCTCCCGAGCAACCCCAGTGCCGGAGCTGAATACTTGAATGCTGAATAATTGAGTATTGACTGTAGGCTGTAAGGGCTAACTTTCAACCCAATCTCCCTCTAGCCCAATCGTGTATTTCGACCATTCTCGGTGGGTGCCACTGCCCACAGCTTTGGAGATTTCAAAATAAAGGGTACTGTGGGGTTGGCGAGGTTGGCGTAACAGCGGCATGGCAGCTTCGCGGGGGGTACGATTTCCCTTTTTGACATTGCAGCGCACACAGGCACTGACGACGTTTTCCCAGGTGTCTCCGCCGCCACGGGAACGGGGAATGATGTGATCGAGGGTGAGATCCTCTCCAGAACAGCCGCAGTACTGACAACGATGGGCATCGCGATACAGAACATTGCGACGGGTGAGGGGGATCTCTTTATGGGGAATGTGGACGTAGTGGCGCAGACGAATGACGGTGGGCAGAGGAACGTTACCGTAGACTACTCTGCCGTTGTGCTCAATTTGTTCTGCTTTGCCCTTGAGTAAAAGAATGACTGCTCGACGCCAACTGGTAATGTTGAGCGGCTCGTAGGAGGCATTCAAAACCAAGACTTTGCCCATAGTGCTACGCACCGCTGACGGGATCCTGAATTTGATCCATAAGGGGCCAGCTACCCTAAGTTATGCAAGATGTTAACACAGCTTCAACCGTTGTCATCCGTTGTCAAGTGCTTATTCAGGACTTGCTTCTGAGAAGAAGCTAGCTTTAAGGACTCCGTCCTGCTGTCGCTTAAGCGTTGCGTAGCAACAACGCGATCGGTTGGAATGATCCAGAGCCTCAACATGACAGATCAGGCAAGCAAACCTCAAAAAGAGTACGGTTGTCTCGGCTTTCCACCCGCAGCTTGCCCCGCAACAGCTGCACAGCCTTTTTAACCAGCGGCAACCCCAATCCGGTACCTCCCTGTTGGGCCTGATCCAGTTGGGGAACTCGATAAAACTTCTCCAAGATGTGGGGTAGATGCTCAGCTGGGATCTGCACACCCGTGTTGGTGACTCGTAAGTGCAAAGGGTCAAGACAGTCGGAAACCCATAGATGAACCTGTTCGCCAGCAGGTGTGTATTTGGCGGCATTGTTGAGCAATTCACTCAGAATGCGAGTCAGTAGACCCACATCGGTAGTGAAGGTGATGGGATCCGGCGGGATCTGGGCACTAAAGCCAATCTGACGTTCTTGAAAGCGCAACCTGAACGGCTCCAAGAGCCCTTGTAACCATTGTTGGAGACTAAAGCAGGTTGATTCAAGGGGGCGATTGCCAGATTCAAGGCGTTGTAAGTCCAGTAAATCGTTGACCAGATCCAGCTCTTTTTGCCACTCCTGCTTAAGGATGTTGAAGTAGCGGCTCTGTTGCTCATTGATGCCACTCACCTCCAGCATTTTCAGGGCCATTTTCATGCTGGTGAGGGGAGTGCGTAACTCATGAGAGACCATATTGAGAAAATCTTCTTTGAGCTGATTTAACTCCATCAATTGTTGTAGCTGGTTCTGAGTTTCTTGGTAAAGGCGGGCTTGACGAATGGCAATGCTGCATTGGATGGCAACTTGCTC
>JAUQVI010000146.1:0-8592 GCA_039794885.1 Thermostichus sp. DG02_5_bins_236
TTCTGCTTTGGGAGGGACTGTAAGACCAAAGGGAGGAAGGCGCAAGTCTACCCTCTCGGAGGCAAGTCCCGATGAACAAAGAAGCCCGCGCTCTATTGCGTAGCAATGAGCGTCGGGTACTTCACATTGGCGTCAACTCAACACTAGTCAACAGTCGCCACCAAGGCTTCCGAAGCTGTACTAACAACCACAAGATCCTCTTTGATCAACTCTGCTAGTTCCTGCAACTGCCGGATTGCTTCGGTGCCTTCCAGTTTCATCAGCTCTCGGTCATCCCGCATTTCCGTCCAGCTAATTGAGCATTCGGAAACTAGGAAGCGGATCAGATGTCCTTCCCGCAAACTGACCATGAACGAGGCGCTCTCGAATGAAGTGCCACAGGTGTAGCAGGAGGCCGGGTAGCCCCGCTTCTCCAAAACGATGGCTAGCGCCTGCAAACTCATCACCAAGTCCTGAACATAGCTGCGGTACTGTTCCGCCAACCGTGTGAACATCACACTCCTCCTAAGAAATTGCCCGGTGGGGGCGTAATCCAGCTGCAAACGAGTGACAACCCTTTCGCTGGTCATTTCCCAGACGTGTCAAGGAAGCATCCCCATAGCCTGACAGGAGTACAAGCATTGTTGTAGGAAATCCGCGAAAGAGCTGTAACTAGTAATTTATGCTTAAGCACTAGAACTATATCTAGCATAGCGACCGACAAACACCCAAGAAAGTGATTAAGCTCACATAGTAGGCAAAGCCTATCTCAATGGAATGTAGTATTCAACACTCTTCCCAGAACAGATACCAAAATTTACCCCGATTCAGAACTCTTATTCATTTGAGATCCCCGCTGATCCCCAGTCTTAACTTTCTTTAGGCTTGCTAGAAGGTGAGCAACAGAATTTTTGGCTCAGTACCTTGTCTGACAGGGCATTGAAAGATTGACTCTGCAACCTAGAGGTAGGCGTTTTGCTGGCTTAGAGAAGGGTTTGCCCACCACTGGACAGGAAGGAATTCCTGGCTATTGATCTTTATGGACTGGTCTGGAGCAAGGTAGGTTCCTGCGCGATTATGCTGAGAAAACTCTTCGGTAATACCACGGATGATGGTGAAGGAACGCCTCGATGCTGACCGGTGTTGATTTGGAAAAACGGGTAGCTTATTTTCGCACTCCCCAAGCGATTCGGGATCGCTGCAAGCTGCTATTTGAGCGGATTTTAGCCAACGAATCAGAGCATTTTTCTCTGGCTCTCAACCGACTGGAATCTGTGGCGGACTACGTGATTACCACTCTGCAGGCGCACTATCCGACCGGCGAGATTCCCTTCCACAGCCGCTGGCGACATTTTCAAGTCGGATGCGGGGATCGCTTAGCCCGCCTGGAAAATCGCTTGAAAGAGATGGACCCAAAGCAGCGGCTGTGCTGCAAATGGGACCTGACGGTGATCAGTGTGGTGTTGGATGCCGGTGCCGGTCCTGCCTGGGTTTATCGGGATCCCGAAAGTGGCCAAAAGGTAGGTCGTTCGGAGGGGTTGGCGCTGGCCAGCTTCGATTGGTTCTGGCGGGGTGGGTTTTCTAGCGATCCCCAGTCTCCTTTACAGGTGGATGCTGCCGGGTTGGAGCAGATGAGCTTGGCGGATCTGGCTGCGGCTTTTCAGGTAGGGAGCGAAAATCCTCTGCTGGGGCTGGAAGGGCGCTGGCAGTTGTTGCAACGCTTGGCGCAAGCGCTACGGGCGCAACCGCAGGGGTTTGGGGTTGATTGCCCGCGTCCAGGCCGGTTGTGGGAACAGATCCAGGCGGGGAGCAGCGACGGCAGGATTCAGGCTGCACAGGTCTTACAAGCAGTGTTGGCGGGGTTTGGCTCCATTTGGCCCGGTCGGGTTTCTTTGGCCGGGATCCCTTTGGGGGATGTCTGGCCGTATCCGCACCTGCCGCAAACAGAGGTGGGCAGCGATTGGGTACCTTTCCACAAGTTGTCCCAATGGATGACCTATTCTCTGCTGGAGCCGTTGCAACAGGAGGGGATCCCGCTTGAAGGATTGGAGGAGCTGACGGGCTTGGCGGAGTACCGCAATGGCGGTTTGTTTGTGGATCTGGGGGTGATCCAACTTAAACAGCCCGAGATTGCCCGGCAGCTTTATCCGCCTGGTTCGACGGTGATTGTGGAGTGGCGGGCTTTGACGGTGATTTTGCTGGATCGGCTGGCTACCCTGATGCGGGAAAAACTGGGTCGTTCCCCGCAAGAATTGCCCTTGGTCAAGATCCTGCAAGGGGGAACCTGGACGGCGGGACGTGCCCTGGCCGCACAGTTGAGACCCAATGCTACCCCCCCGATCCAACTGCTCAGTGATGGTACGGTTTTCTAGCAGGGTTGAGCTTGGAGATTCTTAAGAAATTCTGTAATAGGTTCAGGGCCAGGTCGGGACGGGATCCCCAGTGCAGATGCAGGTAGGAAGCGTGAATCCGTTGGCCGGCCCATCCTTCTACCTGAGGTTGAGCCGGGGATCCCCAGCTGTAGATTGGGTGGGTGGGGGCCGGCCAACTTTGGGAACGGTGAAATTCGTGTCCCCGCAGGCGATCCCCGGCTTGGGTGAGGAGGGTTGAGCGCAAAACGGTGGCTTCGCGGTAGCCCAGGCACAATTTTTTCTCCATGCTCACTTGTAGGGGCAAAAGCCCGGCCATGGCATGGGTGTTGCCCTGAAAATCGGTGAGAGATTTTCCCAACACCATCAGGCCACCGCACTCGGCGTAGAGGGGTGGGTGGCTGGGCGGGAGTGGATGTTGCTTAAACTGTTCAGACAAAGCAGCGGCCAGCAGCTCCGGAAATCCTCCCCCTAGCCACAGACCATGGCAGGGATCCGCCGGCAACAGCCCTTCTTGGAGGGGGGAGTACTCCACCACTTCTGCCCCACAAGCCCGCAGCAAATCCAGATTATCGGCGTAATAGAAGTTAAAGGCGGCATCCCGGGCCACGGCCACCCGTACCGGCCTCGGTAGCGAGGGGATCCCGGGCCACAACGCCCCGACTGCCGCCGGAAGCGGTTGGATTAAGGGCAAGAGCCGCTGCCAATCCAGATGCTGCTCGGCTAGATTGGCCCAGGCCGCTTGCCAACGGGCAAACTCCTGCAGCTCCTCTACCGGCACCAGCCCCAGATGTCGGCTGGGCAACTGCAGATCTTCACGGCGGGGGAACTGGCCCAAAACCGGGATCCCGACCGCGGCGGCGGCTTGGCCCAAAATCTGCCCGTGCCGCTCTGAGGCCACCCGATTAAAGATGACCCCAGCAAGGGTGAGGCGGGGATCAAAACGGGTTAACCCATAGAGCAAGGCTGCTGCCGTTGCCCCCATACCACGGCTATCGATCACCAGCACCACCGGGATCCCCAGCAGGCGCGCCACATGGGCACTGCTGGCGAAGTCAGGGAGGGGGGGTGAGGTCGGATCCACAGGGGTAGAGAGCGGTGCCCGTCCGTCAAACAGGCCCATCACCCCTTCCACCACGGCTCCATCCCGCCCCTGGCAATGGTGGCGAAAACAGCGCTGCACAAAGGCTTCATCCGTTAGAAACGGGTCCAAATTGCGGCAGGGGATTCCGGTTACTGCCGTATGAAACATGGGGTCAATGTAATCTGGCCCCACTTTGAAGGATTGAATCCGCAGACCTCGACGCCTGAGCGCGGCCAAAAGAGCCAAGGTGATGGTGGTTTTGCCGCTGCCACTGGCTGCGGCTGCCAGCAAAATGGCCATGGTTGGGATCCCACGCCGGTTAAAACTCAATCCCAATCTGGGCTTTGATCCCCTGCTCCCGGAAGGGGTGTTTCACCAGCTTCATTTCCGTGACCAAGTCCGCTTGCTCGATCAACGCTGCAGGTGCCCCCCGCCCCGTTAAGATGACATGGACATGGGGTGGCTTCTCCGCCAGCCCCGTTAAAACCTGTTCCACCGACAAATACCCCAACTTCAGGGCCACATTGATCTCATCTAATAGCACCAGCTGAAACTCCCCGCCGGTAAATAGTTCTCGCCCCTTTTCCCAAGCGGCCTCAGCATGGGCTATATCCCGCTCCCGATCCTGCGTTTCCCAGGTAAAACCTTCCCCCATGGCATGGAAGGCAATGGATCCCAGCCCCGGGGTACCGGCCAGCTTGCGCAACAGCTTGGCTTCCCCCGGATCCCAGGCCCCCTTGATAAATTGCACCACAGCCACCGATAGCCCTTGACCTAGCGCCCGGAAGATCATGCCGAAGGCGGCTGTGCTCTTGCCTTTGCCTTGGCCAGTATGCACGATGATCAACCCCTTGCTGTCTCCCATTGCCGATAGGCGCTGCCGTTGCACTTGCTGCCGCCGCTGCATTTTTTGTTGGTATCGCCGGGTTTGATCCGCCACGAGTTCGGGTTCTGTTGAGGGGGGTGCTGGGTTGAATCCAGAAGAAGACCACGGCAGTTGAGACATAATTGAGGTAATTGGCTGAAAGAACTTAAGGTCGCCAGTCGCGCACAGCAGACCGTCCTCATCCTATCGGGTTGAGCCTATGAAAGAACCGGCTGCCGTCTTTAGAGATAGCCTGCTGATCTACTGCTTCATCTGGGCAGTGTTAGCGGTAGGCTGTTTTCAAGTATTGCCCCGCATCGAAGTCACCACGACCGCTGACCTGGAACCCTGGCTGGTGCCCAGCTATTTGGCTGGCTTGGGGGGATCCCTGTTGGCTGCTCTGGGTTCCATGCTTACGGCTTCTGCTGAGGATGTGCGTAGCCCAGAGGGCAAAAATTATCGACATCGTCTGGCCTGGGGGCTAGGGGCAGTGGGGTTCATCGGTATTCTCTTCCCACTTGGATTGACTGGGTTTGTATTTCTCAATGCATCGCGGGACACCGATTGGTTCCGAGGGCTGTTTGGCTGAGGGGCGCAAGCTGAACGGGATCCCTGCTCTGACACCGTTTTGCTGTGCAGGTGAAGTGCCGCCGTTCGATAGTTGTTTGACAGATTGCCGAGTGTTGGGGGTAACATAGCGTTGGTTCCGTTCTTTATCCAGAGCAGACTGAGGGATCAGGCCCAACGAAGCTGCGGCAACCCGGCGGAGGTCTCCGCTACGGTGCTAACTCCTGCGGTTAGTCAGTAACCGAAAGATAAAGGAAAAGAGTTTTTTCAAGGTGGATCCCTCGGATGTGGGGGGTTTTCTTGGTGACTTCACCCTTTAGCGGCTCTTACAGCACTGATAAGCCAGTCCTCTAGCCCCTCCAGGCTCGAGGGATCCAATGCAACCTTATCGCTACAGCGGATGGGGAACGAACGGGTCAGTATCGTTTTTCATTGTTTCTCATCTAAGGAGAAGTCCGTTGTCCAAGTCGTTTTTGTTTTCCTCTGAGTCGGTGACAGAAGGGCACCCCGATAAGATTTGTGATCAGATCTCTGATACCATCCTCGATGCTCTCTTGACGGCGGATCCCTTCAGTCGGGTGGCAGCAGAAGTGGTGGTCAATACCGGATTGGTGATCCTAACGGGTGAGATCACCTCACAAGCGCAGGTCAACTTCACCCGTTTGGTGCGGGAAAAGGTGGCGGAAATTGGCTATACTGAAGCCAAGAATGGGTTTTGCTCCGAAAGCTGTGCCGTCTTGGTGGCGTTGGATGAACAGTCACCGGACATTGCCCAAGGGGTGAACGTCGCTTTGGAAAATCGCGGATCCCAGGAGGATCACTTCAACTCGGTTGGAGCTGGGGATCAGGGCTTGATGTTTGGCTTTGCCTGCGATGAAACCCCAGAGCTGATGCCATTGCCGATTAGTTTGGCCCATCGTCTCAGCCGCCAGCTGGCGACGGTTCGCAAAAATGGCACCCTGCCCTACCTCCGCCCCGATGGGAAAACCCAGGTGACGGTTGCCTATGAGGGAAGTCGCCCGGTCGGGATCCACACGCTGCTCATTTCCACCCAGCACACGCCGACGATTGAAGCGATTACGGACGAGGCTCTGGTACAAGAACGGATTCGAGCCGACCTCTGGGACGCTGTGGTCACGCCAGTCTTTACTGAGTTGGCGGTTAAACCGGACGGCAACACCCGTTTTCTGACCAATCCCACCGGCAAGTTTGTCATCGGTGGCCCCCAGGGAGATGCAGGCTTAACCGGGCGCAAGATCATCGTCGATACCTATGGGGGCTATTCTCGTCATGGGGGCGGGGCCTTTTCCGGCAAGGATCCCACCAAGGTGGATCGCAGTGCTGCCTATGCTGCTCGCTACGTGGCCAAAAACATTGTTGCCGCAGGTCTGGCCCAAAAGTGTGAGGTGCAGGTCAGTTACGCGATTGGGGTAGCTCGCCCGATCAACATTTTGGTAGAAACCTTTGGCACGGGGCGCATTTCTGACGAAGAACTGCTGCGGCTAGTCCAGCACCATTTTGATCTCAGGCCGGCAGCCATCTTGGCTCAGTTCCAACTGCGGGAGCTACCACAGCAACGGGGAGGCCGCTTCTATCAAAACGTGGCTGCCTATGGACATTTTGGCCAAACTCATTTGGATTTGCCCTGGGAGTGCACCGACAAAGCCGCTCTGCTGCAAGAGGAAGCCCTTTCTGGGGTTGCTTAAGAGGTAGTCAACAGTCAACTCGAGGTCAATTAGACTTCATTCCGCTGACGCGAGCGCCTCACTGACCTCCGGATACAACTCATAGTCCTTACCACAGACCTGCTAGCCGCAGCTGCAAAGGTCGCGCCAGCAGAGCGCAACCCTGAGGTTCTTATCCGGCCTGCTCCGGCAAGGACAATTAGAGATCCCAGCCAGGACAGTAGAGGCGTTTCTTGCGCAATTTTTTTGAATAACACATAGCCGGGGTTTGGATCCCTGGGGAATGCTCAATTGAGGATCCCCAGGGAAAGTTTACTCTTCTGCTCAAGAAGCGGTTTCTGCCATCTCCTTGGCCAGCTCATCCACCGTGAAGTAGCGATGAAACTTATCCGTTACTCGTAACCACTGCGAGCGGCTGCCCTCCTTGCGATAGCGGCTAACAAAGCCTTTTTCCACCAACTCCGCCACATGCTGATAGGCGCTTTGCCCCCGCAATTCCACCAACTCTGCCTGCGAGAGGGGCCCACGCAGAATAATGGTTGCCAAGGTGCGGGTGGCCCCGACACCGATTTCGGGGGGCAAAAGCTGATGGGCCAACTCCAGAAAAGGCTCCCGCAGTTGCAAGGCAAACCCTTCCCCCACCTGCAACACTTCCAGGGCCGAATCGCGGTGAGTATAGTCTTCCATCAGCTCCAGCAGGGCATCGTAGGCATCCTCGCGGCTACAGTGGGCCAACTGGGCCAAAGCCGACAACTCCAAAGGCTGCCCCTTCAGGTAGAGAATTGCCTCGATTTGATTTTTGAGAGCAAACGGACGCTCCAGAGAAGGATCCCTCTCCTCCAAGTCCAGCAAGGGATCCGAAACCGACCTAGAACGACGAGGAGCCATATTAATCCGGGATCCGCTCAACTTGCCTGGTAGCATAGCAGCTGTTCGCAGTTGAGGGATCCCTGAGCTTGAACCCAACTGGGTAGCTTTAGGCAAACATGCGAGCTTCTTTCGGAGGCAGAAACTCAGTTGTCAGAATTTCGCTAGCATCAGGCACATTCTCCAAGCCATAGCCCTCCGCCACCTGGGCCAAAGAAGTCTGCAACCGTTCCAGATCCACTGCACTGACTCCATTAGCCCGGGTATCGGGAGTATCCCAGTAGTTGGCGATGGTGTACTTGAGGCGGGTCAGCTCAGTTTCTGGATCCAGAGCATCGGCTCCTTCAAAGTGTTTGGGCAAAGTGGCAAAAGCTGCCTCTGGATCTCTAATGGTTTCCACCAGCCCCTTCACGTATCCAGCCACAAAACCTCTAGCAATATCCGGATTTTCCCGCACATATTGCAAGCGACTCATCACAATCGGGCCGTAAAGGTTGAGGCCGTAGTCGTTGAAGTAAAACACCTCCAATTCATCTTCAGAAATACCGAGTTTTTGTAGACTGGGCACCACCGAAGGGCCAAAGCCCGAAATTGCCTGCACTTCGCCACGAGCCAAGAGGGGTTCCCGCAGTGCCGGTTCACAGTTCACCCACTCCACCGAGTCTGGATCCACACCGATGATGTTGGCCAACACCGGCCAGAGACGCCGAGCCCCATCCCCTGCCGGGGCACCAATCTTGACTCCAGACAACTGCTTCGGATCCGTAATACCGTTTTTCTTGAGGGTGAAAATGCCACCCGGATGCCGGTTCGACTCGATCACCACAGCAATCAGGGGTACTTCGGGGTTTTTCTCGTTGAACTCCATCATCGAGTACATATCCCCTTTGGAAAAGGCGTAGCGACCTGCTGCCAGTTTGGAGAGGGCATCTGCGGATCCCGCCCCCCGCTCAATTGTGACATTCAAGCCATTTTCCTGAAAGTAACCCCGATCCATTGCCAGCGTAAAAGGAGAATCTGGCCCGGCAGGTAACCAACCATTGGTGATCAAAATATCTTTGTTTTGTCCCATCGCCCGCTGCATGCCCAGGGCGGCGAAGGGCAAACTGAACATCAATGTTGAAGCCAAACGTCTGGATAGCTTGCGGGTCATGGGGGTTGCTCCAGTTGAGGAAA
>JAUQVI010000147.1:0-8511 GCA_039794885.1 Thermostichus sp. DG02_5_bins_236
AATAGACTCCTTCTCAAGGATATCAATGATTTTTTGGCGGAAGTCAAGAGAATAAGGTCGCAAGGGAGGTACCTTCACACGAAGCTCTGGCTTGACTATACCTCACTAGGACACAAAATGCTGTATCTCCTTGGCTAAGTCAGCGAAGGGCTCCGCCTGGGGTACCTCTGGACCAGTGACCTAAAAGGGAGGGGGATCCAGTCGAACAAGTGTCAGCATGGTGAGAGGAGTGGCAGGTGGGAGGATCCTGAGGGGGTTAAGTGTGGGCAGCAAGGCTGAGGGCAACGCGCTGGTATTCGGCCTGTATTTGGCTGAACACTGACTCCATAAGCGTCCAGTCTATGGATTCTGTCCGGGTTAGCCTCTCTACTTCCTGACAGAGCCGCGCCAATTCTTTCGCCCCTAAGGTGCTGCTGCTGCCTTTGAGGCGATGCGCCCAACGGTAGAGGGCTTGTGGATCCCGCTCGATAAAGGCTGACTGCAGGGATCCGATCTGGGTCTGTCCCTCTTGCAAATAGCTGTTGATCATCTCCTGGAGAACCGCTTGAGAGCCAATCGCTGCTTCTAGGGTCTTAAAGGTGGCTGCATCAATTGCTTCTGCAGCCGATTCTGTTGGGGGAGCTGAAGCTGCGGAAGCAGAGGGAGAGAGCAAGGGCTCGGGTGCAGATGCCTGTAAAACCCGCAACAGGGCAGAGCGCTCTAGAGGCTTGGTCAGATAATCATTGACCCCCGCAGCCGCTGCCTCTGCGTAGCTTTCTGGCAGGACATTGGCGGTGAGGGCAACGATGCGGGGTTGGCGCTCAGGGGGCAGCTCGGCCCGAATCCGTCGGGTTGCAGAAAGACCATCCAACTGGGGCATTTGCATATCCATCAGCACCAGGTCGTAGGGGCGCAGCTGTAGGGCCTGCACAGCTTCCAGACCGTTGGCAACAATGTCGGGGCGATAGCCGAGCCGCTCCAGCATTAGGCGAGTCACCTTCTGGTTGACGGGGTTGTCCTCTGCCACCAAAATTCGCAATGGGTAAAGACTGGCCATTTCGCAACCGCCAGAACCAGAGAAGGTTTTGCGGCTGCCCTCATCAGGGGATCCCCTCTCCTGCTCCTGGCCTAAGAGCTGCTGCACCAGAGTGCGCAACTGGGAAGCTTTCACAGGTTTGGTCAGGTAGGCGGAAATGGCTGGATGCTGGGTGATGGAGTTGCGGTCGCGGGAGGTGAGCAAAATCAGACGCAGTTGCGGATCCTTGGTTTGCAGGCAGGTGGCCAAGGTCAGGCCATCCATTTCTGGCATCTGGTGGTCGAGAATGGCCAGATCAAAGGGATGGTGGTCTAAGCTAAGGGCCAGAGCCTCCGCCGGTGAGGCGCAGCTAACCACCTCCATTCCCCAGGCTTTGGTTTGCAGAGTGAGAATCTTGCGGTTGGTCGCATTGTCATCCACCACCAACAGCCGCTTTCCTTGTAGGTTCAACTGAGGTTGGGGCAGAGGGGGATCAACCACCTGAAAGGAGAGGCGAAAAGCAAAGGTGGAACCGGCGCCTGGCTCGCTCACAACCTCGATGGTTCCTCCCATCAGTTGACAGAGCCGCTGGCTGATAACCAAACCTAGCCCGGTTCCGCCATATTGCCGACTGATGGAGCTATCCACCTGGCTGAAGGGCTGGAAGAGGCGATGCCGCTTTTCTGGGGGAATGCCGATGCCTGTGTCCCGCACTTGAAAATACAGCTCCTGCTGCCGGGCCTCGGGATCCCGGTTGCCCGGTTGAATGGTGAGCACCACCTCACCGGCAGGGGTGAACTTGAGGGCATTGCTGAGTAGGTTGATTAAGATCTGGCGCAGGCGAGCTGAGTCGCCGATCAGTGTATCGGGCAGCGTCGGATCCACCAAGGCGGCCAGTTCAACCCCGTTAGCGGTGCGGAGCACTTTCGTTTTGTCTTGGGCTTGAATGGCCATCAGATCCAGCAGATCTTCCACCAGTTGCCGCAATGAGAAGGGGTTTTCCTCCAGCTCTAGGCGTTCTGACTCAATTTTGGAGAGATCGAGGATGTCGTTGATCAGGCTGAGCAGCACCTCACTGCTGTGGCGAATTGTTTGCACAAAATCCTGCTGTTGTTCGTCTAGATCCGTATCTAGCAGCAGACCGGTCATGCCGATCACCGCATTCATCGGGGTGCGCAGCTCATGGCTCATGGTGGCCAAAAATTGGCTCTTGGCCTGGTTCGCCGCTTCGGCTGCGTCCGCCATTTGCTGGGCCAGCAGGGTAGAGGCTTGCAGTTGAGCTTGAGCAGCACGGATACGGGCTTCATTGCGCTGCTTCAGGTGGGCATTGACAAACAGCTCCGCCAAAATTTGCAATAGGGTAATATCACCGGCTTTCCATTGGCGCTGCCGACACACAGCATCAAACCCGACAAACCCTGGGCAAGTTCCCTCAAAGTAAAGGGGAATGGTAAGTAGAGATTGGATCCCTTGGGGTTCTAGGGTTTGCCGCAGTGGATCTGTGGGAGACAAGGTTGATAAATCCGACAAGATATAGGGATCCCCTTGCCGATGACAGTCGAACATCTTAGCAACCACCGACAAGGGAACCGTCTGTAAATGGTGGATTTGCGGCTCAATCCCCGCCCGACACCACTCGTGGGTGTTGCGGGTGAGCCCTTGCTCATGGTTGTAGGTAAACAAGTAGGCTCGATCCACCTCGACAAATTGCCCCACCGCCGCCAAGGCCTGCTGAATACTCTCATCTAGGGCTGCTTCTGAAGCATTGATAAATTGCATCGAAAGATCGATCAACAGCCGCTCCAGACGGGAACGGTAATCCAGCTCATCTTGGGCCAACTTGCGATCGGTAATGTCTACTGATGTGGACACCAAGCGTGGGATCCCACGCAGCACCATCGGCTGGATAAACACGTCTTCCCAGAAGATCTCGCCATTCACCCGCCGCGAACGCCACTCAAACCGCACGGATCCCTTTTGCTGCACCTGCTCTAGGTAAGGCAGCAGATCCGCGTAGCTGTAGGGGGGATCCCCAAACCGATCAAAAGCTTGCAATGCTTCTAAACTAGATAACCCGTAGGAGGTGATGGCACGCCGATTGGCATCGATCACCTTGCCAGTTTCTGCCTCCTGAATCAGGATTGAAACAGCAGCATTCTCGAACAGGGCGCGGAATTGTTGTTCACTTTCTTGCAAAGCCAGTTCCGCCAGCTTTTTCTCGGTAATATCCATGGCCGTGCCGAAAATGCGCACCACCTCTCCATTCACCTGTTCTGCCTGACTACGGGCGCTTAGGTAGCGCACCTCTCCGTCGGCACGGCAAATGCGAAAGTCCCAGCTTTGCGGGATCCCCTCCTCCAGGGTGGCCTGCACATGCTGCAGCCAGAGTTGGCGATCCTCAGGATGAATTTGCTGCAGGTGCTCCGCCAAGCTAGGGGGCGGTTGCTCTGGAGACAACCCAAACAGGTGAAACAACTCTTCTGACCAGGTCAGTTGCCGGCTGGCCACCTCAAAAGACCAGTTGCCCAGTCTGGCAATTCGCTGCGCTTGTCTCAGTTGCTGGGTTTTTTCCAAGAGAGACTGCTGGGCCATCACCCGAGCCGTGATATCCCGCACGATCACCATGACTTCATGGGTATTGAGGGGAACAACACGGGCTTCTTCGTGGCGCAATTCCCCTGCAACGTTGATGCTGTATTCGTAGATTTGCCGCTCCTGGGTAGAAAGGGCCCGCTCGATGTAGTACAGCCGCTGTTCTGCCAAGGGCTGGGGCAAAATTTCCTGTAAGGGTTTTCCCAAATGGTTTTCAGCAGGGCTGTACAGGCGCACATCGCCGCCGGACATGAAGCTCAAACAGGTGCCCTGCCGATCGAAGCGTAGGATGAGATCGGGGATGGCCTGCAAAATGGCCCGCTGTGTATTTTCGATTTCCTGCAAGGCCAGCTCCGCTCGCTTGCGTTCGGTAATATCTCGCACCAAAATGTAAACTTGATCGCTGCCCTGCGGCACCACACAGGCTTCCCGGTACTGGGGGATCCCTTCTGGAAAATCTGTTCCATATTCCAAGTACTCGATCTTTTGGGTCTCCAAAACCCGGTTGATCAGCACTTGGTATCCCTCCACATCTGCTTCCGGAAAGAGTTCCTCCATATACCGACCGACGCATGCCTCGGCAGGATAGCGAGTGGGGAAGCCAGGTGGTACTTTGCAACCGAGAATGTATCCGGCCCGGGTTACCTCCAGAATCATGTCTGGGATGGCTTCGTAGAGGGTGCGATAGCGAAGCTCGCTTTCTCGCAGCGCTTGCTCTGCCCTAACCCGCTCGGTAATATCCCGCACAATGATCAAGGCTTCATCGGGGCCACTGGGGACAATGCGCACTTCTTCGTACTGGATGTGCTCACCGATGGTGATCTGCTGTTCGTAGACTTGCAGCTGGCCGGTATTGAGAGCCGCCTGGATGCCTTGCCATTGCCTTTGGGCTACCTCCTGGGGCAGGCAGGTGAAGATTGTTTTCCCAACCGGATCCACATCAGTGGGTACCAAGTCGCTAAAAGCTGTGGTGTGGGAATAGCTGAGGTAAACCCCCTCTCGACTGACATGAGCCATCAAGTCAGGGAGCGCTTGCCATACAGCTTGGTACTGGGCTTGCCGCTCTTGCAAGAGCATCTCATTGCGCTTGCGCTCGCTAATATCGCGGCTGGTGATGAGAATGCCATCTCCAATTGGCACCACCTGATGGTGCAGCCAGTTGGCTACTAGGCCCGGTTGCCCGGAAATGGGAAATTCTTCTTCCAGGCTGGTTTGGCTTTCCACCACCTGTTTGTATTTTTCAAAGAAGCCCTCGGAGCGGTTGATCGGCAACAATTCACACAGGCGTTGGCCAAGGATGGCCTCCCGTGGCAGGGAAACCAGTTCTGCCCCTTTTGAGTTCAAATCCACAAAGACAAAATCCAGGATCTCTTGGCTACGGGGATCCCGCACCGCTTCCAACAAATAAATGGCATCCAAACTGGCTTCAATAGCAGCTCGGAAGCGGGCGTCTGAACTTAAAGCGCCCTCCGTTGCTTGTGCTTGGCCTGTTGCTTTTGTGCCTTTTGTTACTTTAGAAACCAAAGCCCCCCCATAGGCCCCCCAATAGAAGCCCAACTCAACCCCAGTCTTCATAGCAGGCACCCAGAATCCCCCCAAGGATAGGGATCCCAACCATGCCCATCATTGCCGATGCTGCCCAAGGCCAAGTGTGCATACTACGAAGAGCCAGACCCATCCACCCATCTGACCGCTTTTACTTTAGCCAGCCTATCTACGGAGATAGCCTCGGTGTTGCCCAGTTCGATTTTTCTCAACAGACTACTCTTTCGGGGTGTGTTGTGCGCAGATATATCAACCTTAAAGTTGAAGGGGGATCCAGACTAGAGGGTGGGCACAGTCTCTGGGGGTGAGGGCTTGGATCCCTTACTCCAGCGAGAATAGAGTTTTTCCAGTTCTACCCAAACCATAATCAAACTGCTAAAGCCCATACAGATCCAAAGCTCGCTGCCGGTCAAGGCTTCAGTACCAAAGAAATTGCGCAGGAAAGGCACATAGAGCAGAGCAAATTGCAGCAGCAGCGTGGCCAACACCGCCCAAAACAAATAAGGATTGGAGAGGGGGTTGGTTTCAGCAATCAATTTGTTATTGGATCGCACCGCTACTGCATGGCCCATTTGGGCAATACACAAGGTCGTAAACACCATCGTGCGCCAATGGGGGGTGTAGTTCTCCACAATCAGCATCATGATGATCGTGGTTATGGCAAAGAAGACACCGATACGAACCATGTAAGCCCCTAGCCCCTGAGCGAAGATGCTCTCTTTGGGGTTAAAGGGCGGCCTTTCCATCACCCCCGGCTCGGCCGGTTCCATGGCCAGAGCCAAGGCAGGCAAACCATCGGTAACCAAGTTCATCCAGAGAATCTGCAGTGGAGTCAGAGGCACATCCCCCAGCCCCAAAATTGGAGCCGCCGCTACCGTCAGCACCTCGCCAATGTTGCTGCCCAGAATATATTTCACAAAGCGACGGATGTTGCAATAGACAACCCGTCCTTCTTCAATAGCAGCAACGATGGTGGCGAAATTGTCATCCAACAAGACCATATCGCTGGCCTCTTTGCTGACGTCAGTACCGGTAATGCCCATGGCAACGCCAATATCCGCCTGGCGCAAAGCCGGGGCATCGTTGACGCCATCACCGGTCATGGCCACAAATTGCTGCTGTTTTTGCAGGGCTTGTACGATGCGCAGCTTGTGTTCAGGGGCAACACGGGCATACACATTGACGGTTTCGACAGTTTCTAGCAACTCATCAGGATCCATACGGGAAAGAGTGCGCCCGTCCACAGCCCGGCCTTCTGGCCGGATGATCCCCAGATCGCGGGCAATCGCGACGGCAGTCAGTTGGTGATCGCCAGTGATCATCAGGGTGCGGATCCCGGCTCGATGACAGCGGGCCACCGCTTCTCGTGCCTCCGGTCGGGGGGCATCATGCATACCCACCAACCCTAGCCAGATCAGGTTTTGCTCTACTGCTTCTAGGTTGTCAGGGATCCGCTCCAATTGCAGGGTGGCCACCCCCAAAACCCGTATGCCCTGCCCGGCCATTCTGTCGTTGGTCTGGAGGATGGTTTGGCGCAGCGATTCCGAAAGCCACTGCCACCCTTCGGCATTCTGAATGCGATCACACTGCTCCAGCACCAGTTCCGGGGATCCCTTCACGTAAACGCGGTAGCTGTCATTCTCCTGAATGACCACACTCATGCGCTTGCGTTCAGAGCTAAAGGGTAACTCCTGTACCCGTGGGTATTGCGCCTGTAGGGAGGCTTTGTGCAGATTGGCCTTGGCCGCTGCCACCAGCAGAGCTGCTTCCGTCGGATCCCCCAAGATCGACCAGGTGGGGCTACTTGAGGAGGACACTGCAGAGCGGGGGTTGCGCACTCCAGTTGCCGGCGGAGTCTTAGCCTGCAACAGCGCATCATTACAGAAGACAACAGCCCGCAACACCGCCAACAAATCCAGGCATCCCTGGGGATCAACCGGTTCGCCCGTACAGTAAAAGGATCCCTGCGGGGTGTAGCCTGTGCCGGTCAGGGAATAGTGATGGGAGGCGGTAACCACATCAGTTACCACCATCTTGTTTTCCGTGAGGGTACCGGTTTTGTCGGAGCAGATGGTGGTTACGGAGCCCAGGGTTTCCACTGCCGGCAAGCGCCGGATCAGGGCATTGCGACGCACCATGCGTTGGGTGCCGATGGCCAGGGTTACGGTGATAACAGCCGGCAACCCCTCCGGTACCACTGCCACCGCCATACTTAGGGAGGTTTCCAGCAGTGAGGTGAAAGGAGCCATATTCCCTGCCTGCAGCAAGCCCACCACCACCACCAAGGCCACCAAGGCTAAGGAGCTGAATACCAACACATTCCCCAGTTGGTTCATGCGCCGTTGCAGCGGCGTGGGTTCGGTCTCCACCGATTGCAGCAGCGCTGCCACCTTGCCCAGCTCCGTGTTCATGCCGGTGCTGGTAACCAAGAGGATGCCGCGCCCCTGCATCACCTCCGTACCCATAAAGGCCATGTTGCGCCGTTCCCCCAGCTCGGTATCGGGTGGGAGCACACAGTCCGCCTGCTTAACCACCGACACCGCTTCTCCGGTCAAGGCTGCTTCCCGCACCTGCAAATTGACGGCTTCCGCCAACCGTCCATCCGCCGGGATTTGTACCCCTGCCTCCAAGAGCACCCGATCCCCTGGCACCAACTGGCTGGCGGGGATCTCCTGCCACAGCCCATCTCGCTCCACCCGCACACTGGGGGAAGCCAATTTTTTTAAGGCCGCCAAGGCTTTTTCAGCCCGACTTTCCTGCAGGTAGCCCAGGCCACCATTCAACCCAACTATCAGCAAAATGGCCAAGGCATCTTTCGGAAATTCCCCTTCTTCTAATGCCAAAGCCGCTGAAACCGCTGCCACCGCGATCAGCATCAGCAGCATGATGTTGGTGAACTGGTCGATCAACACCTGCCAACGGCTGCGGCCAGAGGTGGCAATCAACTCATTGGGGCCATACTCTTGCTGTCGTTGCGCCACCTGCTGAGCGGTAAGGCCCCGATCCGGATCTGTTTGTAGCTTCTGGGCTGTGGCGGCAAGGGTGAGGGTGTGCCAGGCAGGAGCAGAAGAAACAGGGGATCCAGCAGCAGGGATCATCATGGCCACTCAAGGGTTCTTGCCAAATTGTACGCCAGACTACGGATCCCCCTCCAGCTTTGGGCATTGGGGAACGGCCCACAGCATGCTGGCAACTGCTACATGAGCTCTTGATTAGGATCCATCCATCACAAGTTTCAGGGGGAATGACTTGAGGTAGTCCCTGGAGCCATCTGCATCAGGAGCCAAAAATAAGGCTAGCGCCACTGCCAAATTCCAGAGGCTGCATAGCCACCCCAAAAATCGTCTTGCCTGGCTCCAATGTTGCTTTGACTCTTGGGC
>JAUQVI010000148.1:0-8510 GCA_039794885.1 Thermostichus sp. DG02_5_bins_236
TACGAGCCAATCCTAAGCCGCCAAGGGGGGCTAAGTGGGGATCCGGTGCCTTGGGTGGTGACCGACCTAGCTTCTGCTGAGATGATCAAATATGCGGCCAATGCCTTTTTGGCTACCAAAATCAGCTTTATCAACGAGATTGCCAACATCTGTGAGCGCACCGGTGCCGATGTGACTCAGGTGGCAGAAGGGATTGGCTTAGACAAACGGATTGGGCGGGCTTTTTTGAATGCCGGCCTGGGGTGGGGAGGCAGTTGCTTCCCTAAGGATGTGGCGGCTTTGATCCAAACAGCAGCCGACTATGGGTACGAGGCCCGGCTTTTGCAAGCCACAGTCGAAGTGAATCGAGAGCAGCGGCAGCGGCTGGTGGAAAAACTGCAACAGGCCCTCAAGGTGCTCAAGGGCAAAACCATTGGCCTGCTCGGCCTTACCTTTAAGCCCAACACCGACGATCTGCGGGATGCCCCCTCGCTAGCTTTGATCGAACATCTGCACAAGCTGGGGGCGAAGGTGAAGGCTTATGACCCGGTGGTATCGGCCTCCGGGATGCGGGAGGGCTTGGCCCATGTGGTAGTGGAAACCGATGTCTTGCGGCTGGCCCAAGATTGCGATGCCTTGGTTTTGGTCACTGAGTGGCAGGAGTTTCAGTCTTTGGATTATGGCCATCTGGCCAGCTTGATGCGGCGGCCCTTGCTCATCGATGCTCGTAACTGCTTAGATCGGCAGGCGTTGCGACAGACAGGCATGACCATACTGGGGGTAGGGTGGTGAGTACTTTGAAAATTCTGGTCACCGGGGGCATGGGATTTATCGGATCCCACTTGGTGACGCGGCTGCTCCAGGAAGGCCACCGGGTGATCTGTCTGGATAACGGCCATACCGGTCGCCAGCTCAATATACAGGCCCATCTGGACAATCCTGGTTTTCAACTGATCCGGCGGGATATTATCGATCCTTTACCCTCGACTCTCGAGGAATCCGGGCTCGAGCAAATTTACCATCTGGCTTGCCCTGCTTCTCCTCCCCACTATCAAGCGGATCCGATCCGTACCATTCGCACCAGCGTTTGGGGTACCTACAATCTCTTGCAACTGGCTCAAAAGACCAGGGCAAGACTCTTGTTGGCCTCCACCTCGGAGGTGTACGGGGATCCCTTGGTTCACCCCCAACCGGAGGACTACTGGGGCCATGTCAACCCAATCGGCCCCAGAGCTTGTTACGACGAATCGAAGCGGTTAGCAGAGACCCTGGCTTTTGATTGGCAGCGGCAACATCAAATAGAGATCCGGGTGGCCCGCATTTTCAACACCTACGGCCCTGCCATGCGGGAAGACGATGGCCGGGTGGTGAGCAATTTTATTGTTCAGGCACTGCGGGGGGATCCCCTGACGGTCTATGGCGATGGATCCCAGACCCGCAGTTTTTGTTACGTTTCTGATCTGGTAGAGGGCCTGATACGGCTGATGAATGGATCCCATACTGGCCCAATCAATTTAGGCAACCCGAACGAGTTCACGGTACTGGAGTTGGCTCAACAGGTCTTAGCCCTCACCAACAGCCCTTCAGTGATCGCCCACCACCCGCTGCCAGAAGATGATCCCAAACAGCGACAACCGGACATTCAAAAGGCCCGTACCCTCTTAGCCTGGGAACCTTGCATTCCACTATCTGCAGGGCTGCAACTGACCATTCCCTATTTCCGCCAACAGATAGGGTTGGTTTAGGGATCCCTTCCCCCATCCCAGCCAAACGCCTACTTTGCTTTCCCAACAACAGAGAAGGCCGGATGGATATTGGCAAAACGTGGATGGTGATTCAGCGATCTTACTGAACGGGCAGGTGAGCAGAACACTCTAAACTAAGGGAATACTACTTAAAATGTTCCTCTTTCACGCCCTTCTCTTCCCTTAGTGCAATTTATGTCTCTGTCTGTTATGCCCTTGGATCCCACCTTCCATTATCAAGAGGAGCCAACCACTCATCTTCCGGAAGAGGCCATTGTACCGGGATCTCATGCCAGATCTGTGGAGGCATTCTTGACGGTGCTCAGTGGGGCCAATACGGGCATGACCCTGCCCCTTCGAGAGGGTATGGTTATGGGACGGAGTGGTAGTGCAGATATTCAGCTCCCAGACCATGGCATTTCCCGTCAGCATTGTCGACTGGATGTGGAGGATGGGCGCTACATTCTTACAGACCTAGGGAGTTTGAACGGTACCTACGTCAATGGTGAGCGCATTACCCGCATTCCTCTTCTGGAGGGGGATCGCATTCAAATTGGGGCTAGCACCCTCAAATTTGCCTACTACGACTCAGTAGAAGAGGCATTTTATCTGCAAATGGCCAGTGCCGCCATTTATGATCCCCTGACTGGTTTGCACAATCGGCGCTTTTTTATGGAACAGCTGGAGTTGGAGATTCACTTTGCTCAGCGCCACCATACCTCTCTTTATGTGCTCTACTTTGACCTAGACGGGTTCAAGCTGGTCAACGATCAATGGGGTCATCTGGCTGGGGATCAAGCCCTGATGCAAGCTGCACAACAGTTGCAAGCCCAAGTGCGCAAAGAAGATCTGCTGGCCCGTTTGGGTGGGGATGAATTTGCTCTCATGGTGCGAGGGATCGAAGAATCCCAGGTCTTGCGGTTAGCAGAACGATTTCGTCAGGCAATCGAGTTTTTGTCGGTGGAACTGGGACCTGAGTCCGCCACCATCACCTGCAGTATCGGCATTGCCTCGATGTTCAGGCTCAAAGGAGAAATCAGCAGCCAAAACCTGCTGGCTGCAGCCGATGTGGCCCTCTACCAAGCCAAATCCGGCGGGCGCAACCAGGTGATTTTGTTCTGAGCCAAGCTGTTGGCTGTTGGTGAAGACAGTATCAATATCAATAACGAGGAACTTGGCTTCAGGATCCTTCAACCAAGCTGGCATAAGCCTCGGCACTGATCATCTCATCTAGATCTTCAGGATTGGCAATGCGTACCTTGAGCAGCCACCCATCGCCGTAGGGATCATCGGCAATACTTTCGGGGCTATCCACCACGGCTGTATTGATGGCTACCACCTCTCCCGAAAGGGGCGCGTAGAGATCCTCGACAGCTTTCACCGATTCCACCGAGCCGAAGCTCTCGCCCTTCTCCAGCTCGGATCCCTCTTCTGGCAGGCCCACAAAGACGATATCCCCCAACTGATCGACAGCGTAGGCGGTGATGCCAATCACGGCAATATCATCCTCGACGCGGATGTATTCATGGCTATCCACGTAGCGCAGGTGGGATGGATATTCCAGGGACATGGGGGTTCTCTCGATTCAGGATTCAGTGGATCATTTTAGTCGGAAAGAGGCACCACGCCTGTCTCATTCACCCGCTGGGAAGCTCTGCATTCAAAGAAACTCCATCAGCAACCGATTCACGGTCTGCGGAGCCTCTTGCTGCGCCCAATGGCCACATTCGGGGATGTATTCTTTGCGAATGCCGTTGGGAAAAAACGAGTCCATGCCTTCGGTCAATTCACGGCTGAGGGCAAAGTCTTCTTCTCCCCAAATCAGTAGGGTGGGGGCGAGGATCTGCCGCATTGGCTCCAAAAATAGGTTTTGCAACGTCGGCAGATTAAAGAGCTGCCGGTAGTAGTTGAGGGCAGAGGTGAGCACCTTAGGTTTGGCCAGAGCCTCTTGATAAAGTTGCAAATCATGACGGGTAAAGGCACTTTTGCGCACGGATGTCTCCTGAAAAATCCGGCGTACCCAATCGGCCAGATCCCGTTGCAGTAGCCACTCCGGCAGCCAGGGCATCTGGAAAAAGAGCATGTACCAACTGCGCCGCACTTGATCTAGATTGCTGAGAAACTCACGCCGAAAACAGGCAGGATGGGGAGAGTTGAGCACCGCCAATTTGCGGATTTGCTCTGGGAAAAACTGCGCCCAGTGCCAGGCAATCGCGCCTCCCCAATCGTGGGCGACTACAGATGCGGTTTTCGCCCCAAAGCAGGTGAGCAGGCCGCGCATATCCTGAGTAAGGGTATCCAGATCGTAGCCATGGTCGGGCTTGTCAGAATCGTTGTAGCCGCGCATGTCGGGTACCACAACCCGGAAGCGCTGCGCCAAGACCGGGATTTGATGCCGCCAGGAATACCAAAACTCGGGGAACCCATGCAGCAAAATTACCAACTCCCCTTCCCCTTGAGTGACATAGTGCAGTTGAATGCCATTGGTAACGGCATAACCGTGCTGCCAACTCCCCATTTTGGCCGTCACGTCAGAAGGGAGGCGCGGGATCCCTGCTTCCGCCATGTCGTTTGCTCTGAGTCTGAACAGGTGATTGAGTATCCGTCCATACTAACCTTTGCCGTTGTTTTGCTGGGCTTGTTGGTTGCTGCACGAAGGGCGCGCGGGCGCGAATGGCCTCGGGAGGGATGCGGTGGAGGATAGCACTACGGAACGGCTGACAACATCGACTCAAACCATCGCCATTTTAGGGGCGGGGGCTTGGGGAAGCACACTGGCTATGCTGGCCCAGGCCCAAGGACATCGAGTTCGTGTCTGGGATCGCAGCCGAGCTCCAAATTTGCTGGCCGTGTTGCCGGGGGCAGAGGTGATCGTTTCGGCAGTGTCGATGGCGGGGGTACGCCCGTTGATAGAAGCGGTAGGACAGGTTGGGATCCCTCCCCAAGCCATTTTGGTCTCGGCCACCAAAGGGTTGGATCCGCTGGAACTCCTAACCCCAACCCAAATTTGGGCCGCGGCCTTTCCCCATCAGGCCGTGGTGGTGCTATCTGGGCCTAATCTCTCAGTGGAGATCCGCCAGGGGTTACCTGCTGCTGCCGTTGTCGCCAGCCGGGATCCCTGGGCCGCGACACAGGTGCAACAGGCCCTTTCTTCTGAGCGGTTTCGTCTCTACACCAGCAGCGATCCGATCGGGGTGGAATGGGGGGGGGCCCTGAAAAATGTGATCGCCATTGCTGTTGGTGTATGTGACGGGCTCCAACTGGGCACCAATGCCCGTTCTGCCCTGGTAACGCGCGGGTTGGCAGAAATGATCCGAGTGGGATCCCGATTGGGGGCACGACCCGACACCTTTAATGGCCTATCGGGGTTGGGAGATTTGCTGGCCACCTGTCATAGCCCCCTCAGCCGCAACTACCGGGTTGGCTATGGGTTGGGGCAAGGGAAACCGTTAGGACAAGTGTTGGCAGAAATTGAGGGGACTGCCGAAGGGATCCACACCACTCCCGTTTTGCTCAAAATTGCCTCCCAGCATGGGATCCCGGTGCCCATCACCGAAGAGGTGCAGTTGTTGTTGCAGGGGCAGACCACTCCTGTAGCCGCCTTGGCCCGACTGATGGAACGTCAGCTCAAATCTGAGTAACTCCTTTTACTCGTAGGATTACTGAGAGGCTTGTTCCGACTGGAGAGTGACAGGGCGTGGGATCCCGCAAGTGAGCCATTTGGCGGAGGTTGACGTTAAGGAAATTTCTCTATAATTTCTCTGTCAGCTTGTATGACTTGCTTCGCAAGGCTGGGAAAACAGGTTGACGGGTTGGTATGGAGTTCTGTTTTGCCTTCTCTCAAGGAGGAGCTTACCTCTCACTCATGTCTAAACGAATCTTGGTTATCGAGGATGAACCCCCAATTCGCACCTATCTGCAGAAGCTGCTGCGACAGGCCGGATATAACACCATAGCTGCCACCGATGGCGAGGAAGGACTGAACTTAGTGCGCGCTCTGCTGCCTGATCTGGTGTTGTGTGATGTGGTAATGCCCAAGCTGAATGGCTATGGGGTACTGGATGCCCTGAGGCGGGATCGCGCTACTGCCCATATTCCTTTTGTGTTTCTCTCGTCCAAAACCTATTGCGAAGACATCGAACAGGGACTGCGCCTAGGTTGTGATGCTTACCTAACTAAACCGATTGAACAAACTCATTTATTGGGAACCATTGCAGCTCAGTTGGGCTAGATAATCTAAATAATCTAGAGTATCTCGAAGGAAGTTCTCTCTACTCTTCGGAGTTTGCAGAAGTCCACGCTGTATGCCCAGCATCGGCGTCGGGAGTCGTCCCATAATCTAGATCAATTTAGAACGGGCGTAGCTGGAAACCGCATCGATCAACACCACCACCCCAAACACAATCAAAATCAACACTGCTGTGCCGCGATAATCGAAAAAGCTTAGGTAGGTGCGCAACAGTTGACCGATTCCGCCAGCACCCACAAATCCCAAAACGGTGGAGGCTCGCACATTAATCTCGAAGATGTACAACACATAGGAGGCCATGGTGGCGGCAATTTGAGGCACCACACCATAGACAATCTGCTGAATGCGTCCAGCGCCCACCGCTTGCAAAGCCTCTAAAGGGCCAGGATCGATTGCTTCTACGGTTTCACTACCCAGTTTGGCCAACACAGAAGTTGTAAAGATAATGATCGCCACGACCCCCGGAAATGGCCCGAAGGAAAGGATCCCGACGCAAATGGCAGCATAGAGCAAATCCGGCACACTGCGCACCAAGGTTAAAAAGCCCCTCACCCCCCACATCACCACTGGATTGGCAGTCGTATTTCGGGAGCCCAGAAAAATAAAAGGGATGGCCAGGATCCCGCCGAATAAAGTCCCCAAATAGGCAATTTGCAACGTTTCCAACAGGGGTTGCCAAATTTCCGGCAGAGCCCGCCAATCCAAAGGCCACATCTTGCCAAAAAAGGCGAGAAAATCCGGGATCCCTTGAACAAGAGTCTGTAACGAGAAACTCGTGAAATGGGCGGAGACCAAAAACAAAGCCAGGAAAAGCGCCCAGGAGCCGATCCCCACCAATCGAGGTAGCAACGGGGGTTGAGGCAGGGTTGGAAGGGATCCCGTCATCCGATGACCTGCCCCAATAAATCTTTTGCCTTGTCGATGGAGCGGCCATAGATCTCGGTGAAGACCTGATCACTCGCTTGGTCGGGTGTCCCATCGAATACCACCTCCCCCGCCCGCATCCCAATGATCCGATCGGCATAATCACGGGCCATATCGATGAAGTGTAAATTCACCAACGTCGTAATACCATCTTCACGGGTAATCCGTTTTAAGTCCCCCATCACGGCATTGGCTGTCGGCGGATCCAAGCTGGCCACCGGCTCATCGGCTAACATCACCTGCGGCTGCTGGGCCAGAGCACGGGCGATCCCCACCCGTTGCTGTTGTCCTCCCGAAAGTGCATCGGCACGGACATAGGCTTTTTCCGGGATCCCAACCCGCTGCAAACAGGCATGGGCCATCAGGAGATCCGACGTGGAAAAGATCCCCAACAAACTGGCCAGTGGATTGGCACTGCCCAACCGCCCTGACAACACATTGCGCAGGACAGTGGTGCGCTTGACCAAGTTATAGGTTTGGAAGATCATGCCGATCCCGGCCCGCATTTTCCGCAACTCTGCTCCTCTAGCAAGGGTAATGGAGCGTCCCCCCACCCGTACCTCCCCTTTAGAGGGCACCACCAAGTTGTTAATCGTACGAATCAGGGTGGACTTACCTGCCCCAGACAGGCCGACAATGACGACAAACTGCCCCTTGGGAATGTCGAGGTTGATCCCCTTCAGAGCTTGGTACCCATTGGGGTAGGTGACTTCTACACCGTCAAAGCTGATCATGTTGCCAGGGAGTATCGAGAAAAAATCGGGATCCCCAACGGAAGGCGAGGATCCCTTTGAGCGTACTCTCAGTTGCGGCGGAAGGTGCTGGAAACTTCCCGCACAATGTCATAGGCAGAGGAGTCGATGGGAGCAAAACCCGTCACGTTGAACAACGCTTCGGTGAGCTTTTTGCCCTCCTCCGTTTCGGCGATCTCAATCATCGCCGTGGCAATTTGCTCAGATAGACCAGCCGGCAACCCGGAGCGCACCACTGTGCCATCATTGGGAATATCAGAGGTATAGCCCAACACACACACTTTTTCATTCACATCGGGGTGATCGTTGGCAATGGTCGTCCGTGCATCTTCAAACGACACCGACACATCTACATCGCCGTTGTAAACCGCCAACACGGAAGCATCATGAGCGCCGGCAAAGATCGGCTGCATATCGACATTGGCATCGATATTGTGCTCATCCCTTAAAAACACGAAGGGGAATTGATACCCAGACGCAGACCCCGGATCCACAAAGGCAATGGTTCTGCCCTTCAAATCCTCGAAGCTGTCGATTTCACCACCACAGGGTATGTTGAACTGAGAACGATAGGTGGTGGCTCCCCGCCGTACCGAAGCCAGGATCACCTCAGCATTGTGACGATCCACCGCTTCCACCAAAGCCGCAGGGCCGAATAGACCAATATCCACCCGGTTGGTGCCTATCGCCTCCACCAAACCGGTATAGTCAGTTGAGACAAAAGTTTCCACCGGGATCCCGATTTTTTCCGTGAGCAACTCGGCAAACGGATCGAGGCTATCGACAATGCGCTCGGCCTCACGGGAGGGCACCATGCCCAGCACTAACTTATCCGGAGTCGATTGGGCCAAAGCCTGGCTA
>JAUQVI010000149.1:0-8467 GCA_039794885.1 Thermostichus sp. DG02_5_bins_236
GATCCCGATAACGGCCCAAGTCAATTCCCAACAAGCTGCAAAGAATGACGCGGATGGTAGCTTTGTGAGAGACAATCAATACATTTCCATCGGAATATTTCTCCTCAATCTCGGCAACAACGGGCATAGCCCGGTTAGCAATTTGCACCGCTGTTTCACCACCGGTGGGGGAGTTCCAGGCCGGTTCGGTCATCCAACGCAGATAATCTTCGGTGTAAGACTCTCGTACCTCTGGGTGAGTTTTGCCCTCCCATTCCCCATAGTGAATTTCCCGCAGGCCATCTCGAATTTGCATCTCCAGCCCCGTTTTCTCTGCTAGGGGCTTGAGAGTGGCTAGGGTACGTCTCATGGGGCTGGTGTAAAGGGCTTGCCAAGGGATCCCTGTATAGGTGGTAGCAAAAGCCTGGGCCATCTGTTCGCCTTCTGGAGTGAGGTCAGGGTCTAGGGCACCACAGAACCCACCCGAACGACTGTAGGGGGTTTCACCATGTCTTAAAAGATAAAGCCTCAGGCTCATTAGGATGAACTCCAAGCGGGATTCCAGCTAAACTTCGTCACCTTAACTCGCCAACCTTAAAATCTGCTTATCCCCAATCGGGGCGGTGATTGGTGGTGGGGATGTAAATACGACTGCCTGCCCACTGCAATTTTTCCCGTAGGGTACGAAAGTAGGAGAGGTTTTCTTCTAGAATCATCAACTTAGCTGCGTTAGGAGCCCGTTGAATTTCTACCCATTGACCGGGGTTAACTGACTGCGCCAACACCCCATCTGTCCATAGGCGAGTTAATCCCTCGGCATCCGAGAGAGGCCAGATTTCTACCTTGGCTGAGCCATCGATGACAATTGGACGACTAGACAAGCTCAGAGGACAGATGGGAGTAATGGTGATCACCTCCAGCGTTGGATCGATAATCGGGCCATTGGCTGCCAATGTATAGGATGTGGATCCCGTTGGTGTAGCAACCAGTACCCCATCGCCGTGGTACTGATCCAAAATTTCCCCGTTCACCTCAATTTCCATAATCGCGGCGGGCAACCGTTCCCGGTTAATCGGCTTTAGGCACATTTCATTCAGGGCATAATACACCTCGCTTACCGGGCGGCCCTGTTTCCCCTCTGCGCGAGTTGGCAAGGGATCCCCTTGCCCCAGTTGGGGTTGTTCCAGGATGCGGGCCTGCAACATCAGGCGGGGCTGCACAACAAAATCCCCGGCTTGGATACGATCCCAGGGATCCTGCCGCAGTACCCGTTCTGACTGGGCCAAAAACCCCAACCTGCCCCCCGATTTAATCGGCAAAATTGGGATCCCATGCGGGGCTAAAAAGCGAGCTGCTGCCAATACAGAACCATCTCCCCCCAAAACCACTGCCAAATCGATGGGCTGAGAGGTGGCTTCCAGAAATACCGGGTAAGGATTATGGTGCAAACCGGTCGGAGCGGTTAACACCGTCACCCCACGATGGCGCAGCTGTTCGGCACACATCTGACAGGCCGCTTTGCTCTCCCGATCCCCTTCCTTGTAGGCGACAACCACCAAACCCAAATCCATGGTTACCTCGCAAAGGGATCCCTAACAGTCAGGATCGATCATCCCCTCCCCGCTCCTCTATTGCCACCGTGACCGGTAAATCCCCCTGAGCACAATAGAAAACTGCCAACCGAGCAGTGAGGGAGATCACGGTAACACCTCCCGTCCCGTCACCATCGATAACCCAGTATCCCTCTATAACTTAGATGTCGGTAACTCCCGGAAGATAGACCTGTCCAGGATCCCTGAGTTCAGTCACCAGAATGGGCAAGACAGCCCCAGTAATTCGGTTTATTGTATGGACATCCTCAGCAAAGCTGCCCCTCCTAAAACGTCCAAAGCCATGACCTCAGAGCCAACCAACCGCATTTTGGGCGATCGCTATCTACTGCAACAGGAGATTGGTGGCGGTGGCATGGGATCCGTCTTTCGCGCCCTAGACTTGCAGAATAACCAGCAAGAAGTTGCCATCAAGGTGTTATACGCCCCGATGATGGTGGGTCGAGGGGATTCCCAAACCGACTTGCGTCGCCGTTTTGCCGAAGAAATTCGTGTCAGCTCTCTGCTGGGGCAGCACCCTCACATCATCAAAGTTTTGGATCATGGGCAGCAGGGTGAGCAAGCCTATTTGGTCATGGAGTACCTGAAAGGTCAGGATTTGGCGAAATGGATCCAAGCCAAAGGAGCCTTACCTGTTCGACAAGCCATTCGCTTGGCCCTGCAAGCTTGTGAAGGTTTGTACTATGCCCACACCTTTCAAGCCAAGTTAGATGAGCGTGAAATTCGTGGGGTTATCCACCGCGACATTAAGCCTAGCAACCTCTTCATCGAGCAAATTCTCCAAAACGGTAAACCCACCACCCAACTAAAAATCCTCGACTTTGGGGTGGCCAAGACGCTGGCGGATCAAACCCTCAGCTTAGGGACGCAGAAAGGAGGCGGGTTTATTGGTACTGCCCGCTATGCTTCTCCAGAGCAAATGCGGGGTAAATCTTTGGATGCCCGCTCTGATATCTACTCCTTTGGGGTGGTGCTCTATGAAATGCTCACTGGCTTGATGCCCTTCCAACTGGAGACCGACTCTCTTCACAGCTGGATCCACGCCCATTGCTATGAAACCCCGATAGATATCAATCCAGACACGATCTCTCAGCCGATCCCGCCTCGTTTGGCAGAGGTGGTGATGGACTGCCTAAAGAAAAACCCCGATGAACGACCCCAAACCATGCGGCAGTTGGGGGAACGATTGCTGCAAGCCTACGACCTGACAGTCGCTACCCAAGTTTCTCCAAGCCAGGCCAGCACAGAAATACTTCCCACTGGGTCAGTTGCTCCCCCTAGACAAACCACGACACCTTCCTCCAACGGCCCTAAACTGCCACTCCAAACCCTCGGATCTGCTGCAGGGGGATTTGAAGATATCCGCGATCAGGATCTGGATCTGATTGAGGATGAACCGGTCTTTGCTCCCCCTACAGGGCCAGGGATCCCTTACTACATCACCGATCGCAATCTCCCCCCTGCGGATTCACCGGTAGAATCCTTGCCAGAGACCGAAGCTCTTGCTTCTCAACCCAAGCAGCAACCCCAACCTAGAGAATCCACCCTCATCCCGGTCGGTAGTGCTGTTGCCCCAGTTCCGTCGTCTCCATCTCCACCAGCACCAGAAGCACCGCCCATAGAGGGTTCCCGAACTCGACCCCTGCGTCAAACCTCAGCCCAAACGGTTTTACAGTCTCCTAGCCAGGGTCTGAAGTGGATCTTGGCCGGGGGATCCCTGGGTGTTGTCGCTCTGTTGGTGGCCTTTTTCCTATGGCCACGCCCTACTGTCATCGATATCGAGGATGAACCAGAACCCACCCCGACTCCGGTTGTCACACCTTCTCCCACTCCAACACCTGAAGTCATCCCAACCCCCGCACCTGAAGTCACCTTAACCCCTACACCAGAACCTACTCCCGAAATTACACCGACCCCCACTCCATCCCCGACGCCTACACCAGTACCAACGCCTACCCCTACACCGGTACCGACCCCAACGCCCTTGGCTGAGTATTATCAGCGTCTCGATCAGTTGGCTAACGAAGCGGTGACCAACCGTAATTGTCAGCCTGCGCTGGATTTTATTCAGCGGATTTTACAGGATTACCCAGATCAGCAAGCTCGATTGGAAGAGTATCGCCAGCAACTCGTGCCTCGCTGTACTCCGACCCCGCCACCCGTACCAACGCCGACTCCAGTACCGACCCCCACGCCGACCCCGCCACCCGTACCGACGCCGACTCCAGTACCGACCCCCACGCCGACTCCTCCTCCCACTCCGACCCCCACGCCGACTCCTCCTCCCACTCCGACCCCCACGCCGATTCCCACACTTACTCCACTTCTTCCCCCCACGCCTCCTCCCACTCCAACGCCTGCCATCACACCTACCCCAGCAGCGCCTACCCCAGCGGCAGAACTTGCCCTGAGTGGTCAGTGGACTTATGAGGGAGGATCTTTTGCCTGGCAGGGATCCACCTGTCGAGTCAATACCGCAACCGGGGTACGAGAAACGGTATCCGTTAGCCACAATGGAGGCCAGATCAGCATTACTTCCCCTAGCTTGCGAGAGCGCAGTGGCCAGATCAGCAACAACCAATTTTCGGTTGCCGGCAGAGCAGGAGGTGTGGGCACCCCCAACATCACCTGGAGTGGTACCGTCAGTGCAGATGGACGCTCGATTCGAGGAACAGCCAGCTGTGGTAGCGCCAGCTTCCCGATTACCCTGACGCGGCAAAGCTAGAGATGGGTTGGGTTCCTAGCGCCAACAGATGGTTACCAACTCCCATGGTGGTCTGACTAGATGGCAGCAGGCTCTAATAAAAAGGCCCAGGATTGAGCAGGGATCCCGGGCTTTTCTAGGTTGATTGTTTATTTCCCCAAAAAGCGATCCAGAGCGGGGTCAAATACCGATGCCGCCCCCTCGATCACCGCCACCGCCAGCTTCGCTGGGGGGTTTCTGCTGCTGTTGAGGGCGAGGAGGAGGAGCTGCCGTAATTTCATTGACAACCTGAACGGTGAAGGCACCCCGTCCTGGGCTACCAGGGCCAGCCGCCGGAGAAGCATTTTGAGCCCAGTAACTTTGCACCTGAAGGAGATAGCATCGGTCTTGACGGACGGGAATGGTCAGCTCAGAGGTGGTGAAGTTGCTAGGAGCCGCATCGTCATTAACAAAAATGAGATCTCGATCTAAGGTGCGATTGCTGTCGAAACCCCCAATTTGCAGCAACGGATCAAAGACAGGGCTAGTGAGGCGAATCGTTACCCCAGTAACATTGGCAGCGGAAGGGAAGTAGAGGAAGCCATCAGAAAAGAAGGTGAACGTACCAGCCGGGGGAGGATTTGTCCGCGCATCTTGAAAATTGCCAGCCCTATCAAAGTAGAACTCCAGTAGGCTGTTGGGCCCCAAAGAGCCACTGCGACTGTCCCCCTGCCGTTGTAAGCCAATCGAGGAGAAAAGCTCAGGCCGAAAGGCTTGTTGGCAAACATTAACCAAAGGTGGTGGCACTGTACCCCCACCGCCGCCTCCACAGCCGGCCAAAACCAGCGTTGAAACCAAAAGGCTGGAGAAGAGCTGGCGTCCCTTCTGCGTCAGGGATTCCTGGTGTCCCCCAGAAACCTTAGATGTTGACATAAGCACTCCTCCAAACACTTGATGATTCGCATCTCCAGGGTACGACGAACTTAGAGCTGCACGGCAAGCATGAAGATCATTGACAATTTTCACCAGAACCTTTACCTCTCTGACTCCAGAGAGTCTAATTTTTGACTGTGGAAGGTTTGGCGAATGTGACGGCGGGAGAGGTGGCGATGGCGAGGAGGAATTTTTTTGTTGCTGCCATCTCTAGACTCTTGACAAGCCAATATAGATCTTACTCCCCCCTGCTCTAGTTCCTGAGCTGCTTGTAACAGTTCCAGATAAAGTGAATGCCGTTCCCATTCCGGATGCCGAACCCTACAGCCCGGTTCTTGATCGTGCAAACAATCTCGAAACTGGCAGTTGCCGACTCGCTCTCTCACCTCTGGGAAACATTGAATGAGCTCCACCCCCTTGCGCTGCGGGATCCCTTCTAGGGCATTAAAGCCTGGAGAATCGGCGATCCAACCGCCTTCCGGCAGCGGAAACAGCTCCACGTGACGGGTGGTGTGCCGACCCTGACGCAACCGCCCCGAAACGGCCTGAGTTACCAACTGGGCATCCGGCAATATCTGATTGAGCAAACTGGACTTTCCCACTCCCGAGGGGCCTGTCACCACTGAAATTTGCTGCCGACACCGCTCCAACAGCGCTGGGATCCCCAGTCGAGTGCAGGCACTGACCAGCAAAGGAGCGTATCCCCAACTCTGCACCCGATTCATCCAAGACACAGCCACAGCGGGATCCACACAATCGGCTTTGTTCAGAATCACCTGCACTCGTAACTGGCTAGCTTCTGCCTGCACCAGCAAACGATTGAGCAGATGGGGATCTGGGTCAGGCTCTGCTAGAGCTACCACCACCAGGGCTTGGGTCAAATTGGCAATAGCCGGTCGATGCAACTGAGTCCGTCGTGGCAGGATCCCTTCGATTACCCCCCGTTCTGGCCAGAAATCCGCAGCCACAGGGGGCAGGCTCACCTCCACCCAGTCCCCCGCCATCACCTGTTGCCCAGTTTTTTTTAACTTGGCCCGACGGGTACAGAGAATCTCGGCTGGGGTCGATTTTTCATAAGGGGTAGGAAGGTCTAAATGGGAGTATGCAGCCACCAAAGCAGGATCAAGCCGGACTCGATAAAAATTGGCTTGTACCGCTCGTACCCAACCCTTGTAGGTGCTATCGGCGGAAACCTCACCCTCTGATGGAACAAGTGTTTGGCGGTTCATGCAGACTCAGGGGTACCTCGACGAACCCAGAGAATGTGATGCCCTTCTGGCGCTGCCTGTTGCTTTTCAATCTGATGTCCAGCCATCGCTAAGCTACTGGGCACCTGCTCTAGGGGTTCCCCAGCATCCAGCCAGAGTTCCAGCAGATCCCCCGGAGCCATGCGTTCTAGCCGCAGCTTTGCCCGCACATAGTTGAGCGGACAAGGAATCCCCCGCTGATCGAGAACGAGCTTGACAGGTGGGGAAGATAAGGACTCCGTCCCGCTGTCGTGAACAGAAGCAAAACCGGTCTCTGATGTCATTCCTCTTCACGCTCCCGGTTACCAGGCATTTGGGCCAATCCCCGCAGCAGCCCCCCCAAGAAACCATCTCGCTTGTTAATCCGTTCGCCGTGCAACTCCGCCAAGCGCATCAGCAGATCTCGCTCCTCCGCGCTAATGCGAGTTGGGATCTCCACCACAAGAGTGAGCTGGTGATCCCCACGGGCCACCGAGTTGCCAATACGAGGCACTCCCTTGCCCTCTAGGGTCAGCACTGTACCAGGCTGGGATCCGGCGGGAATCATCAGTTCCACCTCCTCCTCCAAGCCCGCCTTCGAGTCTACAGTAGGCACCGGCACCTTGGCGCCCAAAATGGCCTGAAGATAGCTGATACGCACCTCAGAAAGAATAGTTAGGCCATCCCGCTGGAAGTCCGCATCGGCCTCCACAAACAAATAAACGTAGAGATCCCCCGGTGGGCCACCACGGCGACCGGCATCCCCTTCTCCAGACACCCGCAAACGGGTACCGCTGTCTACCCCTGCTGGGATGTTGATGCGCAGTTTCTTAGTGGTTTGCACCAAGCCCTCACCATTGCAGTTGTAGCAGACCTCTTCAATCACCTGACCAGAGCCAGAGCAAGTTGGGCAAACCGACACTTGGGTAAAGCTACCAAACGGAGTGCGAGTAGCCCGCCGCACTTGCCCACTGCCCCCACAGGTTGGACAGATCTTTGGCTCAGTACCGGGCTTTGCCCCACTGCCCCCACAGACGCTACAGGTTTCTAGGTGGCTGATGCGAATTTGCTTCTCTCCGCCGAAGATGGCCTCCAGAAACTCCAATTTCAGATCAAAGCGCAGATCATCCCCACGCACCGGGCCATTGCGACTACGGGCATAACCCGCGCTCGCCCCCGAAAAGTTGGTGAAGAAGCTCTCGAAAATATCGGCAAAACCACCCATACCGGAAAAATCCTGGAAGCCACTCGCTCCAGCTGCAGCCCCTCCCAGTCCCGCTTCCCCAAAGCGGTCATAACGGGCTTTCATTTCGTTGTCGGAGAGCACTTCATAGGCGCGGTTGATCTCCTTAAAGCGATCCTCAGCACCAGGCTCTTTATTGACATCCGGGTGATACTTACGGGCCAAGCGTCGATAAGCTCGCTTGATATCTTCTTTGGAGCTATCGCGGCCAACCCCCAGGATTTCGTAGTAGTCACGAGCCATAGAAGCGCTTCAGAGGGATAAAGATCAAATATGCTCAACAACACATTCACAACAGGATCCAGCAGGCAGCGCAACAGCCCTCTTGCCGGAACAAGCCCGCAAGCGATGGAACAGGGGCGCATCTTCCTTTTGGGGATAAACGTTAGCGAGCACCATAGATCTCGCTACCCATCTCCAAGAGAACAACCCGCAGATCTTCCATTGCATTCCGTAAAGTTGCTAAATCTACGTTATCATCTGCCAGCAATGCCCTCAATGCGCCTGCCATGTAAGATCCCCGCTCCAGCCGGGCTTGGCTGAGACGGTTACCGTGTTCTTCGAGGGTTTTGTCGTAGTTGTAGAGTAGAGCGTCGGATTGGTTGCGGGCTTCCACCACCTGTTGGCGGCGTTGATCCTCTTCGGCGTAGGCATCAGCTTCCCGGCGCATGCGCTCGATCTCGCTGCTGCTTAGGCCACCATTGTTGGTGATCTTGACACTCTGCTCAATGCCAGTCCCTTTTTCGCGGGCAGACACTTTCAAAATCCCGTTGGCATCGATATCAAAAGACAC
>JAUQVI010000150.1:0-8406 GCA_039794885.1 Thermostichus sp. DG02_5_bins_236
CAGGAAGTGGGGCTTCTGCTTTGGGAGGGACTGTAAGACCAAAGGGAGGAAGGCGCAAGTCTACCCTCTCGGAGGCAAGTCCCGATGAACAAAGAAGCCCGCGCTCTATTGCGTAGCAATGAGCGTCAGGTACTTCACCATGTTTTCTTGCAGATTATCTGACCTCTGGTAGGTTGTCTGAGGTATGAGGTTGACGCGAATAATTGGGATAGACAAACCATTCCTGATTCAGCTCTGAGCTTGCTACACCTTCAAGACGGGTCTGCCCTCTAACTACCCTCTTCGGGGGGATAAGGCATCTCTGGGACGAATCCCTGGGTAAGCTGGGATAACAGGCAGATCCGCAACAGGAGCAAGCTGATGATCTCCGATGCCGTCCAGGCAGGCAAAGAGGCACTGCGGCAGGGCCGTTTTCAAGAAGCCATTCAACTTTTTGAAGACTACTTAGCCCAAGGGATCCCGGCAGCCCAACCCGACAGCGAAACCCTTGAAGCCAAAATGAACTTGGTACGGGCTTACCATCAATCGGGCCTGATGCAAAAAGCGCGGGCTCTCTGCCTAGAACTGTTGCAACACCCCAATCCACAAGTGCAAAGTTGGGCCCAAAAAATCCTTCTCCGCCTGCCCATTGTAGAAAAAACCTCCGCTCCTTCACCGGCTCAACCTGCCGAAAAGCGTTCTGCTCCCCCCATCCTCCTAGAGCCTTCCCCTCAGAGGAAACCCGACGTAGGATCCTCATCCACTCGTCAGCGGGCCACCCAACTGGGCATGAGGCTCCCCTTGCCGGATCGGGCCGGTTCCTTGCGCTGGGCCAAATGGGGATCCCTGCTGCTGGCTATGGCGCTGTTGTGGTGGGTTTGTTTTGTACTGGTAGGCGGACAACTGGATTTCAGCCGATTGGGGTTTCCGCGCCAACTGTCTTGGTTGCGGGGGGTGCTGCCTTGGCTGCGAAATGGGTTGCGCTGGTTGGTGGCCGGCAGCTTAGCGATCAACTTTGGCGTGGGCATTTTGTTCTTTGCCCCCTGGCTGATGGATCAACTTCACCAACGGCTGCACAAATTGCGTTGGGCCAGCCTCAGTGAAATCGAGCGCTACAGCCCCGAAACCGCCCGCCTCCTACAACGCATCTGCGCCCAGAAGCAACTGAAGCAACCTCGCTTGGGGGTGATCCCGGATGTTGGTCCCTTGGCGTTTGTCTATGGCACTTTTTCGGATGGCTGCCGGATTGTGGTCACCCAAGGACTGTTGGAGCAACTGACTGAGGATGAAATTGCGGCGGTCTATGCTCAAGCCTTGGGGCGGATTGTGAATGGGGATGCCCTGATAATGACCCTACTGGGATCCCCAGTTCAACTGATTTACCTGGCTCTGGAGCAGGTGAGCAAGCTGGGAGAAGGACGGGGCCAGAGTCGGCGCAAAGACTTAATTGGTCACGTGGCTCCGTTCATTTATTTGCTCTACACCGTTTTGTCCTATCCACTGTTTTTGCTATGTCGTCTCGGCACCTATCATGCTGATCACTTTGCAGTAGAAGTGACAGGCAATCCCAATGGGTTGATCAGTGCCCTGCTCAAAAGTGCTGATGGCCTGCAAGAGGCCCACAAAAATGACAAACGGCCCGCTTCTTTGCTGCACTGTACTCGCCTGTTTGGTCTGCTGGATTTCAAAACGACAACTGCTGCTGGAGCAGTGAATCGGGCTCTACAGGCTCCGGAAGGGCTGCTACAGTCAGAGCAAGTGGGGCAAGTCTTTCTCTGGGATCAGTACAATCCTTGGGCACCTTGGATGCAGGCCAATTCTAGCCATCCGTTGATGGGGCACCGATTTAAGGTTTTGGCGGGATATGGAGAACGGTTGCGGCTGCCGATGGAACTGGGATCCCAAGCCAGACAAAAGTTGGATGCTGCCCGCCTCAAGGGTCAGTTTGGGTGGGATCTAGCCGTTTATGCTGCTGAGGTGGTCGGAATTGTCATGGGCTGGCTGGTGGGGTTGATTCTCTACTTAGCGATGCAAAATCGTTGGGATCCCAAAGTGATCTTGGCGGCGGTGGTCGTCGGTTACGGGGTGGGATTGTGGGCTAAGGCCGGCTTGATGTACAGGCGCACCCCACAGGCTCGATTTACAGATGTCCTGAGTTTGGTTGCCGATCCCTACGCAGATCCCCGCCGGGGCCAGTGGGTGGAGTTAGAAGGAGAACTGTTGGGGCTGGGGCGTTCTGGCTATCAATTGGGGGCGGAACTGAAGCTGCAGGACTCTACGGGGTTAATGCCGGTACGCTTTACCTCTCCTTTGGGGCCAGTAGGCAATGTGTTTTCCCGCCTAAAACGCATTCGTGCCCTCATGGGCAAGCGGGTCAAGGTGGTGGGCTGGTTTCGCCGCGGCAACACCGCTTGGTTAGATCTGGCCTATATACAGGTGGGATCCGAAAGGATTCACAGTCGCCCGCGCCTGTGGCTGATCCTGTTTGGGGTTGGTGTGGTCTTGATAGGCGTCTGGGGGGCGTTCTATTTCCCCAATCTGGCTTTTTACCTCCGGCAGCGGGGGCGGCCCCCCGCATTTTGGTTTGGTTGAGAAATTAGCGGCGGGAGGTAGTGAGCTGAGCTTTCCGCAGCCGCACCGACTGGGGTGTGATCTCCACCAACTCGTCCTCACTGATGTATTCGAGAGCCCGCTCCAGGCTCATATCCACAGGGGTCTGCAAATGCACCAGCTCTTCTCCCCCCGCCGCACGGTGGTTGGTCAACTGCTTGGTTTTGCAGATGTTCAACTCCAGATCTTGCGGGCGATTGTGTTCTCCCACCACCATGCCTTTGTAGACACGGGTTCCCGGCGAGATGAAAAACACCCCCCGATCCTCGGCATTCTTGAGGGAGTAGCTAGTAGCTACCCCTTCTTCAAAAGCAACCAGCACCCCATTGCGGCGCATCTCCATTTCGGCAGTCAGGGGGCGATACTCCAAGAAGCTGTGGCTCATGATCCCTTCGCCACGAGTCATACGGATGAACTCACCCCGGAAGCCGATCAACCCCCTTGCCGGAATGACAAATTCCAGCTGCGCCCGTCCATCGGAGCCAACCATCATGTTCTGCATTTCCCCACGCCGTTGTCCCAGCCGTTCGATGCAGGATCCCATCGCCGACTCCGGCACATCCAGCACCAAGCACTCATAGGGTTCGTAGGGTTGGCCGTTGACCTCACGGAAAATCACCCGCGGCTGCCCCACCTGAAACTCGTAACCTTCCCGCCGCATGGTTTCCAGGAGAATGCCCAAGTGCAACTCACCGCGACCTGACACCAAAAAGCGATCCGGAGAGTCGGTCTCCTCCACCCGCAGGGCGACGTTGGTCTCCAACTCCCGCATCAGCCGATCCCGCAATTGCCGGGAAGTTACAAAGGTGCCTTCCTGACCGGCAAAGGGAGAATCGTTCACGCAGAGCACCATCTGCAAGGTGGGTTCATCCACCTTAATCAGGGGCAAGGCTTGTGGATTATCCGGGGTGGTGAGGGTATGACCAATGTTGGCATCCGCAAATCCGGCCACCGCGACAATTTGTCCAGCCGTGGCTTCGGTCAGTTCAATCCGCTGCAACCCCTGAAAGCCAAACAGCTTGGTGACCTTGTTTTTGACGATCTTGCCCTCTTCTTTCACCAGGGCCAGTTGCTCCCCGAGACGGATGGTGCCGTTGTGGATCTTGCCAATCACGATCCGACCCAGGTACTCCGAGTACTCCAGGGTGGTGACTTGCAGCTGCAGCGGCTTGCTGGCATCGCCAATTGGGGGGGGGACGTGCTTGAGGATCCCGTCAAAAAGGGGCTGCATGTCCAGGGATCCGCTGTATTTCCCTTCCAGAAAATCATTTAGATCGGCTTCTTCAATGGCAAAGCCCTGTAGCCCAGAGGCAAACAGATAGGGGAAATCGCACTGGTCTTCGTCTGCGCCCAGCTCTAAAAATAGATCCAGCACCTTGTCGATCGCTTTGTAGGGTTCGGCGCGGGGACGGTCGATCTTGTTCACCACCACAATTGGGCGTAATCCTTTTTCCAGAGCCTTACGCAGTACAAAGCGGGTTTGCGGCATCGGGCCTTCGTTGGCATCCACAATCAGCAGACACCCTTCCACCATGCCCAGCACCCGTTCCACCTCACCCCCAAAATCAGCGTGGCCGGGCGTATCAACAATGTTAATCAGGGTTTCGCCGTAGCGAACTGCCGTATTTTTGGAAAGGATGGTAATGCCCCGTTCCCGCTCCAGGGTATTGGAGTCCATCACACAGGTGGGAACTTCCTCTCCCTCACGAAAGGTGCCCGCCTGCCGCAACAGTGCGTCCACAAGGGTGGTTTTACCATGATCAACGTGGGCAATAATGGCGACGTTACGGATGGGGAGTGACATAAAAATAAGCCAAAAGAGATATGGGCTGGGTTGCCGCAAGCATTTCTTTACAACTCTAACGCAAAGGAGCGTTACATTGGTCAACACACTTAGCTTGGAGCTCAATAGTCCCCAAAGGTTACCTCGCTTGCTTAAAAGGATCCTTGAGCCAACAAGTCCAATCCTCCAACAAAGGCATCGGCTCAGAGGGGCTCGCTAAAGAGTTCTGTCGGCTGCAGCTGAATCAGGGGATCCCAACAACCACTCGGCAAAGACATTAGTGCTACGCACCGGCACGCGATCGGGAAACAGTTCTACAAGATACTTGCAACCGTTATCGTAGGCTAAACTCCTTCTTGATCCTCTCTGGTGAGAAGCCAAATACAAGCCGTTTGTTTCTCCTCAGTAAATGGATGTAGCCCTAGACCCTACCCACGGGATCCCTTACATATCGGCGCCACGCAGGTAGAGCAAAAAGATCACGGCTGGGCCCGCTAAGACGATCAAGGCCAAGAGAGCCAACTGCACAAACACTTCGTATTGTCCAAACATAACCCTAAGTCCCATTGCTTACGTTTTGTATCCTAAGGTCAGCTCCCCACCTAGGATGAGAGAGCTGTTACAATTCTTCAATTTTTGCCGGAGCTTCCTAGTCGAGGGATCCCTAGCGCTCCTGCTGTGCCTGAAACAGCATTGGATCTAGGTTAAACAGCTCCTGTAACGTGTGCATGGCAGCTCGCCGCGCCTCGATATCCCGCTTGGCCCGTAGTTGCACCATCGGGTCGTGCAGGATTTTGTTGACAATGCCCCGTGTCAGGGCGTCAATCACCTCCAGGTGTTTTTCGGCGAAGTCTTGCCCTAGGCGCGAGAGGGCTTTTTCCATCTCCTGCTCGCGAATAGATTCCACCTTGTGGCGCAGGCTAGAAATGGTGGGTACCGTCTCTAGAGACCGCCACCATTCCATAAATTGCTCCACCTCTTCTTCGACTAGCGCTTCGGCTGCTAAGGCTAGCTTCTGCCGCTGAGCACGGTTTTCCTCCACGATGCGGGAGAGGTGATCTACGTTGAATACCTTTGCCCCTTTCAACTTCTCCACATCGGGGTCGATGTTGCGCGGCACAGAAATATCCACCAGTAGAATCGGCTGATCCAGCTGCAGCACCCCTTCTAGCTGCTGGTAATTCAGGATCGGCTGAGTGGCTCCGGTACTGGTGAAGACCAGGTTAGATTCCGCCACACTGCTCAGTAGAGCCTCCCAAGGCAACACCTGAATCGGTTGCTCGAATTGCTTGACCAGCTCTTCGGCCCGCTGCAGGGAGCGGTTCACCACCGTGATGTCCACTGCCCCCTTAGCCAGCAGGTGCTGCACCAGCAGGCGGGACATTTTTCCCGCCCCAACGACAGTAATCTTGCCTTGAGAGAGGGATCCCTGTTCTTGTAGAGCTAACTCCACGGCAGCAGAGCTAATGGACATGGCCCCAGTGCCGATCTCCGTTTCAGTGCGGATGCGCTTACCGGCAGTGATGGCAGCCTTGAACAAGCGATTGAGGATGCGATCCATGCCGTTGCAGGCTTGCCCTAGTTGCTGGGCTTTCTTCACCTGTGAGAGAATCTGCCCTTCCCCCAACACCAAGCTATCTAGGCCGGCAGCCACCCGCATCAGATGGGTAGCCGCATCCTGGTAGATGAGGGTGAATAGGTGAGGGCGCAGTTGGGCCAACGGGATCCCTTTGGATTCGGCCAAAAACTGCATCGTCTGCCGCACGCCACTCTCCATTTCTGGGGCAACGATATAGACTTCCAGGCGATTACAGGTGCTGAGGATAGCAGCTTCCTCAATGTGAGGATAGGCGCAGAGCTGCTGGATCGTCTCCCCCACCTCCATCTCAGGGATGCTGAGCTGCTCCCGAATCTCTACAGGAGCCGTGCGATGGCTAAGACCGACAACCGCGATAAACATGCCTCTCCGTCGTCTCTACAGCAAAAAGTTACTAAAAACGAAAACCCTGAACAAAAGCAAATCTTCCGCCAGAGCCAAGGAAAAGCTGTGACTGCCGCGGAGGAAATCCCTTCGCCCGAGTCCAGCAAGGTTAGGCAACTTTTCTCAGCCTACCTAAACCCTAGAACCAGTATCGAGCGGGTTTTGCAGGATTTTGCTGAAGAGTTATTACGTTTTTTCGGAACCAAACTCGATAGATTTCGTAATCTTCTCAATCAGATACAGAGAAACGAGGCGGCCTTCGCTGTGGAAAAGCCGCCTATACCGTCCGTATGTGCAAGGGGATCCTTAACGCAGTTGCAAGCCGCGTGGCTGGCCATCTTTCATGTGGATGGTATCCACGAAGCGCACGGTGCGGGATTGGCTAGAGATAATCAGAGATTCCGTACGAGCCCCTCCGCCGAAGAAACGCACCCCCTTCATCAGATCCCCGTCGGTGATTCCTGTAGCGGCGAAGAGGACTTCCTGACCGCTAGCTAGTTCTTCACATTCCCAAACCTTGTCCGGATCCTCGATGCCCTTTTCTTTCAGCTCACGCCGCGTTTCTTCGATTGGGGGCAAATAGGTACCCGCCTGAACAACTTCAGGGTCGTAGATCAGCCGCCCTTGGAAGTGGGCTCCCAAACAACGCAAAGCCGCTGCCGAAATCACCCCTTCTGGAGCGGCACCAATCCCCATCAGGGCATGAATACCGGTGCCGTTGAAGCCGGCTGAGAGAGCTGCCGAGATATCCCCATCCGAAATCAGCTTCACCCGTGCGCCGGTACCGCGAATGGTCTGAATGAGATCAATGTGGCGCTTACGATCCATCACGATCACTGTCAGCTCAGAAATCTCCCGATCCAGGCTTTCGGCGATGATTTGTAAGTTCTTCTCCGGCGGGTAGTCGATGTGGACTTTACCCTTGGCTTGAGGAGGAGCCGCCAGCTTCTGCATGTAGATGTCAGGGGCATAGAGCAGGCCGCCTTTTTCAGAGATGGCCAGCACCGCCATGGAGCCGTTTTGCCCCTTAGCCACCAAGTTGGTTCCCTCGCAGGGATCCACTGCAATATCAATTTCTACCAACTCTTCAATGCGGCAGAACTGATCAGCATCCGCTCGGGTGCAAATACCCACCTCTTCGCCGATGTAGAGCATGGGCGCTTCGTCGCGGGTGCCTTCACCAATCACGATCCGTCCGCGCATCAGGATCTGGTTCATCTTTTCCCGCATCGCTTCCACAGCGACCTGGTCAGCAGTCTTGTTGTCTCCTTTTCCCATCCAGCGGGCGGAGGCAATGGCGGCCTGTTCCACGACTTCGATAATTTCCAGTCCCAACTTATTGTCCACGGCGTGCTCCCTTGGTGATGTCGGAATGATTAAGACTAACTTAAGGATGTCTTCAGATTGTTCCTCTCAGTTTACCAGGGCAGGCTTCTTCCCGGGATCCGATTTTCTTGGCGGAAATAATCTGAGAGAACAAATCGCCCAAAGCCAGTCAGAAAGAGCGATCCCCGTCTTGGCGGTTTGCTATTGTCGCTCGGGGATTGGGGGTGATACCCTGACTTAAAGGCAATAAGTTTTTCTTAACCCCATTAAAAAAAGCGCAATGAAAAGATACGGCTTCATCAATGGTTCCGGTCAGGTTCAGGTGATCCGAACGATCCCCGGTCATTGGGAGCGCACCCTCTTCCCTGGCCAGCATGCCACTTTTGAGGCGGAACCCGACGATTATCTGGAAATCTACAGTTGCTCATGTTCCACCACCCTTTTGGAGGAACGGCGACTTTGCCGCTGCTTGTTGGATTCTGCAGGGCCTGAGGTTGAACCCACTTGCTATCAGTGGTTGCCTCCTGAGCTAAGGATCCTGGCGGACGCAGTGAATGGGTGAAGGGCTGATTTGAGAGTCTGGATTGAACGCGTGAAGTGCCCGACGCTCATTGCTACGCAATAGAGCGCGGGCTTCTTTGTTCATCGGGACTTGCCTCCGAGAGGGTAGACTTGCGCCTTCCTCCCTTTGGTCTTACAGTCCCTCCCAAAGCAGAAGCCCCACTTC
>JAUQVI010000151.1:0-8292 GCA_039794885.1 Thermostichus sp. DG02_5_bins_236
CAGAAGCCAGCAGCCCAAGCGCAGCAGGGCTTGAGTCAATCCCAACTGGAGCAGGCTCAGTATGTACGCAGTTGCGGCAGTTGCCATGTGGCCTTACCGGCGCAAGTCTTGCCCACTGAAACCTGGCGACGGTTACTCCAGGATCCCAACCACTACGGCCAGCAGATTCAACCCTTGACAGGAGTGCCCCTACAATTAGCCTGGGGATATTTGCGGCCCAATTCCCGCCCCTTGATGCAACGGGAACAGGTACCCTATCGCTTGGCGGATTCTCGCTACTTCCGCGCTTTGCACCTGCAAGTTGAGTTCCCCGGCCCGGTACGGGTGAGTAGCTGTGTGGATTGTCACCCCCGGGTGGATTTCGGAGATTTTGCCAGCCTCTCCCCCGATTGGCAGTCTTGAGTTGGGCACCCTGGGTCAGGCATGAGTCAGGCAATGGATGTGGCAGCCATTTTGGGTGGCTATGCGCAGGGCTACTTCTTGATGGCGGATGAAGAGACGGGATCCCTGAATTGGTATGGCACGAGGCAGCATACGGTGATCCCTCTGGATGAGCGGTTTCATTGTCCCCATTCTTTGCGACCTCTGGTGCGCAGCGAGCGCTTTCAGGTGAAGATCAATTCTGCTTTTGAGGCAGTGGTGGAGGGATGTGCGGCCCGTCCCCAAACCTGGATTAGCCCGGAGCTCAAACACATCTACAGGTCTTTGCATCAGGCCGGGTTTGCCCACAGCTTTGAAACTTGGCAGGGAGAAACCCTAGCAGGAGGGATCCTTGGCATCACCATTGGAGCGGCATTTATCGGTGAATCGATGTTTTACCGCATCCCCAATGGTTCCAAGGTGGCGCTGGTGAAGTTGGTGCAGCACTTGCAGGCGCGGGGATTTCGCCTCTTCGATGCCCAGTTGATGAATCCCCATTTGGCCCGCTTCGGTGCTTTTGAAATGGATGGTTCAGCCTACCGACAGCTGTTGCAAGAGTGTATCGGCATCCCCTGTACCTTTGCCCAAGCCTGTCCTTAAGTCTGTTGCGAGGGAAAAATACCTTTCATTCCCATAGCAACACTGCTGGGATTTGATCGGAATGCGCCAGTCGCAGCAGTTGATACCCAATGCCCGCCAACCCATGAAAAAGGGGCGGATTGTCAATTTGTTGGGCCCGTCCTGCAAACAAGGTGTAAGAACCAGCCTCGGTTGCCTGTTGAACCCGCTGGAGAGCAGCCGCTTGGGCTTCCACTAGCCGATCGGGATCCCCCAGAGTATGAGCCGCACTGACCCACAATTCCAACCGACCCAAATTACCCCAGTACAGACTATCGATGCCCCACAGCCCGGCAACACGGGTGGTCGCTAAGGCGATCTCGATCTCCTGTCGGCAGAGGGGGGTATCGTATTCCGGCAGGCCAGCGAGGCGAGCCAACCCAATGCCCGGTGCCCCTTGAGCCCAACTGAGGCCAAACCGGGGGGCATCTGAAGCCTTGGCAGAGGCGCCAACACTCCGTAAATCCAGCCAATTCCTTTGCTCAGGAGCAAAGTATTGCCGTTCCTCCTGGCAAAAGGCCTCCGCCAGCTCCAGCCAGATAGCCTGTTGAGTCACCCGAAACAAACGCACAAGACTGTAGGCGATCCCGGCGGCTCCTTGGGCAAATCCGCTCAGCGACTGGGTTGCACCCCTCTTCTGACTGGCGGCGTAATTCTCCTGAATGTGAACCCCACAGGCCTGTGCCAACTGCAAAACGAGCTTCTGATCCTGCATCTGCACCCGTTCGTAGAGTCCCAATAGGGCCAAGAGGGTACCGGCACTGCCGCGCATCACATCTATCTGAGCCATTTGAGGGATCCCCGCTCCTCGCTCCCCGGCTGAGTGGATAACCTGCAGTGCGGCCAAAGCTTCCTCCAGCAAAAGCGGCTCCGCCAACCATTGGCCACAGCAGGCCAGACCATAAGTTATGGACGGGATCCCACTCGCCCCACTCAACCCCAAGCGATCCAGGCCGTGGCTGGGATGGACTTGAATTTCTTGCAGCGCTTGCCGGGGCAATTTCAGCGTCGCTAGGGCGATTTCTTTCCAGAGGGGATCTCCTGTGGTGCGGGCCAAGGCAGCAAAAAATAGGGCTATGCCCACCAAGCCATCGCTCAATCCCAGCGGCAATTCCCTCAATAAAAACTCTTGTAAAGAAGGGCGAGGCACAATACCTAGCCAGCCTAAGCTGCCCTCCTCCCCCACGATCGCCTGAGAGCGCAACTGCTGCCCCAAGCGAATCGCCTCTTGGCGGAGCTGTTCTGGGAATGGATTTGCTTCAGGGGTACCGGAGCTAAAAATGGGAATCGGCACCTGCAGCGAGCTCCCGTCAGATCCACCTCCTGGAGCGTATTGAGGCTCCAGCCAATAGCGCCCGTACAGCGTTTGCCGAACAATATCGGCCTGGTGCTCCAAGGCAGAGGCATCAAACGCCAGCAGGTTTTGCCGAGCTCGTTCAAAACTGGATCCCTCAAAAAAGTCGGGAATAGTCGTGGGGGGATCCCCTGCATCAATCGGGTCGAGAACCAAATCATCCCGCTGGCAATCCGCCAGAAAGCAAGGAATATCAAGAATTTCCATCGCGGTCAACTCTGCGGCCAACAGCGGCCAATGGCGAGGCTTTTCCGTTCCCAACACATAGGCGCGACTGAGGTATTCTAGGGCAAGGCTGCGATCAAGGCCCCATTTCATGAATTTGGGGTTCAGGGACTGCTCCTGAATGACAGCGTAGATGCGAGTGGAGCGGAAAATATAGCGGGACTTGGAATGGCGCATCGTTTCAATTGGGCCGTCTGCCGCCAGCAATGCCTCCCGATGATCGATTAAAAATTGGCCCATTTCCCGATAGCCCGTGATCAGATCTTCTAGGTAATCGTTGGCGGACAGAAGGGAGCGCCGCGACTGGACAGACTCTGGAGCGGGATCCACGACGGCCGGTTCCCCTGCCAAATGGGACGGTGAATGACTTAAGGTCATGGAAACCGCATCGATGACAATCTCCATTGCATCGGTGTTCAAGTGTTGCCAGGCGGAGACTGGCATCACTTGTTGTTCGGATCCCCCCAGTCCTCCCAGATCCACATCCCACTGCTGGTTGGGGGCAGATCCCCAGTGGGGCAGAATGACAGTGCGCAACACAGAATCCGCCAGGATCCGGGTAGCCTTTTGCAGGGCATTGAGAGGGGGCGAAGTCTGAGAGGATCCCTGAGGACGGGGCCGCTGGTGCAGGAGGGCTTCCCCATCCACCAAGATGGGGTGTTCTCCGTGGGCGATCAGGTTCTCGAAGTGGCAATCGGTGCCCTCCAGCAAATGCACCAGTGCCAGCAACATGCCGGAGCGACGGAAATAACGACCTGCTGCTTCCCCATCCGCACAGGGCAGAGCCGCCATAAACTCCACCCATCCGTGGGTCTGTCGATCCAATGTTACAGGAGCTTTGAGCGGCAACAAAGCTCCTCCGCTTCGCTCCCCAATCCAGCTCAACAGCCGGGCAAAGGCTACCTCTAGGGCCAAACTTTTGGGTTTGTACACCAACCGCAGTCCGTTGTCGAAACTGAGGCCGATTACCCGTCGCCCCTGCTGGTGGGGATCCGACAATCCCGGTTTCACCTCCGTTACCGAGTGCAGTGATCCTGGCTGGGCGTAGGTTTGCTCGAGTAGGGGCCAATCGGTCTGCACATGCTGAAGGAACTCGGCGGTGGCTTCCACCCAGTGCCAAGTGGCCGTGGCTAAGACCCGTCCCAACACGCTGTACTCCTGCAGTTGCTGGGTTAGGTTTTCTCCACACCAACTCCGCAAAAAAGCCCAGTATTGCTGTTGAGAAGGGGATCCCTCCTGTTTTTTCAGGTGGAGGCGCAGAAAAGCCCGCATCGGATCCCCGCCGGAACGCCAGTCTCGAAAGGCCCCTAACAGGGTGGGAGTGGCCAGTTCGCTCAGATGTTCCACCAAGCTCCACTCCAAAGTCAGGCGGGCGGCTTCTCCAAGCAGAGGATTCGGGATCCGCTGGCTCAATGCCTGCCGAGCCACCTGCAAAAAAGGCTGAAAAAAGGGCTCAAATGGCAACGGTTGCTCGGGATCCAAATCAGCGTAGGCTTGTGGATCCAGAGTGGGAGCCGTCTGCAAAACCTGCTGAAGAAGAATTGCCCAGGGAGGCCATTGCTCAGGTGGGATCCCCCAGGGTTGAGGATGGCTTAACCACTGGCGCAACTGCTCGGTTGTGATTCCATCCCAGGCCAACCGGCGGGCCAATTTGTCAGCATCCCCTTTGGCGGCAGCCTGTTGCCATGCCTGGAGCCGAGCCTCTGCCACGGGATCTTCCCAGTGCAAAGCCTTGAGATCCTCTGGGTGGGTTATCTCAGACCCGCAAGAGCTCCCCAGTCTGCGCCGCCGTTCCAGAAGCGATTCGGAGCGATACAGAATCGTTTGCATCGCCGTCAGGGCGGTCAAGGATTCCACAAGCATTGGTATGTACCATAAGAGGAAGGGATCCCAAGGCCATAAAGATCTTTGAGGATCTTTGAAGATCTAGAGCCTGCAGACAAGATCCAGATTATGCCGTCTGTCGAGCCATCAACTCTGCGAACAAGCCCGGTTCCTTGCTCAGTTTGTCGAAGCTGCCCTGCTGAACCACCCGCCCAGCCTCGATCACATAGATGCGATCGGCGTTGCGAATGGTGCTGAGACGGTGGGCAATAACGATTCGGGTAGCCCGCAGACGATCCACACTGGCGCTGACGATCGCTTGTGTACGGTTATCCAGGGCACTGGTGGCCTCATCAAACAGGAGAATCTTGGGCCGCAAGACCAAGGCGCGGGCAATGATCAGGCGCTGCCGTTGCCCGCCCGAGAGGTTGCCCCCACCCTCGCTAATCACCGTGTGCATGCCCATCGGCATCGATTCCACATCCTCGGCAAACCCGGCCATACGAGCCGCTTCCCAGGCTTCATCCAAGGTGACCAAAGCGCCAGCGGCAATATTGTCAAAAATGGAGCCGGACATAATGCGGCTGTTTTGCAGCACCACCCCAATCTGCTTCCGCACCGCTGCCACATCCAACCCCGCCAAGTCTTGGCCATCAAAATAGACCGTGCCCGACAAAGGCATATCAAACCCCAGCAGGAGGCGAAACACCGTCGATTTGCCACTGCCGGAGGGGCCGACCAAGGCGATAAACTCCCCTGGATCGGCGCGAACCGTCAGATCTTCGAGGGTGAGGGGGCCATCTTCGCGGTAGCGGAAGGTGATGTGATCGAGCAAAATGCCACCGCTTAATCGTCCCGGATCGGCTTTGCTCGGATCCACTTCTGGCTTTTCTTCCAGAATCACCTTGGCCCGTCGCCACAGTTGCACCACATCCAAGCTGGTGGTGATGGTGTTGCTCAGATCCGTCATCCCCCCCATAAAGGTGCCAAAAGCGGAATTAAAAGCCAGGAAGGTACCTGCCGTCAGTCCCACCCCACCCTGAGCCTGCGCCCTCTGAATCAGCCCGACCGCAAACCAGAACAGCAATATAGAGGTGACGGTAGGGATCAACTGGTTCACTGTCTGTACCGCCCCTTCGATGAGCTGGATATTCACTGTGCGGCGCACCTGATCTTGATATCCCTTGGCCCAGTGGGCAAAAGCCCGTTGTTCGGCCCCCGCCACCCGCAGCTTTGAAACACCGTCGATCAGCTGCACCATCAAACCATTCAGTTCCCCACTCAACTCCAGCAAGGGCTGATTTTGCCGCAGCAGCAGGAGCCCGGAGGCGGTTGTCACCCCAATGGAAACCAGCGCCACCCCCAACGCTACCCAAGTCAAGGTGACGCTGTAGGTAAACAGCAGAATCAAGTTCAGCAGAGCAAAAATGCTGGAGAGGATGCTGCGCATGGTGGTCGCGCCAATCTGCTGGCGGATTTGTTGCACTGCCGAGACCCGCCCCACCAAATCCCCAATCGAGTAGCGGCGAAAGAAGGCAGTTGGGAGCGTCAGCAGGCGATCCCACAGGCCGGTTTGCATATCATTTTCGGTGCCTGTTTCCAGACGGGTGACCAGGATCCCCTGTGACAGCTCAAAAATGGCCGAACCCAAGGCTGCCGCCAACAGGCCCATCCCCAGTTGCAACAGCAAGGAGCGATTGCTGTCGGGAATGGCAGTGTCCATTAAAATGGCTGTTGCCTGCGGTGTCAGCATCCCCAACAAGGTGCCGCCAATCGCCAAGCTAACTACGATCAGTAGATCCCGATAGCGACCCTGCATCACATGACGTAACAGGTTCAGGGCCTTGGCCGCCTGTCGGGGCAGCGGGCGGTAGAACATGTAGGCTGTTGGGGCCAGCGTCTCCGCCAATTTGGCTGTGATCGGCTTCCGGGTTTGGGTCTCTGGGTCGAATATTTCGTACTGGCCAGCGCCTTTGGGGAGAAGGGCGACGGGGCGATTATCTTCTTCGGTGTAGGCCAGCAGGGGGCCATTGTCTTGTGTCCACCAGTTGGCTCGCAACAACACCCGGCGGAAGCGCAGCCGGGAAGCGCGAGTGATGGCCTCGATGGGATCCTTAACCCGGCTGAGATCCTCCGAACGGGCTGGGGGCGCAATCTCTGCTCCCATCATTTTCCCCACCGCCTGAGCGGCGATCAGCACCGGTGCGCCCTGGACAAGGGTTTCCGTTTGCCGGGGATTCAGCACCCCTGCCAAGCCCCCCAACGCATTGGCTGCCGTCTGTTGGTTCAGTTGTTCGCGGGCTTGATACTGAGCCACCTCCACCTGGAGTTGCTCTTGCTCCCGCAACTTCAGGTAAGTGTAAAGGTGTTCCAACAGGGTTTGGATCCCACCCCGAATTTGGCTCGGTGAAAGACTGGCGGTACCCTCCTGGCGGACTTGGCTAGGTTCAGTGGCTAGCAACCACAAATGTTCGGAAACCGGCAACATTTGGCCCATGGTGGGCAAGGCCATTTCCGGTAGCCCCAACAACTGTAGCTGACCAGCCCGCAGCTCCACCCAAACTGGGGTGCTGGGTTGAAAGGTTTCCTGCTCTAGGAGAGAGATATTGGCGGTGCTGACTGGCTTGGGAATCCGGCTGGGCAAAGGGGCATGAAAGGAGGATCCCAGTTTGCCGATCCAGTCCACTACCCCCTCATGGCCGCTCTCTGCCGCCAAAAAGGGATCCCATTCTTCGGGTTCTAGTTGCAACACTTGCGATTCTTCTAGAGCGACGGCCAAAAGACCATAATCGGAATCGGGTTTGACCTCACCGCCGTTGGAGGAAGCCGTCTCTTCCGGGCGAAAGGCCATCATCACCGTACCTGCTTGTACCGTAAACAGATAACGGCGCATCCCCTGTAAAGCACCGCCCTCGCGTCGCACCGCGAATACTGCTAGCCCGCCCGACTGCAGGATCCAAATCCCCCGTTCCAGCAGCAGGGGGCGGTTGCCCCGTACCACCTTGAGGGATCCCTTTAGGGTTTGAATGCGATCGATTGCCAACATGCTCAAGCCTCCCCTGGTGCGGAGTCGGACTCACCACCGTCTGAGCCGTCCTCGTTTTCTTCCTCTTCGCTTTGCAACAGGCGGGCGTAGTAGCCACCCTGTTCCCATAGTTCTTGGTGGGTGCCCCGCTGCACCACCTTGCCCCGCTCCAAGACGATAATCTCGTCGCAATCCCGAATCGTGCTGAGGCGGTGGGCCACGATCAAGCAGGTACAGCCCCGCCGACGCAGGTTCTGATCGATAATCTTCTCCGTTTCTGCATCGAGAGCGCTGGTGGCTTCGTCCAAAATCAGAATGGTCGGGTTGTTGACCAAAGCACGGGCAATCTCCAAGCGTTGTCGCTGGCCACCACTGAGGTTGGTTGCCCCTTCCAACAAGTCTGCACCGTAGCCCCCCGGCATGGAGAGAATGACATCGTGAATCACCGCATCCTGACAAGCCTGAATTAGGTTGGCTTGCGCAATGGTGGCATCCCAAAGGGTAAGGTTATCCCTCACGCTGCCGCTAAAGAGGAGAATTTCTTGCTCAACAATAGCCATGGAGTTGGTAATCACCGAGCGGGGCCACTGTTCGCGCGGGATCCCGTCAAACAACACCTCCCCTCCCCAAGCTTCGTATAGCCCCGAGACTACCTTGGCCATGGTGGATTTTCCCGAACCACTCCCCCCCACTAGGGCGACCCGTTGACCGGGATTGACCTTGAGATTGAACCCTTCGATCAATGGGGGATCCACATGGCTGTAGCCAAAGCTAATGTTCCGCAGTTCCAAGTAGCCCTGTAGCTTGACGGTTGTTGGGGTGGCCG
>JAUQVI010000152.1:0-8210 GCA_039794885.1 Thermostichus sp. DG02_5_bins_236
ACGATTCAAGTCCAGATTAAGGATGGGGAGTTGCTTGCCGAAACCCTGCAGGAATTGGGTTATCGGGTGGAGCGGAATGCTAGCCTACGAGGCTATTTGTGGAATCGCACCCGAGCTGACTTTGTGATTCGCCAGAAAAATGGTTATGACCTGGGCTTTCGGCGCAACGGCGATCACTACGAACTGGTGGCAGATCTGTGGGGAGCTAAGATCGATCAGCAGGCTTTTCTGGAACCGATTCTGCAACGCTACGCCCACAAACGTTTGCTATGCTCAGCTCGGCAACAGGGCTATGCCATCGAGGCAGAAGAGCAGCTGGAAGATGGCACCATCCGCGTTGTGGTGGGGCGTTGGGTATAGGCTAGGACACATCGGCATCCGCTCATGACAGGTAACTCCCAGCCAGCTGTTCGGGTCAGTGAGGGATCCCGGCCCAGCCCTTGGGATCTGGTCTTGGGAGGACAACGGCCTGCGGGAGCAGCCCCTAGCCATGCTCTGGTTTTGGGAGGAATCGAAGGGCTACAACGGCGACTGACCCATGGCGACGAAGCCGTACGCCTGGCTGCTTTGCCCCAGTTGCTCAACTACGGGCCGGTGGGCCTGACCCATTTGATCGAGGCTTTGGCCGGCAATAGCTCTTGGGCGGTACGCTTAGCGGCTTGGCAGCTGTTGTCCCAGGTGCAGTCTGCTGAGGCTGAGGCCGCCTGTCGCGCCTACAGCCCCTTTCGCCCGGTAGGGGGATCCCAAGGGGTGATCGTGGCCTATCGGCGGGGAGAACGAGATTTTTCTTATGCGGATTTGGAAAAGGCCGATCTGCAAGAAGCCCGCTTGGGGGGCGTCAATCTGCTGCAGGCCAACCTGAGGGGATCCCGGTTGCGCTTGTGTAACTTTAACGGTGCTAAGCTGCAGCAAACCGATTTTCGCGATGCCGATTTGCAACAGGCCAAGCTGAGTGGAGCGGATCTGCAAGGGGCGGATCTGCGGGGAGCCAATCTGCAGGGAGTCAAGGTGAGCGGCACCAGCCTCAGGGGATCCCGACTTTGCGAAACAACTCTCCTAGAGGAGCGGCTGCGCCAGATCTGGCAGTTACAAAACGAGGGGGACCAGGGGCAAGATTTCTCCGCTCAAGACCTAAGCAAAGCAGATTTGCGGGGATTGCTGCTCTGCCAAATCAACTTGCGAGCCTCTAACCTCAGGGGAGCAGATCTGCGGGGATCCAACCTGCAAGGAGCCGACTTGCGGGGGGCCAATCTGCAACGGGCGGATCTGCGGGGGGGCAATTTGCAAAATGCCGACCTGGAAGGGGCAGATCTCACCGGCGCAGAACTGCGCCACGTTACCTTCCAAGGAGCCAACCTGCGGCGGGCAGATATCAGCCGCGCCAACCTGGAACAGGCCAACCTTCAGGGATCCTTGATTGAAGGACTGAAACACAGCGGCGCTCTGGTTACGGGAGTGACCTTTCCCGACGGCACCCCCCTCAAACCCTGGTGGTGGTAAGTTATCCCTGCCTACCAAAATCTGCCGCAGTGCTGCGCCTATACCGCGTTGGCGAAGCCTGCCGTAGGCATAGCGGTTAGGGGGTGGTGTAGCGACTCCAGAAGCAGCAGGTGGAACAGGCACCTAGAAGCCCAGACCATCTGCACCCGAGGTAACCACTCCTTTTTCCGCATCCAGGGTAACAATTGCCCCATCCCGAATCAGGCGAGTGGCATTCTTCACCCCCACCAACACCGGTACCCCCAACCGTGAACCAATCACCGCCGCATGGGAGGAAGCCCCTTCTTCTTCCGTGATCACCCCGGCTGCCTGTTTGATCGCCTCCACATAACTGGCATCGGTAGATTGAGCCACCAAAATGTCCCCAGAGGTGAGCTTGTTGGAATCGAGACTGGACTTGATGATACGAGCCGGGCCGCTAACCATCCCTTTGCCAAAGCCTTTCCCTTGAGCCACCACCGATTTCACCACGTCCACCTTAATCAGATCCGTGGATCCGGCCACTCCCGGCAAGGTGCCAGCACTAAGAACCACCAAGTCCCCATCGTTGAGCAATCCCTCTTCTTGGGCCAGGCTGATGGCCGATTGAAACGTCTGGCGGGTGGTGGCAAAATCCATCACCAACAAGGGCCGCACCCCCCACACCAGCTGCATCCGCCGCGCCACTTCCACATGCGGGGTGATCGCCAGGATTGGGGTGCGGGGACGAAACTTGGAGACATTGCGGGCCGTAGCGCCGGTTTTGGTTAGGGTCATCACTGCCACAGCATCCAACTCGCGGGCAATCTCCCCGACAGCACGACTGATGGAGTCGGGGATCAAACTCTGTCGGGCCGGAATATGGCCATTGTGCTGGCCCAATTCCTGTAGGGTGAGGGAACGAACTTGCTGGCGCCGCTCCGTGTAGGTCGGGCCGAAATAGTCCTGCTCGGTGCGCACGGCAATGCGGGCCATGGTAGCAACTGCCTCGACCGGATATTTACCCACAGCGGTTTCATTGGAGAGCATCACTGCATCGGTACCATCCAAAATGGCGTTGGCCACATCAGAGATTTCGGCGCGGGTGGGGCGTGGGCTATGGGCCATGCTGTCTAGCATTTGGGTGGCGGTAATCACCGGGATCCCCAAGCAATTGGAGAGAGCGATCATCCGCTTTTGTAAAATCGGCACATCTTCGGCGGGTAGCTCCACCCCCAGATCCCCACGGGCCACCATCACCCCATCGCTGAGGGCCAAAATTTGGGGCAGTTGTTCGATTGCCTCATGCTTCTCAATCTTGACAATAATCGGCACCCGTTTGCCCACCGCGGCCATCAGCTCGCGCAATTCCAAAACATCAGAGGGATCCCGCACAAAGCTAAGGGCCACCCAATCTACCCCTTGGTTGAGGCCAAAGTAGAGATCTTCTTTATCCTTTTGAGTAACCGCCCGGATGCTGAGGCGAACCCCGGGGAAATTGACCCCCTTGTTGTTGGAGAGAGTTCCCCCGACAATGGTGCGACAGAAGAGTTCTCCCGCCTCCGGATCCACCGCCTCCACCCGCATTTCCACCCGGCCATCATCGAGGAGAATGGTTGCCCCCTCCGGCACCTCCTGGGCCAGCTTGTCATAGGTAACCCAACTGCGTTCTTGGGATCCCGCAATCGGCTGGCTAGTCAAAACAAAGGGATCCCCGGCTTTGAGGGCAATCGGGCCTTCGGCAAACTTACCTAAGCGAATTTTGGGACCTTGTAGGTCTTGCAGAATGGCAACCTGAATGCCCAAGTCCATCGAAGTTTGGCGGATCAAGCGAATGCTGCGGCGGTGCAGCTCGTGATCCCCATGGGAAAAGTTAAGGCGAAGAGTCGTTGCCCCCTGCAGAATCATGTCCCGCAAAATGACCGGATCCAAGCTGGCGGGGCCGATGGTGGCGACAATTTTGGTGCGCCGAAAGGATTCGCTCAGATGCATAGCAATATTTCCCGAGGGAGAGCAGCCCGGATCATCTCCCCATTTTAGGGATCCCCTAGATACGATAACCCGTTGTGCCCGCTTTCAGCCCCGCTTTTTTCGGAATGCTCAGGGAGCAAGGATGGGAGAATGGCAAAAGCACAAACCTGGAGTTGAGCGATGCCATTAGCCCCTGAATATGCCTATCCGTTTGAGCACCATCAAAAGTTCTCCCTGGATAACCCGACCATCTCCAGCCCAGGGCTCTCTAAGCGGGAATATGTGGCCAGCCTCGTGTTACAGGGTATAGTCAGTAACCCCCAAACCAACCTTGGTGATCTCCAACCTGAGCAGCGACAAGCTATGGTCTACACAGCAGTGCTCTTGGCAGATGATCTGCTGGCTGCTCTTGCTGCCCAGTAGTTAAATAGGTGGTGCCGATTGGCTTTCAAATGGGGCTAAGCCGCTGCACCAACTCCTCTCCCAAACGGATAAAGTTGGCAACAGCTTGGGGTTCTAGCTGCTTGCTACTACGCCAGAAAATCAAATGGGATCCGCATCCCTCGGCAGTATAGTTGGGATGCTCTTCCAGAAACCTCAAGACCCCTGGGTGAAACCGCATCCGAATTTGATCTTCATCTTCTCCTCGCAATAGGTAGCTGCGAGAAAAATAAGGATGACTCTCAAAGTTAATATCCTTCATGCCAAAAGCCTTGGCAATGCCGTGAAAGAAAGCATTTTCGGGGTGGAGGCGAAAGCTAGGCAGGTGCAGATCCTCTTGATAGGCAGCAAAAACCGATAGACGATGGGTGTTTCTCCTGTCTCCACTGCCAGTGGTGTACTGGTAATCAAATACGGCAATTTCAGTGCCATCGATCAATCGTTTTCTTAAGCAATTGTAAAAACGACGTGCACGGCCCCGCTGCAACAACTCAAAACCTGCCTCTGCCAAACCAGGCAGCTGGATGCCATTGACCGTAAATTGCATCCCCAGTTGTGAGGCCAACTGCTCTAGAGCTTGGCGACGTTTCTTCTCCTGGTAAGAAGTATAGGCCAGCAGCGCAACAACCAAAACAACAAACACAATCAACATCAGAGATATAAATGCTCCCAGACCCATATGCTGCTCTCCGCCCCCAAACCAGAGTACCCACCCCTAAGAATACCCAGAAGTGAACCCCAAAAAAGGATCCCCTCTACAGCCAAGAGAAGGGATCCCGTTTTGCGGATGGTGATGCCCCAAGAGAATGCCGCAGATCAGGCATCAAGCTCAGGCATCAAAATAAAGAGCGAACTCATAGGGATGAGGCCGCAAGTTGATCGGGTTGATTTCGTTGTCGATTTTGTACTCAATGTAGGTCTCGATCAAGTCTTCGGTAAAGACACCCCCTTCCAGCAAGAAGGCATGATCCTTTTGCAGGTTTTCCAAAGCATCCAACAAAGATCCAGGCGTAGAAGGGATTTTGGCCAGTTCTTCCGGCTCTAGGTCGTAGATATCTTTGTCTAGGGGCTCACCGGGGTGAATCTTGTTCTTGATCCCATCCAAACCTGCCATCAACATCGCCGAGAAGGCGATGTAGGGGTTGCAGGTGGCATCCGGGCAACGGAATTCCAGACGCTTGGCTTTCGGGCTGGTGCCGGTCACCGGAATACGAATGGACGCAGAGCGGTTGCCCTGAGAGTAAGCCAGGTTCACCGGCGCCTCAAACCCAGGTACCAAACGCTTGTAGGAGTTGGTCGTCGGGTTGGTGAAGGCCAAGATTGCCGGGGCATGCTTGAGCAGACCACCAATGTAGTAGAGGGCGGTTTCGCTCAGGTTGGCATAGGTGCCTTCGCTGTAAAAGAGAGGCTGGCCATCTTTCCAAAGGGACTGGTGGGTGTGCATGCCGGTGCCATTGTCGTTAAACAGGGGCTTGGGCATGAAGGTGACAGTTTTGCCGTGCTTGCGGGCCACATTGCGAATCACATACTTATAAATCAGCATGTAGTCGGCAGCGGAGATCAGATCGGCGAAGCGGTAGCCCAACTCCCCTTGCCCACCGGTGGCCACTTCGTGGTGATGCTTCTCGATCGGCACCCCCAACTTGGCCATGGTCAACAACATCTCGGTGCGGATGTCTTGGTGAGAGTCGGTGGGCGGTACAGGGAAGTAACCCTCTTTGTAGCGAGGTTTGTAGCCTAGGTTGCCCCCTGCTTCTTCCCGGCCCGAGTTCCAACGCCCTTCGATGGAATCGACAAAGTAGTAGCCAGAATTTTGAGTTTGGTCGAAGCGAACATCCTCAAAGATGAAAAATTCCGCTTCCGGGCCAAAGTAGGCGGTATCGGCAATGCCTGTCGATTGCAAATAGGCAACGGCGCGGGTAGCCAAACTGCGGGGGCAACGGGCGTAAAGCTGCCCGGTGCGAGGCTCAACAATGCTACAGGTGAGGCTGAGGGTGGGCACTTCCAGGAAAGGATCAATCCAGGCAGTCTTAGGATCCGGCACCATGAACATATCGGACTCGTTGATCGCTTTCCAGCCCCGAATACTGGATCCATCGAAGGCTAACCCCTCGCTGAAGGTTTTTTCTTCGATCATCGAGGTGTGGAAGGAGACGTGCTGCCAGGTGCCGAAGATATCCACAAACTTGAGATCCACCATCTGGACGTTGTTGTCCTGGATCATCTGAAGCACTTCTTGGGGCGTGGATGCCATTACTCTCTCCTTATTGGGTTTGCGGTTAGAACTGGGGTGAACTACGGTGGGTTCGGGTAAGCCTATACGGGATCCCAGCGATCGATCCCCACGTTTTGACCCAAGCACGGTCAGAAACGCTCACTCATCCTAGAAAGGCCGACACCGGCATTTTGTTGTTTCTGATACAGAATTTACCCAAGCTTGGCCTCCCGCTCAACTTGACGGCCTTCTTGAGCAAAGACCTCCAGTTCATGCGCTTGCGTGAGTTTGAGTCACCATCGGGATCCTGCCTAGTGGGGGTAATCCCTTCAGACTTAGGATTGGGGCTTGTTTGGGATCCCTGACATGCTGCTTCTAGAAACGCCACGCCTGGGGTTGCGCCCCCTCAGTTGGGATGATTTAGAGGATTTGGCCTGCATCTACGCCGATCCGCGAGTCACTCGCTACATCAGCACCTCCGGATTACCCCGCTTCCGTGAAGAAACTCTTTATTTTCTCAAGCGCATCACCACAGCTCAACAGGAGCATGGGCTGAGTTTATGGGCTTTTGTTCATAAAGAAACAGGGTATTTGATTGGGCGAGGTGGCCCTAGCTTTCAGGAGGTGGAGGGGCAAGAAGAACTGGAGATCGGTTGAAGCAGCCTATGTCGCTCGGGGTTATCTATTTTGGGAACTAGGTCGAGAGCGGCTCATCTCCATAACATACCTGAACATACCTGCTTGGTGACAACCAAAGCTTCGTCAGGAAACAAAAACTGGGATCCCTAGACAAACAATTGACTGTGCTGCTCAATTCGTAAACTTGGCCCTAAAGCATTGAGGAGGGAAGCGCCATAACTACGGGCAATGATGCGGCTATCCAAAATGGCCACCAAATTCGATTCAGAGCCCTGACGCAAGGGAGCAGCAGCCCGTTGCAGTTGGGCAGCAGCCACCGGCAGAAGGTACTGACGGAACCAATCCTGCTGAGTACGCTGCATGTGCTGAACTCGCCCTGCCACCCGCGGATCTTCCACAGACGGGAACGGTAAGGTAGCAATGGCCAGCAGAACTGGGCAGGGAAGACTAGCCTTATGTTGTAGCCAGTAGTGCCAGTCACACACCAAAATGCCGTGGTTACCAGGTAAGGCGCTATTGACCCGTACCCGTGAGCCAAACTCTGCGGCCAAAGCCGTACCCACCTGGGTTTGTAGAGGTTGATCCGAGACCAGCACCACAACAAACCCATTTGTCTGAGAGACCAAGTGCTTGAGCTCTTGCAGCAGATGATGTTGGAACAGTGAGCTGTTGGGCAAAGGCAAGCGCGGCAAATAGAGGGAAAAGCCTTGTAAAGATTCCAACTCCACCAAAGTAGCGGTCACAGTAGCAGTAGAACGAGGCCATCCCTCTCTAGACAGGAACCGCAGAGAGGTGAGATCCGGCAAACCCAGGCGTTGCCGATAAGTTTGGGCCTGACGATCCAAATCCAAGGCTTCCCCAATGATCACCACAGGCTGAGTGGCCCAAATCGGAGCCAGCCACTCTTCAAGAGCAGATGGGCTGCTGTGGAGGGTAAAGCTACCGGTTTCGCGATCCGTTTCGGCCCACCATACCCAGGGTCGCTCAGATGTGATAGGGATCCGTTGGCGGAGCTGTTCCCAGGGATCCGGTAACCAACCCGAGTGATGTTCGACCAAAGACAGCACTGGCTCCAGAGGGATCAGCTCGTCTGCTTGCAACAAGCATCGGGAAAGGGGTCGCCGCAATAGCTGTACCGCCAAGCTTACCTGTGCCTGAGAAATCTGTTCAGCCTGAGCAGGAAAGATTTGCCGCAGTTGTTGCCAATCGGTTGCATGTAGGGTGAGCGTTAGAGCTTGGTAAGCCCAATCTTCCAGATCTTCTGCCCCATCGATAATGAGAGGGATCCCGGTCGGCACCTCTGTACTCCCAACACGACTGGAGGAAGTTGGGAACGAACGCGCACGCAGCCAATCTAAGGGATCCACCAACAGCAACCCTTGAAAATCGGCATCTGGCCAACGATCTTTTTGCAAGACCGGCTTGTGCAGTTGCAAAGTCCGTTGTAGCCAAGGAATTTCTTCCCCGAGAATTTGAGCCTGCACAG
>JAUQVI010000153.1:0-8195 GCA_039794885.1 Thermostichus sp. DG02_5_bins_236
GGCAGCCCGCACTTCCGACTCGCACTTGGCTCCCAGACCGGCTGCCATCCCCGCTTTGTGGGCCTCCACCGTTACCGCCGCCGCTGCCCGCATTTCTTCCAGGGCAAAGCTGTCCTGACAGAGACGTAGCTGCACCATTGCCTCTGCTAGCGGCTCATCCTGAGGGTGAAGATCCGGTGCCGCCGGGATCCCTCGCTTCAAGATATGGGATTGCTGGATTCGGGTTGCCGCATCCTGTACACCTAGGGTGAGGGCTTCACCAGAGAAGGATCCCAGTCCAGACAAGGGATAGGCCGCATCAGCCCCGATTTGGGCTGCCAGTTCCTCTCGGGTCAGGCTGGGCCCGTGCCACAGGGCAGATGCAGGAGAAGGATCCTCCACAAACAACTCCAATCGCCCCCCCTGCAAGCGAATCACCGCCTGTTCAATCGGGATCCCGGCAAAATAGAGAAAGTGACTGCTGGCTCGGTAGGGATAGACATTGTGGGAGAAATTACGCGGGCTACGCCCCCCTGCCCACAGCAACACCGGACTGGGGAGCAGCTCAGCTAACCGTTGCCGTCTTTTCTTCAGGATTTCACGCTGTTCGTAAGTCAGTGCTCGATGTGCAACCATCCTTAGCGTTGCCCCCCACCCCAGATGAGCCAGATAAGATCGATCTTAACGGGCTTGACCCAGAAAGCAGATTGGGTAGAGAGCGGAGGGCTGGGAAGGACTGAAATCTTAGGAGTTGCCTTCTTCCGGCTGAGCAGGGGCTACAGGAGTTGGTGAGTTGCCCAAGGCTTGCTCTAGGGCTAGGCGCTGCTCCATTACCCGCAGAAAATAGCCCCCCATCATCGCACCAGAGATCATTTTGGCCAAACTCTCCCGATTGGTGATCACTTGAACCCCAAATTGTTCTGGCGGCAATGCCCCCACCAGGCTGCGGATGTTATGGCCCAAGATCTCCAACACCTCAGGAGAAGAATTGCGAGCGATATCCTGAAAGATATCGGGATCCTGGGTTTGCAGATATTGCCAGAGCTGATTGTCGGGGCTAGGAGACTGCACCGCCTCAAAACCAGGGATGAAATTCATTGGGCTCGACATGGAGTAAACAAGCTCCACAGATACAGCAGATGTAACCCAATCAGAGTCTGTCGGCCTACTCCCACAGGCGTTTAGAGCTCTGAAATTTTGGTTAAGTTAAAACTAGCACTCAATCTTCCTCCGCTTCGGTACGGGATCCCACCCCTCTCGGGAGGCAAATGCCGCACCTAAAGGATCCCAATGTTAGGAGGTCAGGGGCTCGCTGGCTCTGAATCCTCCTCGACCCAAACCATACCGGCCCCAACTGGATCAAAATCCTGCGGCAGTACTGTTTGCCGGTTGTACAGTGCCCCCTCTAGATGTGCCTGCCCTAGATTGGGCGTTTGCAGCACCGCTCCTCGCAAATCTGCCCTCTGAAAAGCTGCACCGCGTACACTCGCCCCCACTAAGCCTGCTCCCCGTAAATTAGCCTGCTGCAAATTGGCCCTTGATAACAATGCCAAACTCAGATCCGCCCCACTTAATTGGGATCCCTGTAGGCTACAACCCGGGAGAATAGTGCCATGTAGGTTAGCATCTGCCAGGAATGCTCTGCTCAACTCAGCTTGAGACAGGTTGGTGCTAGCCAAGTTGGCCAAACTCAAATTCGCTGCTGTCAGAACTGCCCGCCGCAAGGCTGCCCGCCGCAGATCGCTGCCGCTCAGGTTGGCCTCCGCTAGGTCAGTTTTCCACATAAAAGCCTCTGAAAGGTTAGCTCCAATCAGGTAAGCATGGCGGAGATTAGCCCCCTCCAATCGGCTCCCCGACAAATTAGTCCCGTTGAGGTTGGCAGCAGTTAGATTCACCCGTTGCAAATTCGCCCGGTTGAGATCTGCCCCCGCCAAGTTGGCCCGTTGCAGATCGGCCTCGTGCAAATCGGCTCCCCGCAAAATCGCCTCGACCCAGTCGATCTCCCGTAACTGAGCCCGCTTCAAATCAGAGCGACTGAGATCGATCCCCCCTAGATCGGAACGGCTTAGATCCACCTGAGCCAGTTGACTACCCCGAAAATCTCGCCCGCCAGCTTGGTAACGTACCCACAAATCCGCTACTGTAGTGACCGATCGGGTTTCGGATTCTTTAGGAAACAGAACCGTTGCGTCTGGATCGGCAGGCTCAGACGACTCGGGAGGTTGAGAACAGCTTGAACCGATCATAAATTCCTGCCCCAAGTGGCTGCTATTTTTCTGCAGCCAGTATAGGAAGGGTTTGAAAGGCACCTTCAGCCTTCTTGAGATACTCCCTCCACACTCTCGTCTGTTTCCTCCGCATCTCCGATGAATGAGGCCGGCACCACCGTCACTCCAACGATACTGTCTTCTGCATCCAGCCGCTGCACCAGTACCCCTGTGGCTTCGCGGGACTGAGTAGGAATCGCCTTTGCCGACTGGCGCATAACGATGCCTCTGGCAGTCACTAGCATGATTTCATCCTCAGCGTTGATGATGCGTAGAGAGGCTAACTCATCGGAATCCTGCCGGAACTTGGTGGCGATCACCCCTTTGCCGCCCCGGTTTTGCTGACGGAAATTATCAATGGCCGAGCGCTTACCCCGCCCGGCCTTGGTGATCACCAATACCCAGGGGTTGGCCAGCCCTTCCCCCTCCTGCTCAGCGGCCATCACCGACTCCGCAAAGATAATGTCCATGCTGACAATGTTGTCACCGGAGTTGAGGGTCATGGCCCGCACGCCACGGGTGGCTCGCCCCAAGGGACGCAGTTGCTCATCATCGGCCCGGAAACGGATTGACATGCCTTGGCGGGTAGCCATCACCACGTCATCACTGGGACGGGCGCGGCGCACCCAGCGCAGCTCATCATTTTCTTCCAAAGAAATCGCGATCAACCCGTTAGAGCGCACGTTGGCAAAGGCGCTGAGGGCGGTTTTCTTGATGTAACCCCCACGGGTGAGCATGACCAAGTATTCATCATCGGTGAACTCGCTCACCGGCACCATCGAGGTAATCCGCTCTTCACGGGTGATGGGTAGCAACTGCACAATAGCACTGCCGCGAGCAGTGCGGCTCCCCTGTGGGATTTGGTAGCCGCGTAGGGTGTACACTACCCCTCGGTCGGTGAAAAAGAGAATCGTGTCGTGGCTGCGGCAGGCAAAAAACTGTTCAATGGCATCGTCTTCTTTGATGCGTGCTCCCGCTTTTCCTCGCGTTGCCCGCCCCTGTACCTGAAATTCTTCGATGCCCATGCGCTTGATGTAGCCCTGCTCCGTCAGAAAGATGATCGTTTCGCGGTTTTCGATCAGGTCGGCAGTATCTAACTCGGAGTCATCCAAGCACATTTGAGAACGACGGGGGCTGGCAAAGCGGGTCTTGATCTGCTCCAGTTCTTCGCTGATGATCTGCATCACCCGTTCCCGTCGGGCCAGGATATCTTGCAAATCAGCGATTTGCCGCACCAATTCTTCGTGTTCCGCTTGAATCTTTTCCGATTCCAAGGCGGTTAAACGGCGCAGTTGCATTTGCAGGATCCCGTCTGCTTGCGCCTCACTCAGTCCAAACACCGCTTGCAACTCAGCCCGTGCCGTGGCCGTATCGGCTGCTTCTCGGATCAGGGCAATTACCCGATCCAAATGCCCCAGAGCCAAAAGATACCCCTGCAAAAGATGATCCCGCTCTTCTGCTTTCTGCAGTTCGTAGCGGGTTCGTCGCTCGATCACCTGTTCACGGAAATCCAGGAAAGCTTGTAGAGCATCCCGCAGGGTAAGGGTGCGTGGCTCGCCGTTGAGGATGGCCAGCATGTTCATGCCAAAGTTGGCCTGCAGGGGAGTTTGCTTGTAGAGGTTATTCAGCACCACCTGAGCTTGGGCATCCCGCTTCAGCTCAATCACCACCCGCATGCCATCGCGGTCGCTTTCATCGCGGATATCGGCAATGCCTTCCAGGCGCTTTTCGTTGACCATCTCGGCGATCTTCTCGATCATGGCCGCCTTATTGGTCTGGTACGGCAGCTCGGTAATGATGATCGCATCCCGTGTCGGACGGCCCCGGTGTTCCAGAGTTTCAATGGTAGCTACACCCCGCATGGTGACAGAGCCACGCCCGGTGGTGTAGGCTTCTCGAATGCCACTTTGACCCAGGATCAGGCCGCCAGTGGGAAAATCTGGAGCTGGGATCCACTGCATCAACTCCAAGCTGGTTAAGTTCGGGGTTTCAATCAGGGCGATCAGGCCATCCACCAGCTCCCCCAAGTTGTGGGGGGGGATATTGGTGGCCATGCCGACAGCAATACCAGAGGAGCCATTAAGCAGTAACTGTGGGATCCGTGTCGGCAACACCAAGGGTTCCTGCTGGGATCCATCGTAGTTGTCCCCAAAATCGACGGTGTTGGCATCAATATCTTGCAGCAGACTGATTTGGGCAAAGGCCGTCAAGCGACACTCGGTGTAGCGCATTGCTGCCGGTGGATCATTGTCGATGGAGCCAAAGTTGCCATGCCCATCCACCAGGCGCTCCCGCATGGAGAAATCTTGGGCCATTCGTACCAGCGCGTCATAGACCGCCTGATCCCCGTGGGGATGATATTTCCCGATGACATCCCCGACCACACGGGCACACTTGCGGAAGGGGCGATCTGCGCTCAGCCCCAACTCGTGCATAGCATAGAGAATACGGCGATGTACCGGTTTCAGACCATCTCTGGCGTCTGGCAAGGCCCGCCCGACAATGACGCTCATGGCGTATTCCAGGTAGGACTGGGACATCTCCCGTTGCAAGTCGGTGGAGATGATGTGAACCGTCGATTCGTTATCGCTCATGGGGTTGGGGTACAGGTTGGGGATCCCGATTGCTTGGGCAGGGGGACACGAACCCTGTCCATGGGCAAAGTCGGGGGGAATGAGTAGAGTGTTTTTTGTACTCCCAGTTTACCATTTGCCTTTTGTGAGGGGCGGCGCTCTGAGCTACTCGCAGGTTGGCGGGGTTACTTTCGCCAGGAGATGAAGAGTGGGTGATCGACAGTCGCAATTGAGGGTTTCGGCGGGATCCCGAGTGGGAATTGCCAATCCGATCCGTGGGGGACAAGCCGGTGGCCATCGACCGCTGCTGCGCCGTGGGATCCCGTCGCAGGGGTTGCGAGATCTGTATCATCTATTGTTAACTCTGTCCTGGCCGGGATTTTTGGGGCTGTTGGCTGGGGGGTATATTCTCTCCAACGTTGGCTTTGCGTTGCTTTACCTACTTGGCAGCGATAACATCGCCAATGCTCGCCCAGGACATTTTGGCGATGCTTTCTTCTTCAGCGTGCAGACCCTGGCCAGTATCGGCTATGGAGCCATGTATCCTCATAGTCTTTACGCCCATCTCCTGGTTACCCTGGAGGCAATGTTGGGGGTAGCGGGCACAGCAGTGGCAACAGGTTTGGTCTTTGCCCGTATTTCGCGGCCTACGGCCCGGGTCATGTTTACTCGAGTTGCTGTCATTCATACTCAAGAGGGCTGCCCTACCCTGATGTTTCGGGCGGCTAACCAGCGCTTCAATCAAATTGTCGAAGCCCAAATTCGCGTTACCCTCGCCTGCAACCAAATTTCGGCGGAAGGGGAATGGATGCGGCGGCTCTACGACTTACGCCTGGTGCGCTCCATGTCTCCCATTTTTGCGGTCACCTGGACAATCATGCACCGGATCGAGCCCGATAGCCCCCTTTATGGCCTCACGCCACAAGATCTAGAAGCGGGCCAGGCGGAGTTGATCATTACCCTGACGGGCATCGATGATACTTTTTCCCAAACTATTCATGCTCGCTACTCCTACCTGGCAGATGAGATTCGCTGGGGCCACCGGTTTGCCGATATCCTCCACCTCGACAGCCATGGAAATCGCTATGTGGATTACTCCCACTTTCATACAACTCTGCCAATTTAACCCCCATGCCCTTGATCCAAAGGGGGATCCCTGAAGAAAATGATAGATAAAGATCTATTGATTTGGCATGATATCTCGACGTTATTCAATGGTAATCTGCCGATAGTGCTGATGGATTTCTGGGCATGTTGAGCCAAGCGAAAGAAGAACAGTCTGAGGGTGGGAAATTTTTGTATTGGCGTCGGCGTCTGAATTTGGACAACTGGCGCGGGGATCTCTTTGGCGGACTGACAACTGCGATTGTCTCTTTGCCGATGGCTCTGGCTTTTGGGGTGGCTTCTGGGGCGGGACCCGTAGCGGGGTTGTATGGGGCGGTGTGTGTTGGTTTCTTTGCCGCCCTATTTGGAGGAACCCCTACTCTGATCTCAGAGCCCACCGGGCCGATGACAGTGATGATGACGGCGGTGGTTGCCAATGTTACCGCTCGCTACCCAGAGCAAGGATTGGGGCCGGCCTTCACGGTGGTGATGCTGGGGGGGCTGTTTCAACTGCTGTTTGGAACTCTGAAACTGGGCAAATACATCACCCTCATGCCCTACAGCGTTATCTCCGGCTTTATGTCGGGGATTGGCTGGATCATGATTCTGTTGCAAATCCCACCCCTTTTGGGTCACACCAGTCGGGGTGGGGCCATTGGAACAGTGCGTAACCTACCGGAGTTTCTGCTCAACGTTAACGGAGCGGAACTGGGGTTGGGACTCCTGACAATCGCCATCCTTTTTTGCTACCCCAAGCCTTGGCGACGGGTTGTGCCACCGCAGTTGGTGGCGTTGTTGGTGGGAACTTTGGTTGCCAGCTGGTTCATGGCCGATCTGGACTTGCGACGCATTGGCCCAATTCCCACGAGTTTGCCCCAGTTGCAATGGCCGCAGCTTCCCTTCTCTTCTCTGGCCAACCTGGTGCTGGATGGGGTGGTGCTGGGGATGTTGGGCTGCATCGACACCCTACTGACGGCGGTGATTGCCGATAACCTCACCCGCACTCGCCATGACTCGGATCAAGAGCTGATTGGGCAAGGAATTGCCAATATCGTCTCCGGTTTGCTGGGGGGGCTGCCGGGGGCCGGGGCCACCATGGGGACGGTGGTGAACATCCAATCTGGCGGGCGTACCCCCTTAGCAGGCATGACCCGGGCCGGGATCCTCTTAATGGTGGTGTTGTTTGCGGCTCCTCTCACCCAGGGGATCCCGATGGCGGTGTTGGCGGGGATTGCCCTCAAGGTGGGGGTGGATATTCTCGATTGGAGCTTCCTGAAGCGGGCGCATCGGCTTTCTCTCAAGGGAGCGGCGATCATGTACGGCGTCATGTTCATGACCGTGTTTGTAGACTTGATCGCGGCGGTGGGTGTGGGGGTGTTTGTGGCCAATTTGCTCACCATTCAACGTCTGAGTGAAATCCATTCGGAGGAGGTCAAGGCAATTACAGATGCGGATGATGCTGTGGATCTGACGCCTCGGGAAAAGGAGCTGCTGCGGCAAGGGCAGGGACAGGTGCTGCTGTTTTACCTGAGTGGGCCGATGATCTTCGGGGTTTCGCAAGCCATTTCCCGGCAACACCAGGCGGTGGCTTCCTGTCAGGCATTGGTGCTGGATTTGTCGGATGTGCCGATGCTGGGGGTTTCGGCCTCTCTATCTTTGGAAAATGCCATTCGCGATGCGCTGGATCAGCGCAAGCAGGTGTGGATTGTCGGGGCCAAGGGACGGATCCGACAGCGTTTGGAAAACTTGCATCTGCCCATGCCAGCAGAACAGTTTGTGGATAGCCGTGAGTTGGCCCTCACAGAAGCGGTCATGCAGTTGGGGTTAGAGCCACAACCCAGTCCGTTGGTTTGATTGCCTAGCTGATTCCCATCTTAAGTATTTACTGTTCGTCTCAGGAGGCATAACCTATGGTTGCAATCGCCCCCTTTCCCCCAAGCCAACTGATCGGTGAAAAGCGTGTTACTTTACATGGCCTAACCTGGCAATCCTATCAACAGATTCTTCAGGCTTTACCCGAAAGCCGCGGAGCTCATCTCACCTACGATCGGGGAAGCCTAGAAACTGTAATGCCATCAGAAGATCATGAACATGCCAGTGAACTCATTGGTTTGTTTGTTCGCATTCTGGTGGGTGAAATGGGCTTTAACTAATCTCGCGGAATTCCCCACTCGGGTGGGGATGGATAGCGACAGGGCGCAAGCCCTAGTTTTTCAGGCTCTCCCACCCGATTGACTTTGAATATACTCTTTCACTGCTTCTAACGGCGCAC
>JAUQVI010000154.1:0-8189 GCA_039794885.1 Thermostichus sp. DG02_5_bins_236
ACGCTGAGCATGGCCGAGCGGAACACAAAGATCGGCAGACCGGCGAGGAGGGTAGGACTGGAGGTCACGCTGGCCTGCGCGGCAATAATAGACCGCATCGTGGTGGTGGTCGGCGTGCTCAACCTCAAGCTGGCCCAGTCGCTGGTTTGGCCCATGGCCGCCGCGGGCCTCGCCGGGATGCTCTATAGCGCCTACCTCTACCGGGCGCAGCGCTTTACCGAGCGCGAGGATGTCCCGTTCGTCAACCCCTTCGAGCTAGAGCCTGCGCTCAAGTTCGGGCTGCTCTATGCGGTGGTCTTGCTGGTGGGGCGGGTGGCCCAGATGTACCTGGGCAACGCTGGCATCTATATCTCTAGCGTCGTGGCGGGGCTGGTGGACACCAACGCCATCGCGCTGTCCATGGCCGAGCTGAACACAACGGCGGGCAACCCCAGCCTGGCTGTGGCTACCCAGGCCATTGTCCTGGCCGCCATGGCCAATACCGCCTCCAAAGGAACCATCGTTCTGGCGAGCGGCTCGCCCGAGCTGCGCAAGGCGCTCTGGCCGGGGTTCCTGCTCATGCTGATCACGGGCACCGTCGTGGCCTTTGCCCTGACCTGAGGGGGCCGCACTTGACAGAATGCCCGGCTCGGCTATAATCCAGGTGAAATCCCACTATACGAAAGGGCGTTCACCATGGCGAACGAGCAGCCCACCCTGTTTGATCCCAATAGCGTCAGCGGCCAGGCCAAGTCTCCCTTGACCGAGCCGAGCGCCTCGCTCTCTGCCGCCAGCTCTTTGGCCGCAGCCATGCAGCCCTTTGAGCAGTACATGGTCCGGCAGGGCTTTACGCAGCATACCACCAATTCCTTCTTGGGCGACCTCAGGCTCTTGATGCGGCGGCTGGGCAAGAGCGAGGAGATTCTGTTGTTGGCGGTTCACCCCCACAGGCGTGGGGACAACCAATTCCCGGAATTACGTAGGTTTTTTGGTTAACGGTTCACCCCCACAGGCGTGGGGACAACGATTTGCCTCCGTAATAACCCAGAATAGTTTTCGGTTCACCCCCACAGGCGTGGGGACAACTAACAGGTTTGCAATCTCAGCTTGAATCTCAGACGGTTCACCCCCACAGGCGTGGGGACAACTATAGCCTGTGAAACCCTGTCTTTATTTATGCTCGGTTCACCCCCACAGGCGTGGGGACAACGAGACGGCATCAACTGATCAGGAGTTTTCTGTTCGGTTCACCCCCACAGGCGTGGGGACAACACTTCCATTTTTCCTGATTTCAGTGGGTTTTGACCAGCAGTACCCCCTCTATGTCTACAAGCTGCCGGGAAGGATCCCCTAAACTCCGTGCCCAAAAGCCCTGTTCAGAATTTGTGGAGTAGAGCATCAAAACCGAACCATTGCCCAGTTTACTGGTCACCATCGCCCACAATTCATCCCGCACCAGAGCCGAAACCCGACCCGTAAACACTCCGGCTCTGACTTCAAACAGCCACCGACTCAAATCGCCTCGCAAACTAGCCGGAACATTCTCCAGCACAAAAACCACCATTAGCCTTCCTCCTGCTCATCCAGTGGATCGCCATAGCTTCGGCCTCCCTCCACAGAGCCTCCTTGGTTATCCCAAAGATATCCCACAGGATCTGCCTCATCTTTGATAGATTTCAGACCCAAAATAGAGTCCACATCCCCAATAATTTTTTGCATCAATCGCTGTTCCACAAACTTTTCCCGACAAAGCTGCCTAGCTCTAGACTCCACATTCAAACCCATCTCAGCCGCCGCCTCAAATGCCGCCGGAATTGTGGTCTCAGTTTTGTAGAGATCAGCCACATCATAGACAAAAGAAAGAGGCTTGCCAGTATGAACAAAACCCAAGGATGTCGAATAGCCCACCGCATTCAATGCCGCCTGACAAACAGAATAAAGACAAGCATTTGCCGCAGACAACGCACGATTCACCGGATCAGAGTCTTCCCATTTCGTCAGTTTGTAATCTCGCCCTTTCCACTCCACCCCTGTCTCTTTGCGCAGACGGCTGTAGGTGGTTCTCACCCTCACCCCCTCTAGCCCCCGAATCTGTTGCAATGTCAATCCATCCTCTAACGGCTCAGAAAAGCGAAACGCATACATCCTACGCACCACTGCTAAATGCTGGGCTGGATCCGCCCAGAGCCTCGCTTGATGATAAAGTCGCTCCACACTACTTGAAGGATGGGATCCCTTGGCATAAAACCGCAGCCCATCCTCTCCAACCCACTGCACCGAACACGAAGCATCTGCCAGATTTTTGATCGCCGCATGAGTGATCACACTGCCAGGGCCCAGCATCAACGTTGTTAAACTGGCACAGGGAATCACATAGCGTCCCTGCTCCTGTAATACTGCAATCGCTTTAGCATCCTGCTCAATCCGACACCGCTCCACATAGACATAGCTAATACTGTCCCGAATCTTCGGGATACTCCGTAATGAAGACATGGTCAATCTCCAAATCAGATGTGGCTTTTTTCTCTACATACGCGCCAGAGACAATAACCCGCAGCCATACGACCGTCCTCGACCAATTCCTGCCTTTAGTGCCGACAAGAATGAGTCAGAGTCTGTTACTTCCAAAACACCTTGAAATAAGGCAGTTGTAATGCGAATGGGGGCCGTGCCTTGTTTCTTAATGCCAAAGACGTTGGGAGCTGGGATGACATCGGTATTGTGGAGCCGAAACCCACAGCGATCCCCCTGTCTCTCTAGCCATGCAAGTTGGTCAGGACGATGATAGAAACCAATCGTCTTCTTGGTCTTGGCATCACGCTTGCTAGGGTTAGCCCGGAGCCGAAACTGAAAGAAACGAGGAGCTGAGAGCTGATCAACCCCTAAATTCACTGCTTTGACGGCATGATGCTTGAGGTAGCCATCTGGCAACTTTGACCAATCCGGTTCAAGGGCTGACTGCACCAACACCACATCGCTATCGAGTTCATGGCGAAAGAGGATGTGCCAATCTTCACGGGGAGTGGCCCGGTCTTCTTCATCAGGAAAGGCTTGCATAATGCGCTGGTGAAATTTGTGGGCATTGCCCAGTTCTCGATGCACCAGGGATTGCCGCTCATTCAGGATCAGTTTGGAAAGGTACATACAACCTCTGGTGAATAGTATTCTGTCTTGACAATGCGGAGACCAAAGTGCCTTTTTTGCCAATCGAGAGGCACATCGTGACGGGTATCTGTACCGCCGTCAGCCTCTAACACTAGGCGCAAGGGGAAAGGGGGATCCTTGCGACCCCGATGCTCATAGGGGGTAGTTTGCAGAGCCAGTAACAGGGGCTGCTCTACCACGCCTACCCGAACAGGATGACTAGGTATAAAGCTTTTACGACCCAGGTAGAGTTGCCACTTGGGATCCTGAAGGGCCGCGTCCAGTTGACCAAGTACCTCAGCTTCTCCCTCTAACCCCACCAAGTAGTCACCATCGGCCACATAGTAGCGATCGCTTAGCGTCGTGTTGGCTTTCTCCTTATCTCGCATCGTGTCCTGCACGGTATGGTAGTCCCGTTGCAGGATCCCTTCTTTGTTGACTCGTACCCCCATCTTCAGGGCGACGAGGTCATTCACCGGCTCCCATCGAGGGCGACCGAGGGCGGCACAGAGGAGGCCAATCACAGCAGATTTGGTGGGTTCTCGGCGGCTATCGCGGTGGCCAAACTGACTGTGGTCACCCCAGCTCATCATTGGTGCTCTGAGTCGCATCAATAGAGTTGGCATCTTACTTCCCCCCATTGCTGAGAGCATTTTCCAGGGCTTGCTTGAGCAGAAGGTCAACCGATTCCTCTTCGAATTCTGCGAGGGTTTTAAGTTGGTTAGCCAGGGTTGTGCGGGTAACGATGCCCTTATATTTCACATTTGTTTCACCATACATTTTGACTAGGTCAGCCCAGTGGGTATCGAGGGCTTTAACCGCATTTTCCAGCAGGCTATTGCCCCCTCTAGGGGCAATGGGATCCTCAAAGGCATCCACTAAAGATACCGGTTGCCCCCGTCGCACCACAGCCATCACTGCCGCTGGCCGGGTATGAGCAGCAAAGCCATTTTGGTGCCCACTGGGGATCGCTTGCACAAAGGCATCAGCAAAGGCTTTCACCACAGACTCTAGGTGTTCCCGACTCCCTAGATTCTGGACTAACTGCTCCGTATCCAGGGTGGCAAAGCGGTAATAGGTGGAGCTGTTGTAGCCGGTTTCCCCCATGTGGTCAGCGCCAGTTTCATCATCGCCGCGCAGGTCATCCACTGCCGTGAAGAAGTCAAATTCCTGTTGCAGGGTGTTGACGCTGATGGCATGGGCTATTTGCACGGCAGCATCCACATTCACCGTGGGCAAGGAGGCCATCATGCGACCAAAGAGGGCCACATCTCCCGGTTTACCCGTGTCAACTAGGGCTTTTTGGATCGCCTTGGTGATTTCTTTGGGCAGTTCTGGCTTGTCGCCAGTTAGTCCAGGGACAATGGCATTCCAATTTTTGACAAGAATATGGGCGATTGCGGCCAGTTCCGTCTGTCCCAAAAAGACAATGGTGGTCGCTTTTCCTTCATCGTCAAACTTGAGTTTGAGTCCCTCTTCCAATGCGAGCCGAGCAGCAATCGCGGCCTGTTCAGCCCCAATCTCCTGCTCAATCAACAAGTCCTGAAGCTTTGGAAGCCACTTTCGAGAGCGACCGGCAAATTGGGCGGGGTCGAGGTCAGCATAGTCTTGATAATACTTTCGCACCGCCCGCTTTTGGCACTGGCTGGAAATGCGGGCGCGAGGCCGACCACCAAAGACGGTGGATTTGGGCATCCCATTTTCATCCCGGTTTAGGTTGGCAGGGGGAAAGCTCTGAATCAAATGAAGTTCAAGTTTCATGGAATTGTCCTCAGTAAATTGAAAAAGTTCAGACGGCTCAAAGGTACGAGCATTCTCAGTTTTGATATTGAGATTGCTCCGCTGAAATACTCAGGTCAGATTTCAGCCACTGATTTTGGCATTGGCCTAGAAATCATGTAGCTGACAGACTGGGGATCATCGATGCGCAGAGAGGCATCCAAAACCTCTAATCCAACTACGTTTCCCTGGTCATCAAAATCAAAGATGATTCCTGATTCGTCTTCATCACTTTCACTGATTGGCGTGTCTTGAAATAAAATTCTCAGCACATCAACTTCTGGGTCGTAGATAATTTTCATGACATCCTCCAGTATTTTTCAATTTTGCTGGTGCGATAGACCGTTACAACAACTGGCGGAGTAGTAGTTTCATCTACAAAGACTCGCAAAAGATAGTGCTTGTCACCATCAAAATTCATTCGTGATTGATAGATCATTCGCTGATTTCGTCCTGGTAAGATTTGCTCTGGTTGTAAATAAGCTGCCTCAACCTGTTCTTGAGAAATGCCTCGCCGCTGCATTTCTTCTAGGGCATGGGCTGTATAGTTGATCTGCTTCATACATCAACACCAGCCTTGCCTGATATTTCTGGTGGCTGCGGTGCCCGCCAGAAGCTTCTCGCCCAGCGGTCTTGGACAAACTGATCGGGATGAGCCCAGTTGCAGAGATCCGCAATCAGATGAGGATAGTAGACCTTGATGTCTTGACTTTTGAATTGCCGCACTAGGGCTGTGATAGGGGACTGAATATCAGCCAGGGTCGTGTCTAAGAGAGAACGGAAGCGACGTTCAGGGCCATTGGAAGGCACTTTATTGTGTAAGTCCAAACAGCTTTGGGCAAAGCTGCGCGGGGCTGGTTCTGGGTCTTGATTGTGGTACACCGAGAGGCAGGCGACAAAGATCCAGATATCCTGTTGCCATTCGGGAATCCCCTCTAGTGTGGGCAGCAACAGTGGGTAGGTCTGACGCAGATGGCGATTATCCCCAGACAACGCACGTTTGAGGGTGGCCTTTGCCCCGCTATCATTTTTAATGCGCTTCTTGAGTCCGTCGAGAAAGGTTACCGGTCTCTCTAGGCGACTGCTTTTTGGGTTTACTGTCATTGTGAAAATTCTCCAGTTCAAAATGGTGGACTTTAGAAATCTGGTTAAGCAGCTTTTTCCTTTGCTTTCTTATCCTCCGGATCTTCACCCCGCAGTTTGAGGAGATGTCGCTCTAGAGATCGCAGTGCCAAAGCTCGCGCCTGATAGTTGCGAATGGACACAATGGAGTCGGTGAAGGCTTGGCGGGCAGCATTTTGCACTGTTTGCGTCCAGGCAGGAAGTTCCTGATTGCCGTAGTGAGTGATGCCATCAGCTCCGGTGTGGCTGTCCTGGGGCAGGGCGTTCAGCAGTTGTGGAAAGGCCCGATCTAGGGTGGCCCAATAGCGAGATTCGCCATCTAGGGCATTGGCTAAACTGCCGGGATCCCCGTTTTTCAGCACTTCTGCTAGGGCAAAGTAGGGGCTGCCCTTGAAGGAACGGAAGACCTGTTGGTGGCTTTCGGCGATCGCGATTGCACTCTTCAGCGTTTGTGCCAAATCCGCATCAGTCAGATATTGAATCGGGGCTGAGAACTGTTCCCAACTCCATCCCAAAGGCTTAGCCTTATCTGCACTGAGGCCAGAGATCTGAAACGTCACAACCTCCTCGACCGAATCATCTCGTTTTAAGGTGGCCAACCAGTCCACAATGCGCGGACGGTGTTGCTTGTCTGCTGTGAGCAAAAAGGCATCAGCATTGCGCCATAACTGCCTACTCAAGGAGAGGCGAACGGGCTTGTCCTCCCGATAGGCGACCCCACATTCCCACTGCTGGGGCGATACCTTGTCCGGTAGGGAATTTCCCATCGTGATAGCCACTTGGCTCACCTCGTCATGTTCTGGAAACAGCCGCAACCGTCGCCAGGGAAACGTGAGATAGCTGATATAGCCTTTGGGAGCTGTCTTCTTGGGCTTGCCAGCGTAGCTGGTTTCCCATGTAGGGAGATCTTCTCCCGTGACAACACTGGGCATCTCTGCTGCTGGGTCATAGTGCATCAGGTTAAACATCAGCGTTTGCTTCAGAGTGCTGCCCCGCACCAGGACATTGGCAGCGTTGATGGTGGGGGTGTTGACCGCCGAGCGGTTGCCGCTAGGTTGCCCGACGTAGAAGGCTCTCAGGCTGGTGATATCAACCCCTTGCAGGCGTACTAGTAAGCGGGCAGCTTGGGACAGGGAGATGCCGTAGCCGCTCCACTCGTGCTCATGAGAAAACACCTGGGAGGTGCTCATGGTGTGGAGAGCGTAGATGGGGACGGCTTTTTCTAGGGGTAAGTCGGGATCCTGCATGAAGGGATGGTCGGGATGGAGCAGGTCGAAGCGATCCCGCTGGGATTCTAGATACATGATCGCCACCTGTCCGTTGTCGTCAAAAATCTCCGCCCAATGGTCTTCATTACGTGGCCCATTGTAGGCTCGATGAAGAATTGCCAGCAGCAGACGGTAGAGAGCCAGGGTGGTCGGTGGGTTATCTGCCTGGATTTCCCGCAGGCTTTCCCAGCTCTGAAAGAGTTCGATGAGGGAAACTTCCCGGATCTGGAATTTAGGTGTCACGACCGGGATCCAAGATTCATCAAGCAAATTAAATGACATTTGTCGCAAATCTCCTTCAGGATTTTGAATCGTTCTCAATTAACACTCCCAGCAAGGGATCCAGGGTTAGCCGCCAGTTCCCCACCACTCCTACCCCCTGAGCATTGACCTCCACGTAGCGGCAGTTTCGCAGTAGGGCCGATGTCCAAGTCTTAGGGTTGTCCTGGTTTAGTAAGCTCTTGACAATCTCTCTCTTAGAGATGCGAGTGCTATGGGCAAGAAGTTTACGGATCATGACCAGGTCGGGACGGTTGTTGAGATTGACCTGCTCTAGGGATCCCGGAAACACTAGTCCGTAATCGGTGCGTTGCAAAAAGATGGTGGCGATAGAGGGTTCACCGAGGCGGGTCGCGGCGGCGATCGCGCTTTCGTCATCCTCCTTTTTCAGGTAAGTAAACTGGTCAGGGTTCACGTCCCCATGGGGTGGCGGAATCTTTACCTGATTAGCCTGGGTTTGTTTGGCGGCCTCTTCTTCGACCCGGTACTTTTCCAAAGAAGCGACCCAATCCTCGGCATGAGTAGGTTCTAAAACCTCGGGTACAGGCATTTCCAGGTCATACACCGACTCAATTAGGGGATCCATCTCCTGGGGGAGTTGTACCTGAGGGCGGTGAC
>JAUQVI010000155.1:0-8148 GCA_039794885.1 Thermostichus sp. DG02_5_bins_236
TGGCGATGCTTGTACTTGAATTGACGGTGCAAGATGCAAGCGTTGTAGAGATAGCAGTGCAAACGACGTGCCACAAACAAAACTTTTTCTTGTCCTTTGTTTGGATACAGTCGAAATGTCTATCGTCTCGCTACCACGCGATAATTACCTCGATTTACTACTGATTACTACTGACTCGATATTCATGGCTACGATAATCATAGCGCAATTTTTTGGGATTGACTAAAAATCAATATGACTCAACTTAGAAGCGGTTCTCACGTTGTTTTCAGAATTTACCTGCATATTGTATTTGTCACCAAATACAGACGTGAAGTGCTGACTCAACCAATGCTTGAGGTGATGAAGTCAATTCTAGAACGGGTGCTATGCCCAAATCAGAGCTTTCTAACGGATTTCAACGGTGAACCAGATCACGTTCACCTGTTGATTGATTTGCACCCAGATAACAACATTTCTGATTTGGTAGCCTCGCTCAAATCCACGTCTAGTCGAGTGCTGCGGCAACAGTTCAAAGAAGAAATCAATAAGGTCTATTGGGGAAAAGCTAAACTCTGGCACGATTCCAGGTGCGCCGTTAGAAGCAGTGAAAGAGTATATTCAAAGTCAATCGGGTGGGAGAGCCTGAAAAACTAGGGCTTGCGCCCTGTCGCTATCTATCCCCACCCGAGTGGGGAATTCCGCGAGATTAGTTAAACTGGCCTCCCGGCCTCTAATCTTTAGCGTAACAATGGGTTTGAGAGCAACAGGGATCCGACCTGCAACAGTGCTTCCCCAATGGTCAGCTGGAACGGTTCCCGGCTGAGCGAGGGTTATGGGCCTTCGAGTTGAGAGATCCTTAGAGAAACCTCTATCTTTTTTTGATTGAGTGACCGAAATTCTTGTTGTTTCAGCAGAATGGAGTTCTATCTTTCTTGCCCTTTAAGCTATCATGCAACACTTCTAGGATTTATTCGTTGTTATCAGGTCATCGATGCAGCGACACATGACTCACAACTATTAGGACTATTACTTGAGCCAGAGAGTACATCGGATGAATTATGGGGAGACAGTGCCTATCCTAGTACCTTGCAAGAGGAAATTTTGAAGCTGCTGGGATTTATGAGTCATATTCATGAAAGGAAATATCCCAACTTAGAACTAACAGAGCTACAGAAACAAGCCAATCAGGAGCGGTCAAAGGTCAAAGCCAAAGCTGATCATAACTTTGGTAGTTGGGACTAGAGATTTTATTTGTATTAACCGTAGTACCCTAGAGCATTTCACGAATAACTAAGCTCTCATTTTTAGCCAATTCATCTTGAATAGTAGCCTGAATTTGCACAGAGGATTTCCCCCATTTCTCCCAAAAATCTAAAATTTTAAGGGCAACTAATTTCGGATAGAAATAGTGAAAAAAATGTCTCCCTTCAGGGCAGAACCATATTTGATCTATTGGCTTCAGAAAGTTTTGCCAGCTTTTTAAGGAATTAGAATCGATGATTGAGTCATCTAAACTGCCACAAATTAGCATAGGTACAGTCGTTGAATGAGGCGAAAATGCAGCAATGCCTAAAAGTGAATGAGGTATAGGGGAGGTGTCTAGTTCTTGCCTTAAAGCCAGTGCCAACGATTGAATCCGCCATTGTTCAGAAGAGGCTAGCAAGCTTTGTGCTGTTTTGGTAAGTAACTGTTCACGACTACAGGGGAAAAGATGTCGCTGAGCATAGTAGTGAGCATGCCAAGTTATTCCAGGCTGTCCACCTACTGCCAGAAGAGTTAATGACCTTACCCGCTGAGGGTAGTGATGACTAAATAACAGAGCTAAAAGCCCACTTAATCCATGACCCATCAAATGAATAGGATGATCATAACTTTTGATATAGTCATATAGTAAGGTAAGAGCTGGATCTAAACTGCTAGGTTCATCCTCAGTCTGAATATATTCCCAATGTGCGATTGAGTAAAACTTAGCCAGTGACTTCAATAAAGGCTGGTCAAACAATTTTAGATGTGGGGAAACGCTTAGAAACAAAGCATCAAAAGGCTTCTTGGATACTAGAGTAAGGCTCATACTGCAGTCCGCAAATTTGATGAAATAGACTTCTCGATTGGGATAAAATCTTTCTTATTAAGAAGAGCTTTTTCTGTTGACTTACATCCATCTTTCAAAGGTTTGTTTAGGATAAATGAAGGGCAAAACCTGCTCTAACATTAAGCGAATAGAACGAGTGCCACTGCCTTGGTGCCAAAAGGGATCTACCTCAAATATCCGATTGCTTTGTACAGCCCGCAACTGTTGCCATTCAGGCAGCTTAGCCAGTTGTTGAATTATGGATGTTTGCCGCCAAGGGCCAAGGGGATAGCTCTGCACAAAGATGACGTCGGGGTTGACCTGTAAAACATGCCGCAAGCTAGCAAAGCCAATACCTGGCTCAGAGCCTGTTGAAACTCCCCAGGGATAGTAGGCCAAATCCTTGAGAACACTGCCCAAAGCACCAGCTTCCGTTTCGATGATCAAACGGTGGGTCAACACATTCAACCAAGATCCACCCATCATCAAAACCGTGGGTTTGGGCAAAGGTGCCAATTGGATGGAATAGCGTTTGATTCCCCCACACAAACGGTCAATCACCCGTTGGGCCTGATCAACTCGTCCCGTTAGCCGGGCAATCTCCATCAGGTTCTGGCAAGCAGTCTCCAACCCTCCTATTGCCAGCAGATAAATCGGAGCCAAACGCTGTAGCCTCCATAGCCATGCGCGATGAGGAAACTCACAGGCTAGAATCAAATCCGGTTTAACTTGAGCGATCGCCTGAAAATCTGGAAAAAAGTAAGATCCCGTTCCTGGACTTAGCAGAGAGGGCAATCCCAGTTCTGCCAGAATGTCAAACCCTGTTGGAGTCAGAGAAACTAGCCGTTGAGGTAGTTTCGGGATCTTGGTAGAGAGGAGGGGTTGATGACCCTCGTGCAGAGTACGGTGAACCAAGGGCATGGAAGGGATCCTATCTTTTCAAATTGACCCAAAATGAGGGAGCTAATGGTTACAAAAAACATTCAAAGCCCTGGTATAACCTGGGCAAACACATCACCACTGCTTAGGAGCATGTAGGCAAACAGCACGCCCCCTACCCCCCCCACCAGGAAACCACCAGCAAACTGACTCCAACCTCCACGGGTGCGCAAATTTTCCGGCAACTCATCGGATCCGGCAGAGATACGAATAGGATGAGGCGATCCTGCTGACTCCGCCATCAGCTGTACTCCTGGTGTTGGGTAGCTTACCGAGCCGTAAGGAGTATTGGCCACAGCTACCAAGCGGGATTTGGGAAAAGACACCTGCCCGTAGATGGACAGACATACAGTTAAGATCAACACCAAGCCAATTGCCCCCAGTGTGCCTGCTGTCAAAGCCAGCTCCGAATTCCGCAATGGCCCGAGTTTGTAAAATGGCCCCAACAATAAGTAACCATGGGCCATTCCCACTTCCAAGCCCCGCACCATCGGTGATAGCCCTTCCCGGTAAATAGGCAAATTCCGTAGCAGGAGTAGGGTCAAATCGCTACCATTTACAGGGGTGTCGAAGTTGCCCAACTGGGGATCCACCGTTCGCACCCAGCCCCCGCTCTGGAAGTCAAAACCGGTTGCTGCCGCCCGAGCACGAATGGCATGCCAAATATGCCCAGCCAAAAACAGGATCCCCAGAACAAAGTGGGCCGTGGCTAACCAAGTCCTGCTGGTCACTACACCCGCCGCATCGTTCCCTAGCCCCACCGGACCGTAGAAAGCCACCGGATAGACCGTCTCATTCACACTGACAAAATAGGCCGCGAGGATCCCCATGTACGCCAGAGCTCCTAGGCTATAGGAAAGATAAGCCTCCCCGGAGTAAATCAACACCCGCTTGGCCCAAGCAAAAGGGCGTGTTGCCATGTGCCAGAACCCGCCCAAGATACACAGTAAGCCCACATAGATGTGTCCACCTACCACATCTTCTAGAGTATTCACGGCTGCCATGCCCTGCTCTCCGTTGAGAGGAGTGAGGTAGGCAAAAATGCGAACCGGATTCAGGGTGGGATCCGCGATAGTCCGCACCTGATCCAGGGAAGCGTCATATAGCCCCCCCAAAAACAGGGATTTGGCCACCAGTAACCAAGCCCCTAACCCCAAAAGAACTAAGTGAATACCAATGATGGTGGTCATTTTGTCGTCATCTTCCCAGTCGTAGCCGAAAAAGCCAGCAAAGTTCTCCCCTTTAGGCAGCACCTCAGGCCCTAGCAAGGCGTGATAAACTCCCCCAGCCCCCAGCACTGCCGAAGCGATCAGGTGCAACACCCCGACCACAAAAAAGGGATAGGGATCCGTTACCAACCCTTCCGCCCCAACTCCAATTCCCAATGTGGCCAAGTGGGGCAACAGAATCAGCCCTTGGCTGTACATTGGTTGAGCAGGATCCAAGTGGGCCAACTCAAACAGGGTCATCCCCCCAGCCCAGAGCAGAATTAAACCCGCATGGGCCACATGAGCACCCAACAATTTCCCGGATAAATCCACAAAACGGGCATTGCCAGCAATCCAACTGGGACTGGATACCGCTGGTGGGGAAGACATAGCTGTTGTCATCAATCCTCCTCAAAGTTAATCAAAAGACCCAATCTTCAAGACTTCCAAGTTTATGATTTAATTCATCAGACCCACTACTCGGAAAGATATCCTTAAGTCAAACGTATCAAAGCCAATCGATAAGCATTGCGAAAAGGAGGGCAAGCATAGAGGAATCGAATCCACCAAGGGGCCAAACGACGACGATGTTGTGCAGGGCTTTCCCAAAAGGTTTTCACTTGTATCACTTTATAGCTTGGATCCCATCTTTGAATCTCCTTCACATTTTGGATAGCCCACTGAAAACGAGCGGAAAAGTGACGCATGGAATCGTGCTTATCCTGACTTTTTAAGCTCATGGGAGCCAAAGAATCAAAGGCTACTAATGATCCAGCAAAATACTTAGATAGCAGGGCAAAAGCTTGTTTTACTTCTACTTCTGTTAAGTACATTAGAACTGCTTCAATCACGATGAGGAAAGGTCCGGAATATTGTGTGCGTACTTGCTCCATCCATTCAGAATCCAACAGGGATCCAGACAGGATTTTTCGGTGATCACTTTCACCAAAAAATTGTTGGCGCAACTTTATGGCATCCGGCAAATCTACTTCGATCCAGTTAGCTCGACCATTATCTACCCGTTCAAAACGGGTGTTCAACCCAGCTCCAACCTCTATCACCGCACCTGATGGGTTTTGTCGAAGGAAGTCCTTTACCCATTCGTCGAACATGACTCCCCGCAAGCAGACCCCAACCTGTGTGCTCTGAGCCTGAGCAAGCTTGGAGAAGTCATAGTCAATCTGTTCAAGAATTTGGGCAGATAAGGGATCCCGAATAATGGCATCTGGGCGGGAGGTTTCCATAGCTCTAGCCCAGAGGGGGATGAGCAAGGTTTCTTGCACAGTACCCAATTGGATAGTTTGCTTAATCTTAGACATCATGATAACCTCTTATAACCCAAACATAGGTTTGAGTTTAGCCGTCCATTCTTTCACCCTTTTTTCTGTCAGCTCTGATTGATTATCTTCATCGAGAGCTAACCCTACAAACTGACCATTGACCACTGCTCTGGACTCATTGAAGTCATAGCCATCAATTGGCCAAGCTCCAACATTTTTCCCGCCTCGCTCGACAACTTTCTCTGCTAAGATCCCCATCGCATCCTGAAAGTTATCCGGATAGCCAAACTGATCCCCAACTCCAAAATAAGCTACTGCCTTACCGGTGAAATCAATCTCATCTAAATTCGGGAAGAATCCATCCCAATCCGATTGTAGTTCCCCAATATTCCAGGTGGGGCAACCGATGATTAGATAACTATATTTGTCGAAATCCTCAATGCTGGCTTCTGAAATATCGACTAAATCTACATTCTCTTCCCCCAGCTCCTTTTGAATCATCTCAGCAGCTGTTTCTGTGTTGCCAGTCTGAGTACCAAAGAATAAACCCACCGTTGCCATTACTTCTGCTCCAAAACTACAAAATGAACCTCAACACTCTACTGCAAACTTCACACAAAAACTCTCATATTATTTGAGTAGGTGCATTCAGCTTGCCCGTACGGAAGTTAAAACCCCGTGCCTTGAATGCATGAAAAAGATGTCCTTGAAGGAAGAAGAAAGCCAACCAAAAATGGGCATTAGCCAACCAGACTCTCGCAGTCACTTCTCCTCCCTGTTCAAATAAGGGATAACGATCCAGCCCAATCTGTAGCAGCGGTCCATAGAATATCTCCGGGTATACCACCGGATTCACTGAGACAGAATAGGCAGCGATAAACCCCATCAAGGCCAAAGCACCCAAGCTATAGGAAAGATAGGCTTCTCCAGACCAAATCAAGATCCGCTCTGCCCAGCCAAAAGGTTTTGTGGCAATGTGCCAAATGCCTCCCACAATCAAGAGCAGCCCAACCCAGATATGACCACCCACCACATCCTCCAGGCTGTCCACCCCAGCGATCCAATGTCGCCCTTCTGTACCCAGCAAATGGCCAAAGGGATTCAAATTGGGAAGAATGGTGCGAACTTCCCCCAACTGCGGATCAAACAATCCACCCAACGCCATCGCCTTCAACACCAGTAGCCAAGCCCCCAGACCCAGTAACACCAAGTGGATGCCCAAAATGGTGGTCATCTTGTTTTGGTCCTGCCAGTCATAGCTGAACAGGGGGAACTGCCTAGCCTCCAAAACGGCTGGCCCGCGTAGGGCATGGAAGATCCCCCCAAACCCCAAAAACCCTGAACTGATCAGGTGCACTACCCCCACAGCAAAGTAGGTGTCGGTTTCCAGCACTTCCCCGCCGGATCCCACTCCCAAACCCAAACTGGCAAGATGGGGCAATAGAATCAACCCTTGCTCATACATAGGTCGACTGGGATCAAAGTTGGCCAACTCGATCAAGGTCATCACCCCAGCCCAAAGAACGATCAACCCAGCATGGGCCACATGCGCTCCCAATAGCCGACCCGAAAGGTTTGTCAACCGGGCATTGCCTGCCCACCACGGGATCCGCTCTTGCCAGCCAGACTCATTACCTTGCATCAGTGTCGTTACCGTCATATTCAGCTACTCCAAAGCTTGAGGTAAGGGCCAGAACTCCTACCCCAGGAGCGGATCTGGCCCAATGGACACATCCTTTTCGAAACAAGCGAACACTAATGAGATTAAATCTCAATAGATTAGCCTTGACCTACCTTAGTGTTCTTGAAATTAGATATCAATAGAAGGATAGTTAATTTTTGTGAAGGAGTGCCAATCGTAAACGATGGATTTCCTGCCGGTAGCTATTACTGAAGAAGGAAACCCATCTGGGAACCTCTATGAATCCGCAAGTACTCAACCTTTATTTAGGATTATTCTCAATAAGTGAACTACAATGCATGCCATCGAGATTCAATCGGAGTCGTGGTGTATGTCAGCGCATCTCAAGCTCTGGACAGGAATTGGGCTTTATCTTTTGGTGAATGGGGCAGGGGTTGCTCAGGCTGAAGGAGGTGCCCAAGCAGTAGGCACTCCTTTCGCGTTGTTGCTCCACAACACTCATGCGACAGCGGGACGTAGTCCTTGGGTTGGTGAGGTTCTGGGTCAAGAAGTACCTTGGCTGTTGGCCCAGTCCAGTTCCGGTTCCGCCAGCGTTGTAGAGCCCTACTGTCAGCCCTTTGCCGTAGAGGGGGGTGGCGAAGGAGGAGAAGGAGGTGAGGGATCCGGCCCTTCCATCCCGGTCATTACCCTCAAGCCTGAACAGCGTTTTCAGGATCCCCAGATCATTGAGGATTTTGTCGATCAAGTGGTGATCCCCAATTACGAACAACTGGCCGCAGACACTCAAGAGCTCGATAGGGCAGTTCAGGCCTTCGTAGAAGTACCCAGCGAGATGACGTTGGAGGCAGCCCGCCAAACCTGGTTGAGTGCCCGCATCACCTGGGAGGAAAGTGAGGCTTTTGCCTTTGGCCCTGCCGCTGCCTTGGGTTTGGATGCCGACTTGGATGAATGGCCTCTCAATGAAGCAGACGTGCAAGATATTCTGGAGAGCAGGGATCCCCTTACTCCAGAAACAGTTGCGAACCT
>JAUQVI010000156.1:0-8052 GCA_039794885.1 Thermostichus sp. DG02_5_bins_236
CATCCCGGCGGAGCAGTGGTGGTTCCGGTGACCGCAGCGGGGAAATTTGTCTGTATCCGTCAATATCGCTTTGCAGTCGCCTCCTACATTTACGAGTTTCCAGCGGGGACTCTCGAACCGGGGGAACATCCCGATGAAACCATTCGACGAGAGCTAGAGGAAGAAACGGGGTTGCGTGCCCATCGCTGGGATTCCCTGGGTCAGTTTTATCTGTGTCCTGGCTACTCCGATGAGATCATGTATGCCTATTTGGCACGAGACCTGGAAGTCCTGGACTCCCCCCCCGCTAAAGATGAAGATGAAGATATTGCCGTTGTGGAATTCTCACCAGCAGAGCTCACAGAAATTGCCCGTTTTGGCTTGGATCTAGATAGCAAATCCATTACTTGTTTTTGGCGAGCCCAGATGTTTTTGGCAGCAGAGAAAGGCTAGGGGATCCCTTTGTAAACACAGCAGTTCAAAATCGGGTACTACTCTCTTTCCATCCAAAGATTACCTAATAGAGAACAGATATGGTTGAGAATTCTTTGGGTCTGCTGAGAACTCAGATTCGGCTCAACCCGACTGCCAGGTTGCTGCCTGGGCAATATCGGTAAGGTTGATTTGATCGGCAGGGATTAAAAAGCCATAGTCCTGCCAACCAGATCAGAAAAGGTTAAGAAGCACCATTTCTAGCATGCAAGCAGCCCCTAGACTGTACAAAGCAGTGTTCATACTCAACAGGATGTCATGAAAGAGATCTCCACCAACATCGACATCAATGCCTCTGTGCAAAAGGTGTGGCAGATTTTGATGGATTTTTCTGCCTACGAGCAATGGAACCCGTTTATCCGCTCGATTGGGGGACAGGCAATGGAGGGATCCCAGTTGCAAGTACAAATCCAACCACCAGGAGGGCAGGGGATGGCATTCAAACCCAGGGTTTTGGCAGCTCTACCTGAACGTGAGTTTCGCTGGCTAGGCCATTTCATTTTGCCTGGGTTATTTGATGGAGAACATCGTTTCCACCTGGAAGCCCTAGGAGAGAATCAGGTGCGGCTAACCCATAGTGAGCGCTTTTCGGGGTTGCTCTTGCCGTTACTGTCCAGGAGCTTGGATACCCATGTTCGCCAAGGATTGGAAGCGATGAACCAAGCCCTCAAATCTCGGGCAGAAGCAGGATGATCTCAATGAGAAAAAGACAAACCTAAGGTGCAGATCCAATGCTGATGGCCACTTTCCCACACACCTGCCGCTGCTCAAGGGCGCGAATGGCATCTGGTACCTGCTCCAGAGGGTAGACACGATCCACATAGGGGTAAATCCTGCCCCGTTCAATCCAGTCTTTCAGAAGGGTCAAATCCTTTGAATTGGGCTGACAAGCCAGACTCTTGACCCGGCGGCCACTCAGGGTAGACATCAGGGATCCCAGCAGTAGCACCTGGAAAAAATAGGGCATGGATCCCCCTACCATCACATAGCGCCCCCCCCGCTTCAGGGCAGCCATCGAGGCAAACACCGAACGATAAGCAGCTGTATCCAGAATCAGATCAAAGCGGGGATCCTTACGGACAGCTTGGTCATAATCCATCACCTCATCGGCCCCCAGCTTGCGCACCACCTCTTGTTTGTGAGGGCTGCACACCCCCGTCACCTCAGCCCCCAAAGCTTTGGCAATTTGCACCGCAAAGGATCCCACTCCCCCGGCGGCACCCTTGATCAGTACCCGTTCACCAGTCCGAAGCTGCCCCACATCCCGCAGTCCCTGTAACGCTGATAACCCAGACACCGGCACCGTGGCGGCTTCTACAAAAGTGAGATTTTCCGGCTTGAGCACCAAAGCAGACTCTGGCACACTCACATACTCCGCAAAGGCCCCGAAGCCAGATTCTGTCAGATCCGCAAATACAGGATCCCCAGGCTTAAACTGACTCACTGCCTGACCGACAGCGTCCACCTCTCCCGCCACATCAGAACCAAGAATGGTGATCTTGGGCCTGTGGATCCCTCCGTAGATGAAGCGCAGCAAGAAGGGATCCCCGCGCATCAGGTGCCAATCTCCGGCATGAACCGAGGCCGCTCGCACCCGCACCAACACGCTGTTTGCCGATACAGGCGGACGATCCACCTCCTGTAAATGCAACACGTTGGCGGATCCATACTCGTTCTGGACAATGGCTTTCATGGTGGGATCCCTAATAACTTAGACGTACAGCGTAAGTCTAACGTACAGTGTAAGCTGATGGGTAAGTGCTCTACATAACGTTGGAATTTGCCCAATGTCCGCGTTGCCCCTAACCCGAGAGCGGATCCTCGACACTGCCCTGGAGTGGGTGGATGCCGAAGGGCTAGAAGCCCTGTCGATGCGCAAGCTAGCCCAAGTGCTGGGGGTGAAGGCAATGTCGCTGTACAACCATGTGGCCAACAAAGATGAGATTATTGATGCTCTTGTGGATCGGGTGATCGGCGAGATTGCGTTGCCGGATCCCGCCTTGGAATGGAAAGCAGCGATGCGGCAGCGGGCTATCTCGGCACACGAGGTGCTACTGCGTCATCCCTGGGCAACAATGCCGATTGTGTCGCGGATGAATGTTGGGCCAGCTATGTTGCGCTATGTGGATGCCACACTAGGCTGTTTGCTGGGGGCGGGCTTTTCTGCGGAGATGGCGGATCATGCCTGGAATGCGATAGACAGCCACATCTACGGCTTTACGCTGCTGGAGCTAAACTTCCCAATTGCGGCAACGGAGTATGTTTCCATGGCCAAGCAGTTTATTCACCGGATCCCGCCGGAGCAGTATCCCCACATGCATCACCTGACCCAACGGATCATTCAGGGAGACTATGACGGCCTACACCATTTTGAGTTTGGCCTTGAGTTAATCCTCAATAGTTTAGAAAAATGGCGAGGTGTGGATCTTCCCAGCGTCGGTCGCAACTGAGATCCCGTATCCTTGCGGGCATTCACAAGTAAGAACAATCCTTGACACCACGTTCGCTTGGTTGATTTGAAGAGGATGCCTACCCTGAGGAACCCGCTAAGATCAGTCTATTCTGCTGGAGATGGGCCTGTTGTTGTCACACACTCCTCCATTACACGGATCAAACTCTCAGACCTCGGATTCCGAGGCAGTTCTTCCCCGCTACGGGCACCCGCAAACCTGGCACTGGCGCGGTTGGCCGGTCCACTTTACCTACACCCCTAGCCGCGCTCAAACAACAACCGGACAAGTCAACCTAAGTGCGGCCCCGGCCCTCTTGATTCATGGGTTTGGTGCCTCTGTGGGCCACTGGCGACACAACATTATCCCCTTGGGATCCCAGCGCTCGGTGTATGCCCTGGATTTGTTGGGGTATGGGGGCAGTGCCAAGCCGGAGATCGCCTATAGCGTCGATCTGTGGGTGGAACAGGTGTACGAGTTTTGGCAAACCCATATTCAGCAACCGATGATCCTAGTGGGTCACTCGATTGGGGGTTTGGTGGGAGTCATCGCGGCGGCCCGCTATCCGCAGATGGTGAAGGGATTGTGTTTGATTAGCTGTGCGGATGGCCCTCACCCCGAGGAGTTGCCCGCTCCTTGGGATGGCTTGGTACAGGCTTTGTGCGATGGGATCATGGCGGTGCTGGGGTGTCCGCTCACCTATCCGTACCTATTCAACTGGCTGCGGCAAACGGAGGTGCTGCGAGGTTGGATCAAGAATGTCTACAAACGAGATGAGCAAGTAGACGACGAACTGGTGCAGATTTTCCAGAAACCTGCTTTTGATCCAGGTGCTGCCCATGTGTTTTTGGATAGCCTACGGGCGATCATCAGCCGCCGCTTCGACAGCCCCAAGCGCTTGTTACCAACACTGAAAATGCCGATTTTGTTGCTCTGGGGCCGAGAGGATCCGGCGGTGCCTAGCTTTTTGGCGGATCGGTTCAAACGGTGGCAACCAGCTCTCACGCTGGTCAAACTGCCGGGAGTGGGCCACTGTGCCCATGATGAATTGCCGGATTGGGTAAATGTGTTGATGGGGGAATGGGCTGCCAGTTTGGAGGTGGGCTCTGGTTACACCTCAGGGCAAGGGCGATTTGGGTCACCCCGTTCTGCAGTGGAACCTCAGGTCAAATAACAGGCAAGCTGGGATCCCGTCCCCAGCCTAAGGGTCTGGAGGTAAAGTCAGGGCACTGTGCTGTCGCATCCCTTGCCAGCGGTGAATTAAGTCGTTGTCGATGCCGAATTGATCCAATGCCTTCACCACAACAAAATCCACCAGATCCAGGATGGTGCGCGGCTGATGGTACCAGGCGGGGATAGCCGGTACAATCCGCACTCCTGCTTCTGCTAGGGTGGTCAGGTTGCGCAGGTGAATCAGGCTAAAGGGGGTTTCTCGGGGCACCACCACCAAGCGCCGCCCCTCTTTCAGTTGCACATCGGCGGCTCGTTCCAGCAAATCAGAACTAAGCCCGGCGGCCAGTTTGGCTACAGTGCCCATGCTGCAAGGGATCACCAACATTCCCTGCGTGCGGTAAGAGCCACTGGCAATGGTTGCCCCCACATCCTGCCAGCGATGACAAATCAGGGATCCCGCCTCACTTTCCACTTGTTTTCGCCAAAATCGGGCCTGTTGCTCGGGATCCACCGGCAGCTGCACCCGTTGCTCCCCCTGCCACACCTGATAAGCGGCCTTAGAGGCCACCAACTCGACGCAGTAGTCTAGGCTGAGCAAGACGTGCAAAGCACGCACTGCGTAGAGCATTCCCGATGCGCCGGATATGCCAAGGATGATGGGTTTGGACGAAATCAAAATCGCTCGGGCAAATCTTTACCTTAGTTTACCGTTTTTCATCCTCAGGCATGCGGAAGCAGCGCTACTCTTGAGGCTCGGCGATATCGAACTCGGCATCGTAGTCGAAGTCTTCTTCTTCCTCAGCCCAATCTTCCTCCATCAAATCGTCCTCTTCTAGATCCTCCGCCTCCAGATAGGACTGTTCTTCATACTCTTCCTCCTCTAGGCCCAGAGCCGCCCGTTCTGCCCGCCGTTGGAAGCGCTCCAAAGCCGTCGGACTGATGAAGGGGTAGGGCAATCCTTGGGCTCGCGCCTCCTCCATCGCCGTTTGGTAACTCTCCACTTCCTTGATGTCGATTTTCCATCCTGTGAGACGGGCGGCCAGACGCACATTCTGCCCCTCTTTGCCGATGGCCAAACTGAGCTGGTCGCTATTCACCAGCACATGCGCCTGCTGAATTTCGGGATCCACCAACAGCACCTCCACCACTTTGGCGGGGCTGAGGGCATTGGCAATATAGGTCGCCGGATCCGGTGACCAACGAATCACATCGATTTTCTCGTTGCGTAACTCAGCCACCACGGCTTGAATGCGGGATCCCCGAGCGCCGATACAGGCTCCCACCGGATCCACATCCCGCTCCACCGTATCCACCGCGATCTTGGTGCGCGGACCCACGGTACGCGAGGGTGGATTGGCTTCTCTGGCCACCGCCACGATCCGTACCACATCGTCTTCGATCTCCGGCACCTCATTGGCAAACAGGTTCACCACCAAGCCTGCATCAGCCCGCGACACCTGCAACTGTGGCCCTCGCCGGGATCCCTCGTATACCCGCTTGAGGTACACCTTCATCACCGCGTTGGGGGTATAGCGATCACTGGCCAGTTGATCCCGCTTCAGCAGTTCGGCTTCCACTTCCGGCTGCCCAAACCCACTGGACACGGACATGATCACCGTCTGCCGTTCCAGGCGCAGTACCCGCGCCTGCAAGACCGTATTTTCCAGATCGCGGAATTCTTCTTGGATCAAACGGCGCTGCTGATCCCGTAATTTTTGGGCCAGCACTTGCTTGGTTTGAATGGCCGCCATCCGTCCAAACTCTGCCTGCTGCGGGGTGACATCATCCGTGACCTCCCACCCCACCTCCGCTTCCGGGTAATCCTGCTGCACATCGTAGAGAGAGATCTCGTGGTCCGGGGTTTGCACCTGTTCAACGATGGTTTTGGTGGCCAATACACGAAAGCCACCCGCCTCCACATCCAACTCCACATCGAAGTTGGCAAAGTGATCTTCCTCAAAAGTTACATCCCGCTGAATGGTTTTACGGTAACGCTCGTAACCCTTGAGCAGCGCCTCCCGCAGAGCATCGGTGACCACATGACGAGGCAAATTACGCTCCCTTGAGATCATTTCCACCATTTCCGCTAAACCGGGCAGGGGCACCATCGACATACCAACTGTTCTCCTGAAAGAATGCAAAAAACCTTGTTCGTATAACCTGGGCTAATCCAACCTCGGGGATCCCTGAGCCTTACTCAGTTTCGGCCTCGGCAAGAGACACCTGCTGCACCGAAGCTCGGGGCAACTGGACTCGCCGCCCTTTTAGAGACAACATCACGTTCTCCTCATCCCGGCCCAAGAGGTGACCTGACCAGAGCGCTTTGCCTTTGTAGGGGGGATCCAGGGTGACCTCCACCGCAAAGCCTTTGAATACTGTGAAGTCTCGGTCGCTGCTCAAGAGGTTATCGAGGCCAGGGCTAGAGATCTCCAGCACATATTGGCCAGGAATCACATCCACCCGATCCAGCTCGGCTTCCAAAGCTTGACTCATGGCTTCGCAGTCGGCATGGCTGGTCTCTTGCTCCGGATCCAGTGGGCGAATATCCACCCGTAGAATGGGCGGATGTTGGTTGGTGTGAAAAACCATCTGCACCAGCTCGTACCCCAGTTGAGTGGCCAAGGGACGGGCCAGGGTTTCCAGCTGTGGGATCAGAGGGTGAGCCATAACACACTCGCTATCAATACCAGGTGGTAGCAAAGCCAATCTGGAGAACGACAGCCCCTAAAAACACAAAAAAAGTGGGTACTACCCCACTCCCCGTTGTTGTTTCGGAGGTTGCCAGAGATTTGACCCGATTTGGCAAAGCCAGGGTTCGGAGGAATCCCCATTCCTCACCTTAGGAGATCCTGCCGGATTTTGCCAGGGGATCCCTTTCCGGTCAGATCCACAGAAAGGCAACCTCCTATAATGTGGACAACTGTGGGTTTGCCCGCACACACAGCCCATTTTTGTGGGGTTCTCTATGACGGTCGCCTTTTCTTATCCCATTTTTGGCCCCAGCATCCAGTGTCCCCACTGTCGGCAAACAATTGCTGCCTTGACCCTGACGGATACCTATCTTTGTCATCGGCATGGCGCATTTGAGGCAGATCCCGAACAAGAAGAATTGGTTCATTTACAATCAGGGCGGCGTTGGCGCTTCTGGGAAGGCCGTTGGTTCCGTCAACATACCCATGCAGATGGGATCCGCTTTGAGATCCATGAAGAATTGGATCGATTGCGGATGCAGGGGCTGCGGGCCACCCAGGTGGTTGTGGCAGAGCGTTATCGGCAATTGCTCACCCCCTACTTAGAGCAGGGATCCCATCGTCGCCCTGGCCCACCCCGGCTCTACGGCCTGCCTGTCAGTTTTAGTTCCAGCCTCCCAGACAGCTCCAATGCAAATGGATCCCCCAATCGCTGGCGGGTGATCAACTTTGAGCTGACCCACGAGATCGACCCGGCCATGCGCCAGCCTCAATCCCGTTTGCAGTTGTGTGATTAGCAAGGAGAAGATGTTGCAGCAACTGTTCCTGGAGGAAGTGATGTGGGAATCAGTGACCTATCAAGCTCTCGTAGAAGACAGTGAATTGCGAGGTGAACAACGTGGGATCCAACAAAGACCAAGCCAAGAGATAGGGCTCCAACGAGGGGAAGTAGAAATATCCTAGGCCTACTGTGGCAAAAGATAGAAGAGCTATCTTCATTTCTAGAGGCTTAGATCTGTTCTTTGACCGGCCTGAGGAATTACTTGCAACGCCTGGATTGAGGATAGGGAAGGTCTGACCATAGCTGCGCTTGAGGGGATAAGTCCTGGGATTCACCTCTACCTTTTTTGTCAGCTTCTTCCTTAACTAATCTCGCGGAATTCCCCACCCGATTGACTTTGAATATACTCTTTCACTGCTTCTAACGGCGCACCTCCGCAAGAAATAATGCACTTGGAATCGTGATGATTATCGTAGCCATGAATATC
>JAUQVI010000157.1:0-8009 GCA_039794885.1 Thermostichus sp. DG02_5_bins_236
TCCCCAGGCTGATCCAGGTAGGAGCGAACCTGTTCATAACCCTCAAGGGTGTGATGATCGGTGATGGCCAACCCTTTCAGCCCCTGTTGACGGGCTTGCTCCGCCAGATCCAAAGGATCCATCTGCCCGTCAGAGCAGCGGGTGTGCAGGTGAAAATTGTAGTGCGAAGGGCACGAAATGGGGCTAATCCCCTGCAATACCTGCCGCAACTGCGCAGCTGCGACCCCGGTGCGGGGATTCCGTTCCAAACCGACAACCATGGCTACCCTTGGGTAGAAAACAGGCACAAACCCTCAGAAGCAAGCCTCTGAAGTTTCATTAAGAATGTCTTCCTATTTTAGCGACGCCGTTCCCTCAGTGCCATGTGTCAAAGGCTACCCTTTTTCAATTCCAAGGGCTTAGCCGTGGGCCAGAACATCAGCCGCCGCACGGGTAGCTGCACCAGGGGTGAAGTCGCTATAGCCAACCGTATGCAAAGCAGACTCCAGGGTGGCCATGGTCATCAGGATATCGCGGTCGCTGATGAAACCCAAATGTCCAAGCCGGAAGATCTTGCCCTTGAGGTGATCTTGTCCAGCCGCTGTGGCCAGGTCAAATTGTTTCTTCAAGATGCTGCGAATGGTGTCGGCATTGATCCCTTCCGGAGCCACAACAGCCGTAACAGCAGGACTGGCAGCAGATTCCGGCTCCACCAGGAGCTTTAACCCCAGCGCTTTAACCCCGGCACGGGTGGCTTCAGCCAACTTGGCATGGCGCCGATAAATCGCCTCTAAACCTTCGGCACGCATCATTTGCAGCGTTGTTTGCAGAGCATAAAAGAGGTTCACCGCCGGTGTGAAAGGGGTAGTACCTTGTTTGAGAGATTTTTGCGCCAGCTTAAAACTCCAGTAGTACTTGGGAAAGGTGGAGCGCTGTGAGGCCGCCATAGCCCGTTCGCTGACGGCGACAAACCCCAAGCCGGGCGGGATCATATAGCCCTTCTGGGATCCGGAGGCAACCACATCCAGCCCCCATTCATCCATGAGCACAGGCATGGCGCCCACACTGGTTACCCCATCCACAATCACCAGGGCTTCTCCATGGGCACGGGCCGCCGCTGCAATCGCCTGCACATCATTGGCTACACCGCTGGAGGTTTCCGAGTGAGTGAGAATAACGGCCTTGATGGTTTTTTCTCGGTCGGCGGCTAGCTTTTCCTGAAAGACCTCCACCGGGTAAGGGATCCCCCAGGGGGTTTCAATGCGCTCGCAGTTGAGGCCAAATTGTTCGGACATTTCCGCCCAGCGATCGCCAAATTTGCCGTTGACCCCCACCAAGACCCGATCCCCAGGGCTTAGGGTGTTGAGGATGCCGGCTTCCATTGCCCCGGTGCCACTAGCAGAAAAGACAAATACATCCGATGTAGTCTGGTGCAGCCAGCGCAACCCGTCGGTGACTTCCTCCAAAATGGCAGTGAACTCTTTGCTGCGATGCTCAATCGGTCCACGCGCCATGGCCAAGAGGGCACTCTCCGGAACCGGGGTTGGGCCTGGGATCATCAACATCAACTTGTCTTTCATGCTCGCCCCATTTCGGATTGACCCACTTAGGTTTGTGCGGTGGTTAAAAAGGTGGCGGCCAGATTCGAACTGGCGAATAGAGGTTTTGCAGACCTCTGCCTTACCACTTGGCTACGCCACCCTGCCACTTAACCAGAGAAGACATTCTAGCTGAAAAAGGATCCCTATTCCAATTTCCGCAGCTTATTCGGGCGGATTCTTCTGGCCACTACCTTTGATTAGAATAAGTTATCAAAATTACAAAATTACAAAATTACTTGATTGTATTGAATTGTATTGAGTGTATTGTGATCACTTTATTCCCGTTATGCAAACTACTGTCTTGCCTCCATCTGCTACCGTTACTCCGATTTGGAAAGACGGGATCCTTTATGGCTCTGGTCTATTGGGATTGGGGTTGATCCTGCTTCGAACCGAGGGGAATGCAGCTACTGGGCCGGTGCCAGGCTGGTTTTTGCCGGCGGTATTACTGGCTGCTGGGGTGGGCGGAATGGGGTGTTGGGGCGTGGCCCGTCGGGGGCGTGGCTGGGGACCGCCATTGCTGATTTTGCTATTGGGTTTGATGCTGACCCAAACGTTGCTGTTGGAGTATCGGGTGCCGCCGGGATTGATGCCGCCGCCCACACGGGTGATTCAAGCAGTTTGGATGGCACGGGCCGCCCTGATGCGAGATGTGGTGCAAACCTTTGTGCGGCAGGCTTTGGTAGGGTTTGGCTTCGGAGTCGGATCCGGCCTATTGTTGGGGGTGCTGCTGGCCCGCTTTCAGAAGATCGAGCGGGGGCTCTTGCCCTATTTGGCGGCTTTGTCCAGTGTTCCGATTCCGGCTTTGGCGCCGGTGATGGTGGGAGCTTTTGGTATTGATTGGCCCTCGAAAGCAGCAGTGGTGACGGTAGTGGTGCTCTTTCCGGTGGTGATCAACACAGTGCGAGGGTTGCGAGCCGTGGATCCCAGCCAATTGGATTTGATGCGCTCCTATGGAGCCAGCGCTTGGCAGGTGTTTCGGCAGGTGCGGATCCCACAGTCGTTGCCCTACATTTTCAATGCCCTCAAGTTGGCGATTACCTTGGCGATGATTGGGGCGATTGTGGGGGAATTTTTTGCAGCACCGGGATTTGGCCTGGGCTTTCGCATCAAGATCGAGGCGGCCCGCTTTAACTTCGATATCGTTTGGGCAGCCATTATTTATGCAACCGTGATCAGTACTCTGGCCTATGGGTTGATCCTGAGGATTGAACGCCGGCTCACCTTCTGGCATAGCTCCATTCGTTCTGGGGGCCGCTAGAGGGGAGAAGGACTGCTCCAAACCAGGATCCCGATTACCCCATCCCAAGCCAGCAACAGTAGCGCAAATATGCCCAGCAACCCATACATCCAGGGTTGAACATAGGGCCGCAAAGTACTCATACTCAGACCGGTGTGGCGGTGCACCTCGGCCAACAGATGTTTGAAATGGGCCACCCGCATCGGTAGCAGCACCCGATCCCCGCTTTGACTCACCAAGTAGTAAACCATGCCCCCCTGACTGGTGGATCGCGGCTCTATCCGTTCCACCTCCGACCAGCGGATCTGCCATTCTTGCCGCAAAAAAGCAGGCACCCAAGCAGGATAGGTGGTTTGCATCCCTTGCTCGTCCACCTGCACCTGCTGACTGAGGGATCCCAGGAGCAAGCCCCACCCCAATAACAACAGCAGCAGCAGGGATCCCACCCAGACGGGATCCGCCCGTCGGGAGAGCAACATAGGCAACGGCAGCACCAAAGCCCAATAGAGAGCTTGAAGGGCGTAGCAAATGAGCGGGGAGAGGGGGAAGCGCATGACTTAGCGAGAAAATTTCCTTCGCTAGCTTAACCAACCTAAGTAGACCATCTGCGCAAGGATGAAAGTTATTGGCCAGGCTGACCCCAGATCAACCCCCAAGAGAACTGAGCAAGGATATCGAGCCGATTTGTTCATACCCGACGGGATCCCTGAGCTAAGTTGGTTGGGCAGCAGTTCTTGTCCCCTTTCCGCCGGGATCCAGACTTCCTTTTTGACACCTCCCCTTTTGACATCCCACCCCACCATGACTGCCTTCCATCGTGCCACTGTGCAAGCGGGTGCCCGCACCTTACCCGGCCACTACTACGTCTCTGCCAGTCGTTTTGAGGCGGAGAGGGAGCACATTTTTTATCAACAGTGGTTTTGTGTGGGACGCAGCGCCGATTTGGCTCAGCCGGGAGACTTTTTGCAGGTGCAAGTGCTGGATGAAAGTCTGATTCTGGTGCGGGATCCCCAGGCTCAGGCCCATGCCTTTTTTAACCACTGTCGTCATCGGGGCACACGCCTTTGCAACGAAGTGCAGGGGCATTTTGCCGATGGGATCCTGTGCCCCTATCATGCCTGGCGCTACGGGTTGGATGGACAACTGCTGGCCGCTCCCCAGATGCAGGAGGTGGAAGATTTCCGTCAGCAAGACTATCCTCTCCACTCAGCCGCCTTGGTGGAATGGGAAGGCTTTGTCTGGGTAAATCTCAGCCGCAGTGCGCAGTCTTTTGCCGAGGTTTTTGCTCCTTTGCAGGGGCGCTTTCGAGAATGGAACTTGCCTGCTTTGCAACGAGGCCATCGCATCGAATACGACATTCAGGCCAATTGGAAATTGCTATTTGAAAACTACTCCGAGTGCTACCATTGCCCCCTGATTCACCCGGAATTGGCCCGTCTTTCTCCGGCCCGCAGCGGACGCAATGACCTGATGGAGGGTCCTTTTTTGGGGGGCTACATGTTGCTCAACCCAGGGGTGACCAGCCTGAACATGAGCGGCCGGCGCACCTTGCCCCTGCTCTCCACGGTCGAGGGTGAGAATCAACAGCGGGCCTACTACTACACCCTCATGCCCAACCTATTCTTGAGCTTGCAACCCGATTATGTCATGACCCATACCCTTTGGCCGCAAGGGCCAGGTCGGACGCGCATTGTCTGTGATTGGCTGTTTGAACCGGAGCCCTTGGCCCAAGCAGACTTCGATCCCGGTGAGATCATCGAACTTTGGGATCGCACCAACCGCCAGGACTGGCAGCTGTGTGAGCTGACCCAGCACGGGGTGGGATCCCGTGCCTACGAAGCCGGGCCCCTCTCCCATGCAGAGGGGTTGATCCAAGCCTTTGGACGGGAGTATCGCCGCCAAATGCAGGAGTAGACCTTCCTGTTGAGGATAGAGCAGCGTAGAGTGGGGAACGGGTGCTACTACCCATGTTGAGCTGTGGGGACTATATCCAATGACGTTGCGACTGTACGGGATCCCAATCTCCGGGAATTGCTACAAAGTGGAGCTGCTCCTCAAACAGTTGGGGATCCCTTATGAAGTCGTATCGGTCAATTCCAGAGAAGGGGAACACCGCCGGCCTGAGTATCTGGCCAAGAATCCGCTTGGGCAAATTCCGGCCCTAGAACTGGAAGATGGTACCGTGCTGGCCGAGTCGGCAGCCATTTTGGTTTACTTGGCGGAAGATACCCCAATGTATGGCCAAACCAAGCTGGAACGGGCTGAGATTTTGAAATGGCTGCTCTTTGAGCAAACTCGCATTGCCCGTTACATCGCTACCACTCGCTTTTGGGTGCGTGCCGGTCAAGCGGAAGCCAAGGCCAGCTTGATCGAGCAAAATCTGCAGTTGGGCACAGAGGCTCTACGCATCATGGACACCTGCTTGGCAGGTAAAACCTTTTTTGTGGGTGAGCGCTACACCATTGCTGATCTGGCCCTATTTACCTATACCCATGTGGCGGAGCAGGGCGGATTCAACCTCAAGCCCTTCCCCAACCTTCAAGCCTGGTGTCAACGGGTGAAAGGAACGGATCAGTTCTTCCCCCTCCCTGGAGCGTGACGGAAACAATAGGCAGTAAAACATTACAGAGCTTCGCCGAATTGTATCGCAATCCAGTCTGAGTTGTAAGAGATTGTCTGCCTAGCAGTCGCTATCGAGGAGAAAGGCCGGCCAAAAACAGTTCTCATAGTTCAATGCAGATTGCTGCAGGAGAAGAGCTGCATTCTGAAATCTCTATGAGTTCACTTTTTTAAGCGCTTTTTTACTCAGACTGCTCTTTGTAAGGCAGAAAATCCAAATACTCCTCAAGCTGTGAACGTCTCATTGGCTAAAGTAGCTTGAGAAAATAACGGATACTCTACTTTCATCAGTTACAATCATGTTCTCAATTAATGAACTACGCGCCAGCCGCTATCGCGTCAGGGGGATTTCCCGCTCACGTTATTAAACACAATCTTATCTTCCCCTCTTCTCAGCAAAAGCTCAGCAAAAGGTTTGGGTATAAGAGTTTGTGTCAAGTGATCTGGGGAAGGACTGTATCTCCTTTATCAAGAACCAGGGTGATCAGCTTAGCTAAGTCGTTAACAACCATCCAACTTCACTAGCGGAATAAGCAGAGAGTTCGTCAACTTCTCCTCAGCAATGATCACATCTGTAGCAAAAGCACTGCTGTTTCTCGAAGATAAAACCGAATCTACAAAAATTTTGTCCTAATACAAGAGAGCTCAGCAGCACACCATTAGATCATATGGATCATACTGCTGAACCCGATCCATAATTGGGATCCCTGCTGGGGTCGTTAGTTGCTGGCGCCGTCCATCCCTTCAAGCAGTTGGCCAAGGTACCAAATGTCGGCTTCGGTAGCCACTTCACCCTCAGCGAGGAAAGGGGTACCATCTTGGAAGTTCAACGGCCCCTTAAATAGCTCAATGCTGCCATCCCCTAAGCCAGCCATAAACTCCTCTAAATTGGCCCGCTTTTCGGATCCCAAAGCATCGCCGATCACAAAGCCAACAGAAGATGTATCCGGATTGTTGATATCTGACCAGTCAATTGAGGGACGAAGAAATTGGCTCTCAAAGGTGCCAGCCTTGGCAGCCTCGATCATTTCTTTGTAGCCGGGGCCCCAGTTGTAATAGGAAACCCCTAAGCAAATGTCGGGGGCAAAGTCGCATCCTGTCGCCAAGCCGTAGCTGGTGTAACGTACCCGTTGTCCAGCCTCGGCAGCCCGCTTCCCTTGCACTGCCGCTTCGGGAGTATCCAGCGCCGATATGACAACATCAAAGCCGCCATTGTAAAAATCATCCGCCACCTTAGTCGGGTCCAAAGTAACGCCGGGGATATTAAACCAAAAACCAATCCAGGTCACCCGGAACTCCAGCTCTTCCGGGCGATCCCGATAGGTATCCCAGCAGTACTTGGCTCCCAAATAGGCTGCAGCCGCATAACGGCGGGTTTCATCGTTGATCAAGGGCCCCAGCATACCAATTTTGCCGGTTTCGGATTCTAGGGCAGCGGCACATCCAGCCACCATGCGCATTTCTTCCATTTGAGGCATGATGTTGGCCAAGTTGGGCTGCTCGATGTAGTTTTTTCCCTCTTCCCAAACCATATCCCCTGAAGCATGGATAACAGCGATCTCAGGGTATTTACGGGCTGTTTCAACCGCATCATCCTTGTGATCATCGGAGGTAAAGATGATAACTTTAGCCCCCTTGGCGATCATGTCATCGGCCACTTGGGATCCGCGCACATTGGGTCGGTCTGCCGGGTTCACTTTATCTAGGTAGTCAAACTCAACCCCCGGCAGCTTGGCCTTGACATATTCACTGCCCTGCACATGAGCTTGGCTCCAACCGCCATCCTGCATCGGCCCCACCAAGATCATGCCCACTTTGAACGTGTCCTGAGCTGAGGTGGGAGAGGATCCGCCTAACACAGCAGCAGACGCAAGACCCACAGCTAGGCCTTGCCAGTTTTTCAAGGTTTTCACAGCAGAAAAGATGGAACGAAGGTTCACAAGCAGCTCCCAAGATAAAGATCAAGACAGGAGACAAGACATCTTAGAGGCAGTCGGGAAGAAGTCTGGATCCCATCATCGGCATCCCTGCAGGATTTATTGTATCAAGCGCTACCAAAAAAATAGCCTCACCCCAAAGCGCTGTAGGGCCTCATCTTACCGCTCATCAGAAAGCTTGCCCAGTAGGGTGGGGAGTCCGTTAATGAGGCAGCCATAGTCTAGGGAAGAGGAGCCAAAGGCTGCTGGTTGCCTCCTCAGCCGGCAGTGACGTTTGCAACCACGGGGAGGGTGACAACGAAGCTGACCCAGCCCTCTTCATTCTCGACGGTAATCTGGCCCTGCATAGACTCCACCCATTTTTTCACCAAGGCTAGTCCCAACCCCGTACCCCCCTGTTTCCAGGGATCCGCTTGGGTCACCCGATAAAAAGAGTCGAACAGGCGAGGTAATTCGGCAGGGGGAATGCTCCCTTTATTGCGCACATGGAACACCAAGAGGGAGTTTGGACTGGTGGAATGGGTATCCAGACTCACCTGAACTTGAATCTGCCCGGGGCGCTCCCCGTGTTTACAGGCATTTAGAATCAGCTCCCGCAGGATGCGCTCAAAGCCTTTGGCCTCGAGCTGCAGG
>JAUQVI010000158.1:0-8007 GCA_039794885.1 Thermostichus sp. DG02_5_bins_236
CGACTGGGTTTTTTAAGTGGTTGATTACCCTAGCCACTAATACAATTTTACCAGAAACTGCGGCTAAAGCCGCAGGGCGCTACATCCCACGCTTGAAAGACGTGGGCTTTGCTTGCATCACTGTAAGCACCCTAAAGTTAACCCAGCGATGGCGCTACGCGCCGTGCGTAGCATGATCATGGCCTACCCCATCCAGGTTCTTTAACTGTTGCTCCATGAAGACCTCCGAAAATGCCGCCCCACAGGGATCCCACCAGAGCGAAATCGCCTTGCAGTTGCAAGGAATTACCAAACGCTACCCACTGGTGCTGGCCAATGATCACATTGATCTGGAGGTGCGCTGGGGGGAGATCCTGGCTCTGATGGGGGAGAACGGAGCCGGTAAATCCACCCTGATGAAGATTGTCTATGGTTTGGTCAGCCCGGATGCCGGATCCATCTGGGTGGATGGTCAACTGGTCAACATTCACAGCCCGACCGATGCAATTCGCTTAGGAATCGGTATGGTACACCAGCACTTTATGTTGGTGGATCCCTTAACGGTGGTGGAAAACGTCATCCTCGGGGCCGAACCGGGTCATCCGTTACAGGTGGATTTTCGCCAGGCACGGGCAGAGGTGACACGGTTGATCGCCGAGATGGGTTTTGATCTCGATCCAGAGGCGAGAATTGAGGATCTGCCGGTGGGCTTGCAACAGCGGGTGGAGATCCTAAAAACCATTTACCGCAAGGCCCGCATTTTGATTTTGGACGAGCCGACAGCCGTCTTGACCCCCCAGGAGGCCGGTGAGCTATTTGCTTTTTTGCGCCGTTTTACCCAGCAGGGGGGGGCTGTCATTTTCATCAGCCACAAGCTGAAGGAGGTGATGCAACTCTCGGATCGCATCACAGTCATTCGGGATGGCAAAGTGGTGGCAACGGTGCCCACAGCCGAAACCCATACCCAGGAATTGGCGCGCTTGATGGTGGGGCGGGAGGTGAGCCTGACGGTGGATAAGGATCCCTGTACCCCAGAGACCGTGTTGTTGGATGTTCAGGATGTGTGGGTGGAAATAGCGGGGCGGAAACCAGCGGTGGCGGGGGTGAGCTTTCAGGTGCGTTCCGGCGAGATTGTCGGCATTGCCGGGGTGGAGGGAAACGGCCAAACGGAATTGATAGAAGCCATTACGGGTCTGAGAAGCTACCGGGGGACTATTCGCTATGGTCAGAGCCAGCTGCAATGGAGTTCCCCATCGGCTCGGCAGGTGCGACACTGGGGCCTTAGTCATATTCCTGAGGATCGCAATGTGCGGGGGTTGGTCTTGGATTTTCCCACACGGGACAACCTGATTTTGGGGGATCACCACCACCAACCCTATGCCGGCTGGTGCGGATTCTTCAACGAACAGTCCATTGACCAACATGCCGAACAGGTGGTGAATAGCTTCGATGTGCGACCGCGCAGCATTTCCCTGACGGCACGGCGCTACTCTGGGGGCAATGCCCAAAAACTCATCGTTGGACGAGAGCTCTCCTGTGGGCCGAGGGTGCTGGTGGCGGCGCAACCGACACGGGGGGTGGATGTGGGGGCGATCGAGGCCATTCATCGGCGCATTGTGCAGGCACGGGATCAGGGCATGGCGGTGTTGCTGGTATCAGCAGATCTAAATGAGGTGATCAGCTTGGCAGATCGCATCTTGGTGATTCACGAGGGCCGCATTGCCGGAGAACTATCCCCCGCAGAGGCGACCGAAGAACGGCTAGGCTTGCTCATGGGCGGGATCCACATTGCTTCCGATTCCGAGGGATCCCCGAACAGGTAGTCTTTTTTGCCCACCTGTCAGGGAATGTGTCGTAGGCTTAGGGGGCTAGAATGTGATAAAACGAACCCGTGGTAAATGGGGCCAGCCAGCATGAGCCTACAAGCGGTTCGAGACTTCTTGAATAAGGTGATTGAGGATGAGGCGTTGCTCAAGGAGTTAACTCTGGCCCTCGAAGCGGAAGATGACCAGACGGCCGTAGCCCATTTGGCCAACAAACGGGGGTTTCACTTTTCTCCAGAAGAGCTGTGGGCAGAAGTACAGAGCCTGCAGGCGGAGTACATACGACAGGTCGATGCCGCTGTGGCTGCTCTCAGTGATGAAGAGTTGGAGGTGGTGGCGGGCGGGACAACCTCAGCGATGCCCTTACTGCTTTCGGGGGTGATGCTCGGTGGCGCAACGATTATGGCTCCTTCATCCTCAGCAATTTCTCCATCTCAGCAGCCAAAGTGGTGAGTTAGGCGGGATCTGCCTCTGAACCCAGCGCTGCTTGTTCTTGGGCTAGGGTTTCTCGCCGTTGATCCAGCTCCTGAGGAGAGATGCGCCCGTAAGTCACACTCATTTCCGCCAGCCGGTGTACGAGTTCATCTTGCAACATCTCTTCGCTATAGCGCCAGGCCCAGTTATTCTCGACAGTGCCGGGGAAATTCATGCGAGAATCTGCCCCCAAACCCATCACATCCTGTAAGGGAATAATGGCCAGATCCGCCACTGAAGAGAGGGCCAGCCGGATCAGATCCCAGTGGATACCGTCGGATCCCTGGCACCCTAGGTAGCGCAGTAGATTTTGTTTTTCCCAGTCGGAGCGCTCCGGATCGTAAAACCAGCCCACAGCCGTGTTGTTGTCATGGGTGCCGGTATAAACGACAAAGTTGCGCTCGTAACCATGGGGTAAATAGGGGTTGTCCGGCCCGGATCCAAAGGCAAACAGGAGAATCTTCATCCCGGGCAGACCAAATTGATCCCGCAGTTGCAGAACTTCTGGCGTAATTTCCCCCAAATCTTCGGCAATCACCGGCAGCTCCCCCAGCTTTTCTGCTAATACCTGAAAGAAATCCGCTCCTGGGCCCTTTTGCCACTCCCCTTCTACGGCTGTTTCCGCTTTGCCGGGAATGGCCCAGTAGCTCTCAAAGCCGCGGAAGTGGTCAATGCGCACACAGTCTACCTGCTTGAGGATGGCTCGCATCCGTCTAATCCACCAGTCGTAACCCTGAGCCTTGAGCACTTCCCAGTTGTAGAGGGGATTACCCCAGCGCTGCCCTGTGGCACTGAAGTAATCAGGGGGAACCCCGGCCACCAATGCCGGCTGCCCCTGTTCATCTAGGTGAAACAGCTTGCGGTTGGCCCAGACATCCGCACTATTGGGGGCGACATAAATGGGCAGATCCCCCATCAACTGCACCTGATGCTGGTGGGCATAGGTCTTCAGGGATCCCCACTGTTGGGCAAATAAGTACTGCCAAAACATCTGTTCGGTGATGGCATCGGCGTAGCGGTCGCGGGCATCTTGGAGCGCTAAGGGATCCCGTTTCACCAGATCTGGATCCCATTTCGTCCACTCTTGCCCTTCGTAGACATCCTTCAGAGCCATGAACAGAGCATAATCCGGCAGCCAATCCGCCTCAGCTCCACAAAAGGCTTGGAAGGCTTCCCAGTCGGAGGAGGAGGCTTTTTCGTTGAAGTATCTCCAGGTGCGGTGCAGCAAGCCGAGCTTAAAGGGGATCACCGTTTCGTAGTCCACCCGACCGACAAACCCCGATTGAATGGCCGGCCATTGGGGTAGATCCTGCCAGCTCTCCGGCTCTAGCCACCCGGCTTCCACCAGCAACTCAGGGCTGAGGAGGAGGGGGTTCCCGGCAATCGAAGAAAAGCTCATGTAGGGAGAGTTGCCCCATCCGGTTGGCCCCAAGGGAAGCACCTGCCAAAGCCGTTGGCCACTTTCCACCAAAAAATCCACAAAGCGATAGGCGGCTGGCCCCAAGTCTCCAATTCCGAATCGTCCCGGTAAAGAGGTTGGGTGGAGGAGGATCCCACTGAGTCTGCCCATGTGCATGGCTAAGCCTTTCTTTGCCCTAAGGTTGCTAAAGTGCTTCCACCGCCTATCCTGTCACCTTTGGAGCCACAACTGTTATTGTCAGACAGATCCGAGCTTTCTAATCCGGAGTGACGAGCGCTTCCAGTTTACTGTGCTCCTTTCGGGAAGGTAATTTACTGTGCTCCTTTCGGGAAGGTAAGCGGAGTTGATGTGGGGTCAGGTGGGTTCGGAAGCAGGACAGGCTCAGGCTTGGGTATACCACTCATAAATAGCATCGCTGGTCGTGAGCCAGGTATGGGGATGCGATTGGATATGTTGTAGAGCCTTCTTTAGGGATCCCAGGCGTAGAGGCTGCCCAACAATGAAGGGGTGCAGCCCAATCGCCATGATGCGCGGGGATTGTTCTCCATCTCGCCACAGTTGATCAAATTGATCGATCAGGGCTTGGGCAAAGGCTTCTCCCGGCAGGCGGGCACTGAGACAAAGGCTGATGTCGTTCGTTTCTAGGGTGTACGGGATCCCCAGCAGGGGGCCGGCGGCTGTCTCTAGCCAGTAGGGTTGATCATCATTGACCCAGTCGGTGGTGTAGCGGATCCCGGCAGCCCGCAACAGCTCGAAGGTGTTCTCGGTAATGGAAAACCCCGGTGTCAGCCAACCCCAAGGGCGGGATCCCGAGACTTTATCCAGCAGGGTGAGACTGCGCTCGATCAGCTCCTCTTCTTCGGCACGGGCCATGCCACTGTGCCCGGTGGAATTGTTCCAGCCGTGGGCCATCACCGACCATCGGTACTGACGGATGCCATCGATGATGGGTGGGTAAAGCTCCACCATTTCCGCATTTAGGGCAGCGGTAACCGGGATCCCTAACTCGGCAAACAGCTCAAACAGCCGCCAAATCCCGACTCGGTTGCCGTAATCTCGCCAGCCATAGTTGGCAATTTCTGGAGAACTGGTGAGATGGGGTTGAATGGCCGTACCTAATTTGCCAAAGGTGAAATGCTCAATGTTCATTACCACATACACCGCCACTCGAGCCTGATCGGGCAACTTTAGGGGAGAACGGTAGGATAATGCAGAATAAGCAGGTGGCAGCATATTCACTCTCTTTGGCTTGCTCAAGACTATAGCCCTTTCTCTAGTCTGTTCCCACCGGATCAATCAAAGGCTGTCTTGAGATGAGTTTCCATCAGGGACACCAGTAAGGCTAATCTCAATGTTTTCGTAGAGGTCAATGATTTTGAATTGAGCTGCAAACGCACTCAAAGACAATGTAATATCTGGATTATCATATTCGGATAGTAGCCATTGATTAGTAGTGGTTTTAACGTAGTGTTCAAGGTGAATACGGTACTGATCAATGAGGAGGTATTCGCGGAAGCTTCCGATAGTGCGGTAAGCAGAAAACTTTTCACCATGGTCATCATCTTGGGTTGATTTGGATAGCACCTCAGCAATAAAGCAAGGATTGGTCACGGTGTCGGTACGCCCAGTTTGAAGCTGTAAGGGTTTTTCGACAACCATCAGATCGGGATAGGTGTAAAGATTGCGATCCGGAACCCATAACCGTTGATTGGCTGCGAAAATCCGGTAGGGTTTGCCTCGCAAAGCAGATTTGAGCAGGGTTGCCAGATTAATTGCCAATTCGTTGTGATCTGGCGTGCCTCCCGTCATGAGTCGAATCGCTCCGTTGACATATTCATGACGTTCTTCTTCATGACGTTCTTCCGAGGCCACTTCCAATTCCAGATATTCTTCGCGGGTATAGGTGCGTTGTTCAAGGGCCTGTGTCATGATGCCTGCAACCTCCTGGATGCTCAACGGTGTTGGGCCTTTGCTGGGTGATTGCTATCCCACACAGGCTGACAGTTAGCCTCGACGCTCCGGGGTGTGCCGAGCCCGGTAAGAGGCGCGAATCTCATCAATGGTCAGGAGCCGCCGAAACGGAATCCCGGCCTCTTGGTAGCAGGCCTCTGCTCCCTCCAAGCGATCCACCAAGGCCAGGATCCCTTCTACGCAATATCCTGCTTCGCGAACCCGCTCCACCGCCTTGAGGGCTGATCCACCGGTGGTAACCACATCTTCCAAAATCCAAACGCGAGTTCCTGGAGACAGTTGCGGCCCCTCTAGCCAGGCTTGGGTACCGTGGCCCTTGGCTTGCTTGCGCACGATCAATGCAGGTAAATTGGCCGGCTGCCGCTGTAAAGAGGCCAAACTCACTGCTGTCACAATCGGATCGGCCCCCAAGGTCATCCCGGCAACCGCTTCGGTTTCGTGGGGCAACAGCCGGTGCAGCAGGGATCCCACCAAATAGGCCCCTTGCGGGTGCAGGGTAACGGGCTTGCAGTTGATGTAGTAGTCACTCTGTCGCCCGGAGGTCAGGGTGAAGGATCCCTCCCGGTAAGCCAGTTGGGTGAGTAGATACAGCAATTTCTCCCGCGCCTCATCCGCAGAAAGAGTCAGAGGGGAGCAATCCAAAAGCAGCACGGCAGGGATCCCGGTTAATCCAACGGCCCATAGTGAAGGGCACTTCATTATCCACCGGATCGAGACCGATTGACTGGCTGCAGTTCGGAGTGAAGATGAACTGGGGAAGCATCTACGGATTGGATTTCAGTAGGCAGGGATCCAACAGAAAGGGTTCTGGATCCCGAAAGATGAGGCGGTGAAAATTAGAGTGCCGAGGATTAAGAAGTATGTTGTTTTCTTGAGGAATAATTGCTGAAGGTACAGCCAACAAAAGACTCTCCTCACGTTGAACCCACTGGTCTCCAAGAAAAGCCAGTTCAAGTGGAGCAGGAATTGAGCGCCAGTGGGAAGGAAGATCTTGTAGTTTCACCTGGGGTAGAGGAATATCTGTCGGCACATCCACTTGTATGGAAACTCGGCTTATCCCCAAGTCCATCACCTCCATATGTACCAATATTTCTAGAGCGGCTAGAGAGAGTGTGGTAGAGCAGTAAACCATGGGAGTACCGACGGAATTCCATCTCCCCCCAAATCGTCGTGCTCCTTCCCCATCAAAAGCCGCAGCAGCATGGCGATTTTTCACGATGCGCCAGAGTAGCACTAACTGTAAACTCCATATTCAATGCGGTTGAGCAACTGTGTCACTTGTTCGGCACCAGCATCCGTATCCAACAGTTCTAAGGGGGAAGCTCCCTTAAGAACACGATTAGGTCGCTCTAACCAGGTGCGAGCAACATCTAGGTTGTCTTCAAACACATCCACAGCTAAAGCTAGAATCCGGGCTAGACGGTATACTCGATCTGAGGTAACCGGTTGAAGGGCTTGCTTTTTCTGCTTGTGGCGAAGCAAAGTCCGATGGGAAATTCCAATCAAATGGGCTAGCTCAGCTTCCTGCAATTCAAGGAGTCTACCCAATTCCAAGGCTTTGTCCACAGACAACCCTGAACGAATCGCTTCCACACTGTCTATGTGGGGACCCAAAAGATCCAAAACAGCATTGCTCATAATGAACTATAATGACAACTGACATTATTCTACTGCCACTTGTCCATTTGTCTAGGGAGGAAAGCCCCCTATCCATGAACCTCTGACTCAGAATTGGGCTGTACTTTCTGAAAAGGTACGGCGCAGTAACAGTGAATTCAAAACAACACTGACGGAACTAAAGGCCATCAACCCACCGGCCATGGCAGGACTGAGCAAAAGTCCAAACGGGGGTAAAAGTACCCCTGCCGCCACAGGGATCCCCAATAGGTTATACCCGAAAGCCCAAATCAGATTCTGGCGAATTTTGCGGAAGGTGGTAGAGCTGAGACGAATCGCTTCCACCACATCCCAAAGACGGTTGCGCATCAGAATGATATCAGCAGTTTCAATCGCTACATCAGTGGCCGAATGGAGGGAAATGCCTACATCTGCCTGGGCTAAGGCGGGAGCATCGTTGATTCCATCCCCCACCATCCCGACTTTTTGTCCCTGTGCCTGTAAGTCCCGGATCACCTGAGCCTTGGCGCCCGGATGAACCTCGGCAATCACCCGGATCCCGGGCAATTCCAGGTTTTGCATCACCTGCTCGGCCACTTCAGCCCGGTCGCCGGTGAGGAGCATCACCTGCAAGCCCATCTTTTGCAGTTGTCGCAGCGTGGCCTGAGCATCGGGACGCAGCTGATCCTGGGCAGCAATCAACCCCACCAGGGATCCCTGCAC
>JAUQVI010000159.1:0-7927 GCA_039794885.1 Thermostichus sp. DG02_5_bins_236
CCATGACCGATGCGAAGCGCAACGAAAAACTAGCACAGGCGCGGGCCAAAAAAATAGATGCTGCTGAAAAAGGGGAGAGCAAGACTTGCTCTAGGGTTCCTGTTTGGGCTTCCACCTGTAAATTCAAAGCAATATCATTGACAATAAAGATCACCAGTGTCCACAGCACATAGCCAATCACCACAGCATCCAGGCGTTCTCCAAACTGGGAGGCTGGCCCTGCCACATATTGAGCCCCAACAAACAAGGCATAGAAGAAAAAGGTGGTGATCAGGATCCCACCTAGAGCCTCAACGGGATAGCGAATGTATTGGATCCAGGAACGTTTTAACTCAGCTAAAAAGAGTTGGATCATCTTTCCCGATTCCCCTTTTTCAATAATTTGAGAAAAACATGGGTGAGATCGGCTTCTTCTCGCTTAATGCTGAGTAGGGGTATAGGGTTCATTCTGTCCAGTACCCGATACAACTGCTCGGATGAACCGGTGAACCGTAACCGATGGGGCTCCTCAACCACCACGCCTAAGGATCCCAGTTGGGCTACCCGTTCGCTGTCGATGCTTTCTTCCAACTCGATGGAATAGGTACAAGCAGTGCCGGCAAAATGCCGGATCAGTTCGCGGGTTGGCGCTTGGGCAATAATCACCCCCTGCTGAATCACGGCCACTTGATCCGAGAGCACTTCGGCAATATCCAATTGATGGGTGGTGAGCAGGATAGCTTGCCCCGCTGCAGCAATTTGACGAATCAGGGACTTGACGGTTTGTGCTGCTTCTACATCCAGTCCCAAAGTGGGTTCATCCAACAGCAGCAATGCAGGACGATGAATTAGGGCAGTGGCGATCGCCAGCTTTTGTTGCATCCCCCGCGAAAGGGTTTGTACCGATACCCCCTGTTTTTCTGTCAACCCAAAGATTTCCAGTAGCTCCAATCCCCGTTGCCGAGCGGTTTTGGCCTTTAGACCTCGGAGTACACCGAAGTATTCCAGGTTTTGCAGAGGGGTGAGCCGCCAATAGAGGTTCCGATTCCCCTCCAGCACTGCTCCCACTTGCATCAGGGCCTGTTCCTCTTGATGGGGATCCCGTCCGACAATGCGTACTGTACCGGTATCCGGGCGAATCAACCCGGCAACCAACTTAATTGTGGTAGTTTTCCCCGCCCCATTCGGCCCCAAAAAGGCCAGAACCTCACCGGCGGCAATTGTTAAAGAGACATCCACCACTGCCTGTACCGTTTTGCCCCCCTGTCGGTAGGACTTTTTCAGGTGCTGGGCTTCTAGGGCTTTCATCCTGCAATCACTCAAACGGGGGGATCAAACTGAGTTGCTCAGTTGGGTTTAGCGGGTCACGGCCAAAAGGCTTATGCTTTTTGGGGTTGGCTGCCGTTCGTTCGTGCGTAATCATCACTAAACCGAATGATGTCGTCCTCGCCCAAGTACTGGCCGTTTTGGACTTCGATGATCACCAGCGGGATAACACCTGGATTTTCGAGGCGATGTTGGGTGCAGGGGGGCACGTAGGTGGATTGGTTGGAAGTGATGATCTTTTCTTCGCTACCACAGGTGACTTTGGCAGTGCCGGCGACGACGATCCAATGTTCGCTGCGGTGGTAGTGCATTTGCAGGCTGAGACGATGTTTCGGCAACACCACAATCCGCTTGATTTTGTAGCCGGGGCCTTCCTCAAGTACGGTAAAAGTGCCCCAGGGCCGAGTTTCGGTGTTGCTCTCGATCAGCTGGGCCAAAGTGTCTGCAGAGAGGGGGATAGGGAATTTTTCCGGTGCCGCCAAATTTGACTCAGGGGTTTCCAGCATGCAGGTGCCCTCCTCAGGGGTGTGCTTTTAGATTATCCCAGCCCTCTCGGGATCCCCAATGAGACAGTCCCGGTTACATCAGCAGGACAAAATCCTGTGGGATCATGAAAAGGTATCTGGCTTCGGGATAACGCTATTGTCCTCCATGACTTCACCCCAGTCTGCCCCCTCCTATTCAGTTCACATTCACGATCGCCAACGGGCTCAGCATTATTGGATCCAGGTGCCCGCCGATCAGTACATTTTGGCCAGCGCAGAAGCCCAAGGGATCCGGCTGCCGTTTGCCTGTCGGAATGGGGCCTGTACCACCTGTGCAGTGCGGGTACGAGCGGGATCCCTCTATCAACCGGAAGCGATGGGGATCTCACGAGAGTTAAAGGAGCAGGGCTACGGACTGTTGTGTGTGGGCTACGCACGCTCGGAGCTGTGGGTGGAAACCCAGGATGAAGACGAAGTCTATGAGCTGCAATTTGGGCGCTATTTCGGTAAGGGACGGGTGCGACCGGGGATCCCGATTGAGGATGAGTGATGTCCTCCTCTACAGCTGTGGAATCTTCTCAAGGAACTCAAAGCTGTTCTCCCTTCTGGCAACAGGGATGGCTATTGGGGGCAGCGGCCTTGATTCCGGTGAATTTGGCCCCCAGTTTGCTGTTGGTGCTACTCGGCCTTGGTCGGAGCTATGGCTGTTGGGGGTGGAAGGTGTTTCGGGATCCCTTGCATCGGTTGGCCTTGGGGTTGAGCCTTGCGGTGGTGGGGGTGGCTTTGCTGGGACAGGATTGGCGGCTGAGTTTGCCGGGCATGTTCAATTACTGGCCCTTTTTGTGGATGGTGCCGGTTTTTGCCCGAGTGCTGGTGGGTGCAGAGAGGCGCAGACGGTTGGCACAGGTGCTGGTGCTGGGCAGTTGGCTGATGCTGCTTCTGGGTTGGGGAGAGGCCCTGTGGGGTTGGCGGGGGGATCTGTTTTTGGGGCCGATATGGATCACAGGGGTGGCAGGGGGGGAGCGACCGGCGGCAGCCTTTACCTCAGCCAATATCCTGGCCCTTTATCTGGTGATGATCCTCTGTTTGGCGGCGGGTCTGTTGTTAGACCAGGATCAGGGCATGAAAGACAATTGGCAAACGGCGGCCTGGCTCTGGATCACACTGGGGTTGGGATCCCTGTTGTTAATCTTGACGGCCTCCCGCAATGGCTGGGGAGTGGGGGCCTTGGTGTTGTTGCTGGGGTTGGGGATCCGACGCTGCTGGTGGGGCTTAGGGATCCTCATCGCTGCCGGCATGGCCGGTTTGGCGGCGGCTTTGGATTGGCCCGGTTGGCGAGCCGTTGTGCCGCGGTTGCTCTGGAGTCGCTTGGCCGATAGCTTCGACCCGCAGGCCACCTATTTCAGTTCCACCGCCAATCGGGTAGATGCCTGGCGTTTTGCGCTGGAAAGGGTCCGAGAACGACCCCTGACCGGATGGGGATGGCAGAGCTTTGCCGAGCTTTACAATGCCCAAAATCCACCGGAGCTATTGGGCCATTGCCACAATTTGTATCTGCATCTGGCGGCTGAGGGCGGGATCCCAATTTTGCTGGGTTATCTGCTGCTGTGGGGGTGGATTTTGTGGCGGGGCCTAGGGGCTTGGCACCAAAATCAAGAGGGAGTGCTGTTGGGGAGCCTCCTGGCGCTAGTTGCTTTGTTTGCCTCTGGGTTGTTGGATGTGGTGATTTTGGATGGTCGGATCCATCTGTTGGTGACTTTGCTTTTGGGAGCAGCACTGGGGGCTAGGCAGGAAAGGCAAGGGGCAGATCCTGAACATGCGGTTACCCAAAAGCCACAGTCGGATCTATCGTAAAGCAGTCTTATTTATTGTTTTAGTACTTCAGTAGGCCGAGGATGACCACCGCCTCATCCGATCCGCATCTGACCACTCCAGCCGACCTCTTGGCTCAAAATCGCTATCTCAATGCCCTACACCAGACTAGTTTGGCATTGCTAGATCGGCGTGAGCTGCCTGATCTTCTGCAGGTGATTGTGCAGCAGGCCGCAGATTGGCTAGGAGCACCGAAAGGATTCCTTTTCCGAGTCAGCGGGACGGATCCGAACGTTATGCGGCTGGAGGTGGGGTTGAATACTTCTGCTGCCTTGGTCGGCCAAGTGATCGGGCCGGGAGAAGGGTTAGCTGGGCGTGTGTGGCAAACGGGATCCCCGGTGCAGGTGGAAGATTACCTCACTTGGCCGGAACGCTTGGGCATCAACTCTGACAGTCGCGCCATGATCGGAGTGCCTCTACGGTTGCGTACCCAAGTAGTGGGGGTGTTAGGGCTAGCCCATACGGAGTTGGGGCGAGGTTTTTCCCTTTTGGAACAGCAGGGGTTAGAGCAATTTGCCCAATTGGCAGCCCTGGCCCTGGAGCATGCTCAGCTTCTTCAGGATGCCCAACGGGATCTGCAAGAACGGCACTGGGCAGAAGCTGCTCTAGCCGAAGAACAACAACGGCTCACTTCCACCCTGACGAGCATTGCCGATGGGGTGATTGGCACCGATTGTGCTGGACGAATTACCCTGTTCAACCCCGCCGCCGAACGACTGACCGGTTGGAAAGCCGCCGAAGCAATGGGATCCCTCCTCAGCCAGGTGCTTTGTTTGCGGGATCAAGAAAGCCGGAAACCTTATCCGGATTTGGTGGCGGCGGTGCTGAGTCAAAGGAAAACCCTGGGGCTATCCCCAGCTACCGTACTCATCGACAAAGCCCAAACAGAACGCTTCTTATCCGCCAGTGCCGCCCCCATTACCGACATTGCTGGGAATATCTCTGGGGTAGTAATCACTTTCCGAGACGTTACCCGCCACCGAAACACAGAACTGGCTTTGCGGCAAAGCATAGAACGAGAACACCTACTGGCCAATGTGGCACTGCGAATCCACCGTTCCTTTGAACTGGAGCAGATTCTCTCCACAGCAGCCACCGATGCACGACAACTTCTGCAGGCGGATCGAGTGTTGTTCTACCAGTTTCAGCCGAATGGAGAAGCCTGGGTTATCGAAGAATCGGTGGATCCAGCCTGGCCAAAAGCATTGGGTCGAGTCATTCATCCCACATGGTTTGGGGAACTGTTGCAGCACTACCGCCAGGGAAATGTGCGTATCGTGGAGGATCGGCAACATTGTGCAACTCTAACACCCCAATTGCAGCAATACTTGCAGGAGTGCCAAGTGCGCGCCCAGTTGGTGGTGCCTTTATTTCCGAATCAGCATCTATGGGGCATGTTGGTGGCTCATCAATGTGGGCAACCCCGCCAGTGGCAACCGGAGGAGATTACCCTGATGGAGCAATTGGCTACTCAGGTGGAAATCGCTCTGCAACAGGCTTCCTTGTATCAACAAGTGCGAGAGCTGAATGAGCAACTGGAGCGAAAAGTGCGCATCCGTACCACCCAATTGAACAAACAGCTCAACACCCTTAAGTTGCAAGAACAATTGTTGGATGCGGTGGAAACTGCCGTTGTGGTTACGGATCGAGATGGCCAAATTACCTACTGGAATCACTTTGCCAGCAATCTCTATCGTTTGGCGGGCGAGGCCAGTTTGGGAGAGCTGATTACAGACGGGATCCCTGTCTCAACAGAACAGTCGTTGACCCTATTACAAGCCATCCGAACGGGAGAAAAATGGTCGGGAGAAGTGGAGTTGCCTCAGTTGGCGGTTTCTGAGGCCTCACTCACCGAATGGAAAGGCGATACTGATTCCACCAGCGCTGAAGAACTCGGCCAGGGATCCCGGCGCACCATCTTGATCGAACACACTCCCCTGCGGGATGAGATGGGCCAGTTGCAGGGCAGCATTGGTATCGCTATCGATATCACTCCACAGAAGCAAGTGGAGCGGGAATTAGAAAAGCGGATGCAGCAGTTGCAAGATCTCAACCGCCTTAAGGATGATTTCCTGAGCACGGTTTCCCACGAGCTTCGCACTCCAATGGCAAACATAAAAATGAGCATTCATCTGTTGCGCTTGACCCTAGCAGATCTGCAGGTGGAATCACCGACCCATTGGGGGAAAGCACAACGGTATTTGGAGATTCTGCAACAGGAATGTGCCAGAGAAACGGAGCTAATCAACGATCTGTTGGATCTCCAAAGGATGGAAACTGGGGTTCAGAACTTGCAGTGGGAATGGATCTCGCTCCGGCAATGGCTACCCTCTTTGCTAAAGCCCTTTGAGGCACGTACCCAACAACGGCAACAAACCCTGACCTTAACCCTTCATCCCACCCTCATTCAGATTCGGACTGACCCCAACTGTTTGGGGCGTATTTTGGTGGAATTGCTTAACAATGCCTGTAAGTATTCTCCTCCCGCAGCCCAGATCCAGGTTGAGGTGATTCCTTCTTCCTCTGCTTCTCTTTCTGCTGTGCCTGGGGTGGATCCTGCTGAGCGAATTGGGTTTGCCGTTACCAATACCGGGGTTGAGATCCCACCCGAACAACAGAAGCGCATTTTTGAGAAGTTTTATCGCATCCCTTCAGGGGATCCGTGGCGACAGGGAGGAACAGGCTTAGGATTGGCATTGATTCAACAAATGGTGGTGCTACTACACGGAACGATTCGGGTCAGCAGCGGCAACAATCAAACTTGCTTTTGTGTTGAATTTCCTGTGGGACATTACGATTAATATAAAATCCCTGCAAGATCAAATCATGATAACTAGAACACTCCTAGCTATTTCCGCCTCCTTACTTAGGAGAAGAACGTGGTGCGTTGCCGGTGCATTACTACCGATTCCACCAAGCCAATCGCCAAAAAGTTGGTCAGTAGAGCAGAGCGGCCATAACTGAGAAAAGGCAGGGGCAAGCCGGTAATCGGGGCCAGGCCAATGGTCATACCGATATTGACTACAGACTGAAACAGGATCATCGCCAGCACCCCGACTGCAATCAGGGATCCAAAATTGTCTTTGGCCCCTTGAGCAATGAAGATCAATCGCACACACACAATCCAAAGCAGAATCAACACCGTTAGGGTGCCGAAAAAGCCCATTTCTTCTCCAATCGCCGAAAAAATGAAGTCAGTATGTTGCTCGGGAATAAAGTCCAATTGGGTTTGGGTGCCCTGTTGGATCCCTTGTCCCCAAAGGCCACCTGCCCCGATGGCAATGCGGGATTGTATCAGGTGGTAACCGGATCCCCAGGGTTCTTGAGCAGGATCAATAAAGATCTCCAGTCGCCGCCGTTGGTAAGGTTTAAGAATGTGCCACGCTACTTGGCCCAGCTGTCCAGAAAGAAGGTTAATCACCCCAAAAGTGACCGCTCCCGTCCAACGCCAGGGAAGCCGCCAAGCTGCCGTACTCGCCATCCCCAAGCACCACAGCAACCACACCCACAGCATCCAGCTCAGTTCAGGACGAGTGTGTAGGCCGTAGAGAATTGCCCCTACCCCCGGTGACATGAGCAAAATGATCCAACTGCCCTTAGCCCCGGCCCAGTAGAGCATCGCCAGCAAAATCACCACAAACACCAGCGCTGTACCCAGGTTGGGCTGTAAGAAGATCAGCACCCAAGGGGGGGTAATCACAGCAACAGCTACCCAAATTTGACTGAAATACTTAATCGGCCAGTGGTGCAGGATGGCAGCCAGGGTGAGGATCACCCCCAGCTTGGCAAATTCGGAAGGCTGGAGTTGGATCCCGGCAATGGAAAGCCAGCGCTCTGCCCCCCCACCCGCACTGCCAAAAAATAGAACTGCGGTCAGTCCAGCTAGTGTCAGGGCGTAGGTTACCCAATGCCAGCGCAAGAAGCGCTCATACGGGATCCGTGCCAAGGCCAAAAGGGGTACCAAACCAATCCCCACCATGATCAGCTGTTGGAGCCAGTAATTGCTGATCGGGCGTTCCCGGACAGTACTGTAGATAGCCACAATACCAATGCCGGTTAAGACCAACACCGTCATCAACAAAATGCCATCGAATTCCCGCCAGACAGCAAAGACTTGCCGGAGCTTTTTCCACGCGGATTGTGGGGATCGCGGCTGTGCCAAGGCCATAGAAGTTTATATCCAGTCACACCGAAACCAGTGTAGACCCAGATGCAAGAGCAGCCCCGTCCGACTTTATTCCCAGTTCTGCAGTTGCTCTAACCAG
>JAUQVI010000160.1:0-7914 GCA_039794885.1 Thermostichus sp. DG02_5_bins_236
GGCTTGCGGATTTGGGCCTCAGGAAGTGGGGCTTCTGCTTTGGGAGGGACTGTAAGACCAAAGGGAGGAAGGCGCAAGTCTACCCTCTCGGAGGCAAGTCCCGATGAACAAAGAAGCCCGGGCTCTATTGCGTAGCAATGAGCGTCGGGTACTTCACTCTGGGGTTTATGCTGAAAGAGTGGATCCCTTTGTGGATGTTTTCAACTCATGCCCAGAACCTGTACGATCTATCGCCGTGCGCAATTTGCTGCTAGCCATCGATATTGGCTGCCTGAGCTCTCGGAAGCCGAAAATTTTGCCCGATTTGGCCCAAATGCTCGTTTTCCTGGCCATGGACACAACTATGTGTTGCAGGTTGGCCTGCAAGGAGAGGTGGATGCGTATGGCATGGTCTTGAATCTGTCAGAGGTGAAGCAGGTTTTGCGACAACGGGTGATTCAAGATCTCAACTTCGCCTATCTGAATCAGGCTTGGCCAGAGTTTGCCCAAACCCTGCCGACGACTGAGTTTATTGCCTATGTGATTTGGCAGCGCTTGGCTGATGCTCTGCCGTTAACCAGCATTCGTTTGTACGAAGATCCCGAACTTTGGGCCGACTATCGAGGAGAAGCGATGCAAGCCTATTTAACCGTGGCCACCCATTTCAGCGCCGCCCATCGATTGGCGTTGGATCACCTCAGCTTTGAGGAAAATAGCGAGATTTACGGGCTGTGTGCGCGCCCCCATGGACATGGCCACAACTACGGCCTGGAGGTGACCGTCAAGGGATCCATCCACCCCCGTACTGGCATGCTCGTGGACTTGGTGGCGTTGCAGCAGGTGATCGACCACTGGGTGGTGAAGCCCTTCGACCACACCTTCTTGAACAAAGACATTGAATACTTTGCCCAGGTGGTGCCCACCGCCGAGAATATCGCCCTACGCATTCAACAGTTGCTCACCTTGCCGGTGCGGGAGCTAGGGGTACAGTTGCATCGGGTGCATTTGCAAGAAAGCCCCAACAACAGCAGCGAGGTGTATGGAGAGTTTCCGCTCGACGAGCTGCTCACCACTGCTGAAGGGATCCCCGTGGGGGAACCGGTAGCCCCATCCGCCTATGTTGGATCTCGTTAAACTGAGTGGCCAAATCTCCGGCCTTACTCAACACCTCCAACAGGAATCCAAAGCCAGCCAGGAGCGTCTGCGCCAAGCTCTACGCATTCTAGAGCAGTTGCAACAGGAGCCGCAGGTTTGGCAATCTCGCTATGCCGATTGGGGATCCCATCTCTCGTTTACCTGTGCCAGCCCAGTAGAACCGCCGCAGACCTGGGGATCCCAACCCAAAATCGAGCCCCTGAAAGGACGACATACAGTGGTGGCCACGGATGGATCCCAGATTGTGCCCAACCATCACGAGATTGCCTATTGCTCTTTGATCAATGTGGGACGGGTGGTATTACACTACGGCACCCAGCAATGGCCGCTATTGGATAGCCTACCGGTGTTGCTCTATCGCTCGGCAGAACTACAACACAACTCCGGTTTGCGGGCAGAAGAAGTTTTGGCCTTGCGGCGTACTCAGGCGGAATGGGAGGAGCTGGCCCAGTTGGCTCTTGCCATCCCCCGTCGCCGTACCACCTTGGCGCTGGTGGATGGATCGTTGATTCCGTGGGGGTTGGAGTCGTTGGCGGGTGAGGAGCAACGGCTGTGGTTGGATCCCCTGTTGACGGCCCTAGAACGGTTACGAGCGGCCCGGATCCCCTTGCTGGGGTACATCAGTGCTTCCCGCAGCAGCGAGACTGTGAACTACCTGCGCCTAGGACTATGTCCGTTCTTGAGCTGTGAATGTTACCGCTATTGCAACTCAGAGCAGGCTCCCCCTTGCCGGCCTTTTGCGCCCTTGCCGGATCGGATCTTTTGGGGCTCCCTACTACAACCGGGAGAGCGCAGCCCGATTTGGCGCAGTGGGGCAAGGGTATTAGAGGGGGAGCACCATATTCACTGCTGTTACCTGAATGTTGGTGGGGGATCCCTGGGGGAAGCGGAGATTGCCCGCGTGGAGTTCCCGGCTTGGGTAGCGCAGGATGCCGAGTTGCTGCAGCGAGCCTTGGCAGGGGTACTGAGTCAGGTGCAAAAGGGCTTTGGCTACCCGGTTGCTTTGGCAGAAGCCCATCATTTGGCGGTGGTACGGGGTGGAGATCGGCAGCGCTTCTTTGCCTTGATCGAGCAAGAATTGATCCGCACGGGTCTACGCAATGTGGCCGTCTCCCGCAAGGAAGCCCAAAAGCGGGGGGGCATTGCCTAACGGTAAAAAGAGTGTGAAGGATTGACACTTCCCGACCTAAAGGTATGGGGATTCTTGGTTCAACGAGATGACTTGCTTTGAACAACTCTCATTGTTCAAAGTAGCGGTCAAACTCTCCCCAAGCGTTGAGTTTCCGAGTGCCCCTCGGTACTTTTCCGATGCTAACTTCAATCCCCTTTGCAAAATGATCTGAGCGGCATTGACATCCCGACATTCGGAATAGCCGCATTTAGGGCAAATATGGGTACGGATACTCAGCGTCTTTGGAACTCGATGCCCACAATTGGCACAATCTTGGCTGGTGTATTGCGGTGGAACTGGAATGACCAGCTTGCCGAATACCTGTCCAAAACAGCCAAGACACTGCACAAACATTCCCCAACTTGCATCAGAGATTGATTTAGCCAACGAATGATTTTTGACCATGTTTCGCACTTGCAGATTTTCATAGGCAATCAGGTCGTTAGACAAGATTAACACTCTCGCAGTCTTAACCACGAAATCTTTACGCCACCTAGATACTTGCAAGTGTTTCTTTGCTAACCGCTTTCTGGCTTTAATGCGATTCTTAGACCCTTTTTGCTTACGGGACACTTGCCGTTGCAGCCGTTTTAATTGCTGCTCAGACTTCCGTAACCAATGAGGATTTTCAACCGTTTGTCCATCTGAACCCGCCAAAAAGTATTTCAGCCCCAGGTCAATACCTAAAGCATTTCCTGTGGGTTTGCTTGCTACTTCACGGTCAACGGCAATACAAAACTGGCAGTAATAGCCATCGGCTCGTCGGACAAGTCTCACTCGTTTGATTTGGTCAATCGAGTAGAAATTTAAGTCACGACTACCCAACAGCTTGAAACTGCCCATGCCAAACCCGTCAGTAAAAGTGATGGATTTGCGGTCTTCAGATAGTTTTCACCCAGAGGTTTTGTATTCCACTGAGCGGTTGTCTTTCTGAAACTTCGGATAGCCTTTCTTACCAGGGATAGCCTTCTTACAGTTGTCATAGAATCCCGCAATAGCTGACCATGCCCGCTCTGCCGCAGCCTGTCGAGCTTGGGAATTGAGCTTTTTTGCCCACTCAAACTCTTTAGCCAAGACTGCACAGTATTTATTCAGGTCATATTGCGACTTGCCATGCCCATCCACCCAAAACCGCAAGGCTTTGTTTCGCACGAACTGCACCGTCCGAATCGCCTCGTCAATGAGGCTAAACTGGCGGTCAGATCCTTTGAGCTTGGCTTCAAAGATTAGCATATTGTTATGTTAGCCTATCCAACATAAAGCCGTCCTATTAGCTTGCTTCCGCGCTAGCGGTAGGACGGGGTTTTAGACCCAAAATTCTCGATAATGCTTTGGGCCAAGTTTTGCGGATCCAGGTTCAAGTTCAAGACTGACCCAGACAAACTGGTAAAACCAGCTCCACCCTTGACCCAGCTTGAGGGGATCCCTGCTCAGCGGTTATGGTTGCGAAGTTGCCCCCTGCTGTTTCTGTCTCGATATGATGACTCAAACCTCTCTGCGCTCTGCCTCCACCACCCTGATCCAAAACCCCCTTTGGTACAAAGACGCGGTGATTTATGAGGTGCCGGTGCGAGCCTTTGCTGATAGCGATGGCGATGGGGTAGGAGACTTTCAGGGGCTGACCGAAAAGCTGGACTACCTGCAGGATCTGGGCATAACCGCCATCTGGTTGCTGCCTTTTTTCCCATCTCCATTGCGGGATGATGGCTATGACGTGGCGGATTTCACCAGCGTTAACCCCACCTTCGGCACCCTAGAAGACTTCAAGGCACTGCTGGAAGCCGCCCACCAACGGGGGATCCGCGTCATCATCGAGCTGATCCTCAACCACACTTCCGACCAGCACCCCTGGTTTCAACGGGCCAGACGCTCCGCCCCCGGTACACTAGAACGAGACTTTTACGTCTGGAGTGACACCTCTGAGAAATACAAAGAAGCACGCATCATTTTCCAGGATTTTGAAACCTCCAACTGGAGCTGGGATCCAGTGGCCAAAGCCTATTACTGGCACCGTTTTTATTCCCATCAGCCGGATTTGAACTATGACAACCCCGCCGTGCAAAAGGCGGTCTTTGAGGTGGTGGATTTTTGGTTGGATATGGGGGTAGATGGCCTGCGCCTGGATGCAGTGCCCTATCTCTACGAACGGGAAGGCACCAATTGCGAGAACCTCCCCGAAACCCACCTGCTGCTTAAGGCGCTGCGCAAGCACATCGACCACAAGTATCAGGATCGGATGTTGCTAGCCGAAGCCAACCAATGGCCGGAAGATGCGGTGGCCTACTTTGGCGAGGGAAATGAATGCCACATGGACTTCCACTTCCCTTTGATGCCGCGCCTGTTTATGGCCATTCAGATGGAAGACCGCTTCCCCATCATCGATATTTTGCAACAAACCCCCCCCATCCCCGAAAACTGCCAGTGGGCCATCTTTTTGCGCAACCACGACGAACTCACCCTGGAGATGGTCACCGATGAAGAGCGGGACTATATGTACCAGGTTTACGCCAAAGACCCAAGCGCACGGGTGAACCTGGGCATTCGCCGTCGCTTGTCACCGCTCCTGGGCAATAGTCGTCGTCGCATTGAACTGATGAACAGCCTGCTGTTTTCTCTGCCAGGGACCCCTGTTCTCTACTACGGGGACGAAATCGGCATGGGGGACAACATCTACCTCGGGGATCGCAACGGGGTACGCACTCCGATGCAGTGGAGCGCCGACCGCAACGCCGGTTTTTCGCGGGCCAATCCCCAGAAGCTCTACTTACCGATTGTCATCGATGCCGAGTACCACTACGAAACCGTCAACGTGGAGGCGCAGCGGAACAATCCCTATTCTTTGTGGTGGACGATGAAACGGCTGATTGCGGTGCGCAAGCGCTTCCAAGCCTTTGGCCAGGGATCCTTCCAGCTGTTGCATCCGGAAAATCGCAAGGTGCTCTGCTTTATGCGGGTGTTTGAAGAGGAGCGCATCCTGGTGGTGGCCAACCTGTCTCGCTATGTGCAGTGTGTGGAGCTAGAGCTGGCGGAATGGGAAGGGTTCATTCCGGTGGAGATCTTCGGGCGCACCGAGTTCCCCCCGATTGGGCAGTTGCCCTATTTCCTGACGTTGGGCCCCCATTCGTTTTATTGGTTTTCCATCGAAGCGCAACGGCAATCGGAACGGCTTCACCCCAGCCACAGCAAGCCGGAAGAGTTGGAGCGCATCCCCACTCTGAATGCCAAAAATGGCTCTTGGGAAAGTCTCTTTCAAGGGGAAACCCAGAAGCTGGTGGAAAACGTGTTGGGCGACTACCTCTACCGCTGTCGTTGGTTTGGCTCCAAGGCCCGACAAATTCAGGCAACCCAAATTGTGGATGCCATTCCCTGCAACCGAGAGGCGGATCCCCCTTTTCGCGGCCAGATTTTGATTTTGCAGGTGGAGTTCACGGAAGGGGATGCGGAAACCTACCTGATCCCGGTGGGCTATGCCACCCAAGAGGCAGCCATGCACATGCGCGTAGAAATGCCTCAGGCCGTAATTGCCACCGTACAGGTTCAGGGGGATCCGCCCGGGATCCTCTTTGATGCCTTGGCGGACAAGACCTTTTTGCCGATTCCGTTGCAGATCATCGCCCACCAGGGTCGTCTGCGGCAAAGTTCAGGGGAACTCTTGGCCACCACCCTTTCTCCCTTTGAGTATGACCCCAGCCAGGAACCGCGCATTCTCAAGGCGGAGCAGAGCAACACCTCTGTGGTTTATGGCAACCAGTACATCCTCAAGTTCTACCGCAAGGTGTCGGAAGGGGTGAACCCAGAGCTGGAGATTGGCCGCTACCTCGTCCAACACCACGCCCAAGTGCAGGTGCCACGGGTGCTCGGATCTCTGGAGTATCGCCGTCGCAAGGGATCCCGTAGTTTTGAACCCGCCGACAAGTCGATTACCCTTGCCATTCTGCAGGAATACATTCCCAATGAGGGGGATGCCTGGCATTACACCCTCGACAGTCTGGGGCAATACTTCGAGACGGTGCTGATCCACCATCCGGAGGTCAATCCGGTGCCGGTACCGCAGGGATCCCTTTTGCAACTGTCCCAATCGCCTTTGCCAGAATTGGCCTATGCCACCATTGGCAGCTACCTAGAGTCGGTGCGGATCTTGGCTAAGCGAACCGCTGAACTCCACATTGCCCTTGCCGCCGATACGGAAGATAAAGATTTTGCCCCTGAACCCTTTTCCAGTCTTTATCAGCGGTCGGTCTATCAATCGATGCGCAATTTGACAGGGCAGGTATTTCCCTTGCTCCATAAGCAAATGCGTAAACTGCCGGAACCGGAAGCCAAGCTGGCCCGTGTGGTCAAAGATCAAGAAGACGAGATCATGAGCCGTTTTCGCTTAGTCTTAGAACAAAAGATCACCGCTTTGCGCACCCGTTGTCATGGGGATTATCACCTCGGCCAAGTGCTGTTTACCGGCAAGGACTTCGTTATTATTGACTTTGAAGGAGAACCAGCCCGCTCTTTGGGAGAACGGCGGCTAAAACGATTCCCTTTGCGGGATGTGGCGGGAATGCTGCGCTCCTTTCACTATGCGGTGAGTATGGCCTTGCGCCAACAACTGGCCAGTGGCTTGATCAACGAAGATAACCGCGCTGATATGATGCGATGGGCTCAGTTTTGGCATCGCTGGGTATGTGCAGGTTTTTTGGCAGAATATTTGCAGGTGGCCTCCCAATCGGCTTTTTTGCCCCATAATCTGCAGGAGTTAGAAGTCTTGTTGGATGCCTATTTGTTGGAAAAGGCGATTTATGAATTGGGGTATGAGTTGAACAACCGCCCCGATTGGGTGGAGATTCCGTTGCGAGGGATCCTGCAATTGTTGGGTATTTCCACTAAGGTTTAAGGTCATGGAACGGGAGCCGGAAGAACCTCTACCGAAATCCGTCGCAGTGCTCCGCCCGTAGCCGCAGGCTTGGGGTGTGGCGTAGCGGCGGGCGACCGGAGGGAGCAGTCTGCTAAGATTGTCTCAACAACTTGTCTGCGGTGGGGCGCATCGTGGACATTGAATCGAAGTGCCTGCGGAGACGGTCTGACGGGGGTTGGGGTGACCCAATCTAGTTAAGGGTCTGTGAAACAGGAATCTCCGACCCTCGCGACAGCGGTGCGTAGCACCTTACCCTTTAGGGTTGGGGGGAGAGCGTCAATGAGACACCTTTATGTGTGGGCGATTTAGTTTAGCGGTGGATCCGGAAGTGCTGATGCAGCATTTCGATTTGCATCTGGATGCAGAAGCAGCCGGAATCCTGCCACTGGCCCCCCGCTACAACATTGCCCCTTCTCAGCCCGTGCTGGCGGTGGTGGCCTCCAAGTCAGCCGAACTGGGATCCCTGCAACGCAAGGCAACCCATTTTCGCTGGGGTTTGGTGCCCGCCTGGAGCAAGGTGTTTAAAGGGGGATGGATCAATGCCCGCTCCGAAACAGCAGCCGAGAAACCTTCCTTTATCTATTAGGCGGGAAGCCCCGCGCTGTACCGGAACGGTCAGCGTCGGGATGAGAGCCGCGTGACTGAGCGAAGCGAAGGAACAAACTATCTAGGAATCCTGACAGATAAACCTTTATCGCAATGATGG
>JAUQVI010000161.1:0-7880 GCA_039794885.1 Thermostichus sp. DG02_5_bins_236
TCTGGAAATTGTGATGGAGTACGTCAAGAACCAGGAGGGGGTGGAGAGTGAGTAGGCTCAAACCCCGTATTCGCTTTCATCCCCCAGTCGCTATCGCGTCAGGGGGATTTCCCGCTCACGTTGTTAAATGGTCTGGGTGGGTTTGGTTCAAGAGCTGTGTCAACGCTTACATACTCTTCAAAGAGGGATCCCATGCTGAGAACGGATGGATCTGGATCTGTAATGAACTCAGCAGTGAGCCCAACCCAGCAGCGCTCCCTGGAGTTGATCCTCAAGTCCTTTGGTGTCGGTCTGGGCTTGTTCTTGGCCAGTTTGTTGCTCTGGACGGGATCCCTGTCCTGGCACTGGCCAGCCCACGGCCAAAGCCCTACTCCCGCCTATGACTTGACGGTGGTACGCTTGCCGGGGCAAAACTGGGCCAACATTGAGCGGCAACTGCGGCGCAGCGGCCTGACCCATCAATTGATTGACCAGCTTAGCCCGGCAAGTTTACAGGGGCGTAACACCGTCTTTTTGCCGAATGTCAACCGCCTCACTCCTGCTCAAGCCACTGCTCTCGGCGCATGGATGCAACAGCAGGGGGGGCAGTTGATTGTCAGTGGCCCTTTGGAGCTTCCTGGTGAGGCTCGGGATCCCTTGCGCAACTTAATCGGGGCCTACTGGAGTGGCGATATTCCCATGGCCAGCCCGGTGCGCCTCACGGGGTTTGCCGAGGAATGGGCGCGTGGGGTGACTGCCAATGACGCCATTGCGGGGGGGGCCCTATTACCCACCGGCACCGAAAGTCGCTTGACCGCTGTTTGGGAAGGGGTAGGAGGAGATGCCTATGCGGTGATTGCCAGCCGTCAAAGTGTGTACCTGGGTTGGCGCTGGGGAGAATTCCCAGAGGAGACTGCCCAGTTGGATCAGCAGTGGTTGCAAGCAGCTCTGCAACGCGCCCAAGGGGGATCCGCCGCCCTTGCGGAACAGCCTGTTGCTCCACCCCCTCTGCCGATCAACACCTTCGAGCTGCTAGCCATGCGACAAGAATTGGGGGGGTTATTGGGGCGCGTGGAGGGATCCCTCTTGCTCACTCAGGCGACCCAAGGCAGGCCGGATGCTACCGAATATGAATCGATTTTGGCGCGCGCCCGCGACGTTCTGCGACAACTGCCCGCTTGGGTGGAGGCGGGGCAATATACGCAAGCACGGCAGGCGTTCGAACAGGCACGAGCGGATTTATGGGCCAACTACCCAGTGGATCGACTGACGGCATTGCCGGAGGTGCGGGCGATTTGGTTGGATCGGGGCACCATTGTCGAATCGGGCTCAGAAAGGGGGTTGGCGCAGATTTTCGACCGCTTGGCCCAATCCGGCCTCAACACCGTCTTTTTCGAGACCCTGAATGCCGGGTTTGCCATTCACCCTAGCCGTGTTGCTCCCCAGCAAAACCCCCTGACTCGGGGCTGGGATCCCTTGCGAGCAGCAGTGCGCTTGGCCCATGAGCGGGGTATGGAGTTGCACGCCTGGATTTGGACCTTTGCAGTAGGCAACATCCGCCACAACATCCTGCCGGAGATTAACCTACCCCAGGACTATATCGGCCCGGTGCTGACGGCCCATCCCGACTGGGCCAATGTGGATCATCGCGGCAATCTCTTCCCCCGTGGGCAACCGGAAACCTGGCTGGATCCCGCCAATCCGCAGGTGCGCACCTATCTCCTCGCTTTGATCCGTGAACTGGTGCAGGACTACGGCGTGGATGGGATCCACCTAGATTACATCCGCTATCCTTTTCAAAATGCCGCTAGCCGCCATGTGTTTGGCTTTGGTCGGGCTGCCCGCCAAGGGTTTCAGCAGCTTGCCGGTGTGGATCCGCTGGAGTTGGATCCCCTCGCGGATCGTTCCCTCTGGCAATTGTGGACCCGCTACCGCACCCAGCAAGTTAACGAAGTGGTGGAGTCTATTGCCCGTACTGCCCGATCCCTGAATCCACGGGTGATTCTCTCGGCAGCGGTTTATGCCTTACCTCAAAATGAACGTCTCCAAAAGCTGCAACAGGATTGGGAGGAGTGGATCCAAGCGGGAGAACTGGACTTGTTGATTCCCCTCACTTATGCGGGCAATACGCGGCGCTTGGCGCAACTGGTGCAACCGAACCTGGAAATCGTCAGCCGCTCCTCGGCCCTGTTTTTACCCAGCCTCAATTTGTTAAACCTGCCGGCGGTGGAATTTTTGGATCAAATGCAGGTGGTACGGGATCTGCCCACCGGCGGCTTTGCCCTGTTTGCAGTGCGCCAGTTTACGCCTGAGCTGGAAGAAATCCTCAGCCGCTCGGCCATTGCCTCCACCCGCATTCCCCACCGGGATCCCTTTGGGGCCATTCAGGATCGCTTCCAATCGCTACAGCAGGAGTGGATGTTTTTGAGTGAACGGGGACAACTGCCGCTGTTGGAACCGGAACGAAGTCAATGGTTGGAGCAGATCGAACAGGTAGAGGGATCCCTGGCGGCCTTGGTAGCGGATCCCAACCCTGGGTCTCTGGCGGAAGCCCGTCAACAGCTCAGTCACCTACGAGAAAACCTCGGCACTTGGATGCGGGTAAAGTCTCTGCAAAACCCCTACCGAGTCCAGGTTTGGGGTAACCGTCTCATCGCCTTAGAGATGATGTTGCGCTACGGGGAACAAACTCTACTGAGAAGTTCAGCTGCTACTCTCTTACAGGGTTAGAGGTTCTACTGGATTCACCAATTGAGAGGGAATCTCTCGAGGAGAATGGAGAGCATAACTGCATTCCAGCCCAGTCAGGGTTAAAATCCGGCGGGAACCGGGTGCGCTGGTCAAAAAAGGCCCCCTCCAGATTGGTGAAGCGCAAATTAACGTGGCGCAAATCCGCCCCCCGCAGATCCGCCCCTTGTAAAATCGTCCCCTGCAGCAGGGCTTCTTCAAAGCGGGATCCCCGTAAATTGGCCCCCCGCAAACAGGTTCTCCACAACCGGGATCCCCGTAAATCGGCAAAGCGCAGATCCGCCCCCGCCAATTGGGCTATGTGCAGTTGAGTTTGGCGCAGATCTCCAAATTTCAAGTCGGCGAAACTGAGATCTCCCCCCATCAGGCTGGCCTGAGCCAATCTGGCCCGACAAAGCAAAGCTTGGCGCAGCCGTACATGCCAGAGGCGTGCCGACTGCAGATCCCCACGCGATAGATTAATGCCATCAAAATCCCGTTGGCCTGCCGCATACCGTTCCAACAGCTCTCCGACACTGGCCACTGGTTTCATGTTGCTCGTCCACCCCCACATCCCCAAGTGTAGAGCCCAGCTGGAAAATCGTGTCTCCCCCCAGCAGAGATAAACTGAGAAATCAGGGCGAGCTCGACCTCTCGTCTTCTCAGCAGGCTTGATAGCCTAGAGAAAGCGAACTGTGGACACCCATGTCAGATACTCCTGCGGTCTCAGTGCAACAGCTACAGAAACGCTATGGCTCCACAGTGGCCGTGGCGGATGTGTCTTTTCAGGTGGAACCCGGTCAGATCTACGGCGTTCTCGGCCCTAATGGAGCCGGCAAAACCACCACCCTGCACTGCATTTGTACCCTTCTACGCCCGGATGCCGGCCAAGTGGAGGTATGCGGGATCCCGGTTCTGGAAAATCCCAAGGCCGTTCGAGAAAAATTGGGCTTTGTTACCCAAGAGGTGGCTTTGGACAAGGTTCTAACCGGACGAGAACTCCTACAGCTGCAAGCGGACATTTACCACATGCCCCGCCCCCTAGCCCAGGAGCGAATCACCGCCGTATTGCAGTTGTTGGATCTTGCGGATCGTGCCGATGAGCGCACCGGTACCTATTCCGGCGGCTTGCGCAAACGCTTGGATCTGGCGGCAGGGCTGTTGCATCAGCCGCAGGTGCTGGTGTTGGATGAACCGACAGTGGGCCTGGATATCCAGAGCCGGTTGGTGATTTGGGATTTCTTACGCCAACTCAAGGCAATGGGCATCACCGTGTTGCTCAGTAGCCATTACCTGGAGGAAATCGATCTGCTGGCGGATCGGGTGGCCATTATCGACCGGGGTACCGTAATTGCCGAAGGCACCCCAGAAGAACTGAAAGCCCGCGTCGGTGGAGAACGTATCACCGTTAAGTTGCAAGAATTTGCCCCTAAGGAGCTGGCAGAACGCGGGGCCCAACTGCTGGGATCCCTACCCTTTGTGCAAAAGGTGCTGATCAACAGTGCCCAAGGCAATGCCTTGAACCTGGTGGTGCAGCGGAATGGCGAGGATCCCTTGAGTACAATCCGCGCCCATTTTCAGGCTCATGGGCTGGAGGTGTTTAGCAGCAGCCAGTCTCGGCCCAGCCTGGATGATGTGTACTTGGCGGCAACCGGGCAAACCCTTCTGGATGCAGAGCTGGCCGCTGCCGAAGCCAACCTAGGTAAAAAGAAAAAGTAGAAAGAAAGTAGAAAGTTCAGTCTTTGGATCCCGTTCCCTTGATATTCATTACCCAACAGCTCACCTGTCCAAAAATTCTGTAGAGATTGTCTTATGACTCGTACCCTGTCTCAGCCTCAACCCAGTTCCATCCCCCTCTTCACAGCCGACTTCTGGCAGGAAACCTTTGCCCTGACCCGCCGTTGGTTTATTCAACTGCAGCGTCGCCCCACCACGCTCCTGGTCGGCATTATCCAGCCCTTGCTGTGGCTGATTCTCTTTGGTGCATTGTTTCAGAACGCCCCTGCCGGCATCTTTGGAGCCGGGCAGAACTACACCCAGTTTTTGGGAGCAGGGGTAATCGTGTTTACGGCCTTTGGTGGGGCCTTGAATGCAGGAGTGCCGGTGATTTTCGACCGGGAATTCGGCTTTTTGAACCGGTTGCTGGTGGCTCCCCTCACCTCCCGCTTCTCCATTGTCTTGGCCTCTAGCCTGTTCATCGTCAGCCTGGCGTTGGTGCAGACGATGGTCATTATCGGGGCTGATTATGCCCTTGGCGCCGGCATCCCGAATGGCTCAGGCTTGGCGGTGGTGGTTCTGATTGTTAGCTTACTGGTGTTGGGATTTACGGCCCTGAGCTTGGGATTGGCCTTTGCCATGCCAGGACATCAGCAGTTGTTGGCCCTGATCTTTCTGATCAATCTGCCCCTGATCTTCTCCAGTACTGCTTTGGCCCCCTTGAGTTTCATGCCCGCTTGGTTGCGTTGGGTAGCCAGCCTGAATCCCCTAACCTTTGCCATCGAACCGATTCGCCATCTCTACCGCAACAGTGACTGGAGCTTCACCGATGTGGTGCTGCAAGCCCCCTGGGGAGATCTGACTCTCGCCGGATCCCTGGGTCTATTGGCGGGGTTTGTGGTGCTGTCGGTGATCCTGGTGCAGAGCGTGTTGCGCAAAGGGTTGGCCTGAGAATTCCTGGACGGGCAGAGCGTGAGGAACAGATGACATGCCAAGATCGGCTGGGCCGGGTGGAACGCCTTTTGCTTCAGATGGCTGAACAGTCGGCCAGACGTGAAGTAGCCATCGACCATCTCAACGAGCAGACCACTCGCAACAGTCAAGCGATTGACCGTCTGGCCGAGCAAACTAACCAAGCGATTGACCGTCTGACCCAGCAATCCATCAATCGTGAGCAGGCAATTCAGAACTTGATGCAGCTCACCAGCGAGACCCGTTCTGATATGGCTCATTTTGGGCAGAAACTCTTACCCAATCCATGAAAGCAATGCACGCCATGCAAAACCGACAGGAGACTCTCCTACAGGCCCTAAACACCCTACAGGAACGCCAAGATGCCCGCATTGCAGCCCTAGAAGAACCAAGATCAACGAGAACAGGCGCAGTTTCAACAGAGGATGGAAGAGTTGTAGCAGCGCCAAGTGGAGTCTGACCAGCGCTTCGAGATCCTGCTAGAAGAGATTCGGTTCTTGATTCGGCAACGCCCTCAGCAGGGATCCCTCTGAACAGGGAAAGCCTAAGGTTACCTGTCTATTGGAAGCAGATTTTGACCAGCTCTACGGCTTGTGCAGGAATCACGTGGGGCATTTACTTCCCCCACCCTAACCTGAGATCCCAACTGGGATCCCCCTGTTCACAGCCACTGGCGGGAGGCAGTTTTTTCCATGTCCGCTTGAGCCTGCTGCAACATGACCAGACGGCTATCGGGCTCGGGAGACAAGCTCAAAGAGGGGGTGAGGCTACGGGCTTGTAGAGCCATGTGGAGTTGCAGTTCCGTCACATACTCGCGTAGGCCGGAGGTGGATGAGGTGAGAGCCACTGAAGCAGAATAGGAAGCAGACATCACAGTCAAGAGTTCCTCGTATTGTTTCCACAATCGCTCTGCTAAGTTATCACGCCTCCTCCCTGCTATGGGGTTCCAGAATGTTAGGTTTGATTAAGCTTTGAAACAGACTTTGCGGATGATGATGCTCCTGAACGATTGGCAGCGCTCTAAGCTGGATCCCAGCGATGACACCCTCTTTTACGACTATCCCCGCTTTGTAACCCATGTAGATGCTGGGTTTATCGGGCAGCTTACGGATCTCTATCGTGATCATCTGCAACCCCAGACCCGGGTTTTGGATCTGATGAGCAGTTGGGTCTCTCACCTGCCGCCGGAAATGACTTTTGCCCATGTGGAGGGGCATGGCATGAACCGGGAAGAGCTGGCTGCTAACCCACGGCTCGACCACTTTTTCATCCAAAACCTGAACCAAAACCCGAGCTTGCCTCTACCGGATCAGTCCTTTGACGCGGTGTTGAACACCGTTTCGGTACAATACCTGCAACAGCCGGAACAAGTGTTTGCCGAGGTTCATCGAGTCCTGAAACCGCAGGGACTTTTTATTGTCAGTTTCTCCAATCGCATGTTTTTCCAGAAAGCAATTCAAGCGTGGCGGGATGGTTCTGAGGGGGAACGGGTGAAGCTAGTGAAGCGGTATTTTGAGTCGGTGCCGGGGTTTGAAGTGGTTCAGGTGATTCAGCGGGCGGCCCCCTTCAGTTGGGTTGGTTTTCTCAGCGGGGATCCCTTTTATGGGGTGATTGGGCGGCGTTTGGCTTAGGGAGTCGGCTCGGTGGGTGTTCTCTACTCGGTAATGACCCGCTAAAGTTTCCTCATCCGCTTCATCCGCAACAGGCACCTTTGTTCCCCCTTCGCCCTCACGCCCCCTTTGACCCAACTCATGATGCTCCCCCTCCCCAGCTGATCTCCGAGGTTGGCGAGGCAGGGTTGTTGCAGATTGTGCAGCGCTACTGTCCAAGCCAGGTGGTGGGGGATGATGCGGCGGTGCTAGAGCCTCTCCAGGGGCAGTTGGTGGTCACCACGGATGTGCTGGTGGAGGGGGTACACTTTAGCGATTTAACGACCCCGCCTCATGCGGTGGGTTGGCGCTCGGTGGCAGCGAACTTATCCGACTTAGCAGCGATGGGATCCCGTCCGCAGGCTTTGGTGATCGGTTTGGGTTTACCTGCTTCCACGCCCATTGCCTGGGTTGAGGAGCTATACCGGGGCATGCAAGCTTGTAGCGAAGAGTGGGGAGCCTCGTTGGTGGGGGGGGATTTGTGCCGCTCCCCGCATCGATTTGTGGCCATTACAGCTTTGGGAGCGGTGCAACCGGGGCGGGCCATTCAGCGGAAATTGGCTCAGCCGGGGGATTGGCTGGTGGTGACAGGGCCGCATGGGGATGCTCGGGCCGGGTTAGAATTGTTGCTGCACCCAGAGCAGGGAGCCGGTGTGCCGGCAGCCGAGCGGGAGGGACTGATCCAGGCGCACCAATACCCGCGCCCACGACTGGATATTGTGCCGATTTTGAACGGGATCCCGGATCCGCTGCGCATAGGCGGTATGGACACCAGTGATGGCCTAGCGGATGCGCTGATCCAGGTATGCCAGGCCAGCGGGGTAGAGGCGACAATCG
>JAUQVI010000162.1:0-7760 GCA_039794885.1 Thermostichus sp. DG02_5_bins_236
GTAGGAAAATAACTTTTGAGGGGTGTTTTCTTCCAAAATGCGTCCCTCCGCCAAAAAACACACCCGATCCGCCACATCCCGAGCAAAGCCCATCTCGTGGGTAACAATGATCATCGTCATACCCTTGGTTTTCAGATCCCGAACCACCTCCAAGACATCCCCCATCAATTCGGGATCCAAAGCAGCGGTGACCTCATCTAGCAGCAAGACATCCGGTTGCGTGGCCAAAGCTCGCACAATCGCCACCCGTTGTTGTTGCCCGCCCGAGAGTTGTTCCGGATAGCTATGGGCAAAGGGCTTCATGCCAAAACGAGCCAGCAGGGACATGGCCAACTCCCAACTCTCTACTTTGGAGACACCATGCACTTTGCGAGGAGCGAGGGTGATATTCTCCAACACACTCAGATGGGGAAATAGGTTGTAGGACTGAAAAACGATGCCAATCCTTTTTTGCAGTTGATGATGGCCAAAGCAGGGATCCTCGATCGGGATCCCATCCAAATAGATGCGGCCATAGTCAAAATCCACCAAGCGATTGATGCAGCGCAACAGGGTGGACTTGCCGGATCCAGAGGCTCCAATCAGACAAACCACCTCATGCTTTTGCACACTCAGGTTGACGGAGTGCAACACCAAGGTTTGGCCGTAATATTTGGTCAGATTTTCGATGCGGATTCGCTCCATCTAGAGTGTCCTTTGTAGTCGTCGCTCTCGATCCTGTCTGGCAATGGTGTCGGTGAAGCGGGCCAAAGGAATGGAGGTAACCAAAAACAGCAGTGCAGCCGCCACCAACGAGGAATAGTTAAAGGTGCGGGCGGTATAAATCTGGGCCTCCCGCACTGCATCCCGTACCCCCACCACACTCAACAGAGCCACATCCTTTTGCAGAGCTACTGCCAAGTTGAGGAGGGCAGGCAGGACATTGCGCACCGCTTGGGGCACGATCGCGTAGCGTAAGGTCTGCCACTGGGATAATCCCAACGCCTTGGCCGCCGCCCTTTGTCCCTCATGTACCGCCTCCATTCCGGAGCGATATACCTCCGCCGCGTAGGCAGAGTAGCTGAGCACCATCGCCGTTCCTGCCCAAAATAGGCTCGTCCGGGGCAAACCGGGAATTTGTAGAGCCGGGATCCCAAACCCAAACAGCAACACCAGCAACAGCGCCGGCAAGCCCCGAAACAGGTCAACATACACCACCGTGAACAGGCGCAGCGGGGCAAACCACGGCCCATTCAAGGAGCGAAACACCGCCAGCACTAAGGCCCAAAGGGCGATACAACAGAGCACTACCCCCCAGACGGCCAAGTTAGTCCAGAAGCCGCGCAATACGGCTGGAAACGCCTCCACCATGGCGCTGCCATTGAAAAATTGTCGTTGGATGCGGGGCCACTGCTCCGAGGATCCCACCAACCAGGCCAACCCACCAAACACCACCACCACACTGACGACACTGATCCCCAACGGGATCCATCGCTCTTGTAAGCTGAGGGTTTTCTGGGCAGGCGGGGGCGGATCCCCACATCCTGTGCTCCAGCCAGGAGGGGATCCCGGCGGTGACTCACCCTCCATCCTCATTCACGGATCTCCGGGATTACCTCATCTCCCACCAGATAGGTTTGGATCAGATCTTCCACCACGCCGCGCTCGATCACGGCAGCCAAGGCTTCATTTACCCAGTCCACCAAGGGATTATCTTTTTCAAACAGCAAGCCGTGGCCACGGTCATTCTCGTCAGGGGGCAGCAAAGCTGTAATCTTGGCCTCCGGCACCTGTACTGCTGTTACAAACAAGGCTGTGGGCAAGGCAACCACTGTGGCATCGATCAGATTCCCCTGCATAGCCTGAAACACCCCCGCTTGGTCATCGTAAACCGCCACATCGCTAATGCCGAGAATGTTTTCCAAATAATCCAGATCAGTGGTACCGACGGTGGCTCCCCAGCGGGCTTGGCGCAGCTCCTCAAAACTGCTGGCCCCCACCACTGGGCTATCCGGCAACGCCACCACGGCTTTATCCGGCTGATAATAGACATCGGAGAAGGTCACCACCTCGGAGCGAGCCTCAGTCACTGAAATCTGCTGAATGGCAAAGTCGTAGGACTTGGGGCCAGGGGCGATGGACTGCTCAAAACTCTCCCGCACCCACACCACATCCTCAGGGGCAAAGCCCATCTCTGTCGCCAGGGCATAGACTAAGCCATTTTCAAAACCCTCTCCGCCCGCCGGGTCATCATTGAGCATCCAGGGGGGAAACACGGGATCCCCGGTGGCCACCGTCAGTTGACCCGGATTAAACAGCTGTGGATCGTTGGGGGTGCGCTCTTGGGCCGCCGTGCTCACTGCTAGCCCCAACCCCAGACCCACGGCTGCCAAAAAAGGAAGAATGTTCCGAACCATACCAGCCTCCGGTGGATTGCAAAGCTTGGGGATCCGCCCCGCCGACGATGGCGATACGCCCCAGGTCAACCATCTGAATTGGATGAAGGATAGCACGCCCAAACTCTATCCCAGGGTTAGGCTGGGTACATTTCGGGGTCATCCAGAAGGATCAGGATCCCGGCTGTGGCTGCATCGCCCGATCCAGCAGCTCCATCGGGTGAAAGATGGGTATCTCCTGCTTCCCTTGCAAGTGCAAATGTTTCTGGATCTGGAGGCGACAACCGATATTGGCAGAAACAATGCCTTGAGCGCCGGTGTTGAGGAGATTTTGCACCTTCTGGGATCCCAGTTCGGCTGCCACCTTGGGTTGCAACAGGTTGTACACACCAGAACTGCCACAGCAGAGGGCAGCATCCAGCGGATCCCTGAGTTCTAGCCCTGGGATCTGGCGCAACAGTTGGCGGGGTTCTTGGCTGAGCTGTTGTCCGTGCAGCATGTGGCAGGCATCTTGGTACACCAGCACCAGCGGTTCCGTTCGCGTTAGCGGGACGGAGTCCATTTGCAATGGGTGCAGCGGGGTTGTCAAGCCCACTTGAACAAGAAACTCTTGAATATCCTTGACCTTGACAGAAAACTGAGCGGCTTTCTCCTTGTAATCGGGATCCCCTGCCAAAATGTGGCCATATTCCTTGAGGGTGTGTCCACAGCCGGAGGCATTGATCACAATGGCATCCAGTTCGTAGGGAGCAAAAGCCTCGATCATCTGGCGGGCAAGGCTCTCTGCTTGTGCCAGCTGGCCTTGGTGGTGAGGTAAAGCTGCACAGCACCCCTGCCTAGGAGGGATTACCACCTCACAGCCATTGTGGGTTAAGACCCGAATACTGGCTTCATTGACCTGAGGAGTAAACAGGCGTTGCACACAGCCCAAAACCAACCCCACCCGAAAGCGCCGTTCTCCCACCGCTGCAATCCGCTCCGGGTACTGCTTCGGCAGCAGTTGCTCCACCTCAAGCCGGGGCATCAAAGATTCCATGGCCGCCAGACGGGGGGAGACCTTTTCCAGCCCTTTGTGGATCCAGCGGCTCACCCCTAGCTTTTGGTACAGCCAAAGGGGCCACAACAGAGGCTGCAAGCGCCCAGGGTAGGGGAACAGGGAGAAGATGAACTGCCGATAAAGCCGATCCCAAACATTGCGCGGGTAGTTACGCTCAATTTGCGGGCGGGTAGCGGCAATCAATCGGTCGTACTGCACCCCGGAAGGACAAGCCGTTACACAGGCTAAGCAGCCCAAGCAACTGTCGAAATGGGAAACTGTAGCGGGAGACAGAGAGATTTGGCCCTGATTCAGAGCATCCATCTGATAGATGCGCCCACGGGGGGAATCGGTTTCTTTGCCGATGACACGGTAGCTGGGGCAGGTGGTCAGGCAAAAGCCACAATGCACACAAGCATCGATCAGTTTGGGATCGGGCGGGTTCAACGCATCAAACGTTGGCTCTTGCGGTGTAGCTTTTGTAGCTTCTAGCCCAGACATAGCGTGCTCTCAGCCGGCAAATAAAAACAAATAAGCTGGAAATTTTGTTAGAAATTATACTTCAAGCCTGATAAAATTTTGCTCAAGAGGAGAGTTCCTCCTGTCGCTGCAGCAGGTCTTTCAGCAAAGCAAGGGCTTCACTGTCGAAGTTGTTTTGGGCAATGGCCTCTTGCAAGAAGGCTTTCTCTGCTTCAGAAATGTGCCCATCCTGCAAAATTAAGGTTTTCAAACCATCCGCCTCAAAGCGATCGATGATGTTGTCATCTTCCAGAAAAAAGGCCAACGCCTGCCGCAAAGACTCCACTTTGCCTTTTAGAGGATCTGCCACTTGCCCTACTCCCTGCGACAGCTTTCCTGCATCTTAATCCGGGAATTGACCGGCTGCGCTCCTTTCCCTTATCCAAATCCAAACCCGTTTTGTAGCCGTACTATCCTGGGAAAGAGATCTGCCCGACAGAGCTTATCTCATTGCCTGTAACTTTCTTTGAGCCGATCAACATGCCATCTATCCGCATACCGGCCCTCTTGGGAGCACTCCTGTCTAGCCTCACCCTGGCCGGGACTGCCTTTGCCCAAGCCAATCTGCGGGAGCTCCCCCCCGACTTGGCCGAACAACTGACCTCAGAACAGATTTTGCAAGCCTGTGCTCGCAACCAGGCAGATACCTTGCCCAGCCCTTTCCCGGATGTGGTGCCGACTGACTGGGCCTATAAAGCGGTGCTCACCCTCTACTATTGCGGTGCCTACCGAGGGGCAATCCCTCCAGAGCAGTACCAGCGTTACTTGCAGCAACAACAGGGATCCCAGACCTAGGCAGTTGAGAAGAAGGGCTAAGCCGGGTACATCTCCTGAATCAGGTGGGCGTAACGCTCGGCTACAGGGTTACGCTTAATCTTCAACGTTTGGGTCAGCAGGCCGTTCTCCACACTCAGGGGTTCTGGCAAGAAGCGAAAATCGCCAATTTGGTCGACCGGTCGATAACCGGGTCGCTGCTGGATGTGGCTGCGCAATTCCTCCAAAATGAGGGAACGCACCTGTGGGCTGGTCAACAACTCTGCTGGCTCGGAAGTCGGGATCCCCTGTTCATTGGCCCAGGCTTTTAGGGTGTCGAGATTAGGGTAGATGAGAGCTGTCAATTTTTTCTGATCTTGCCCAACTACAACGATTTGGCTGACATAAGGAGATTGCAGACAGGCATCTTCCAGGGGTTGGGGCTCGATGTTTTCTCCATTCAGGAGCACAATGGTATCTTTGGCCCGCCCGGTGATGACCAGTTGGCCATCGGGGGTGAGCCAGCCCAGATCCCCAGTATCAAACCAACCCTCGGCAGTGAGTACCTTCGCAGTGGCTTCGGGGTTGTTGTAGTAGCCCATCATCACCTGTGGCCCCCGCGCCATGATCAGTCCTTTTTGGCCTTGCGGCAAGGGATCCCTGGTTTCGGGATCCACAATGCGAAACTCGGTACCCGGTAGGGGGGGGCCGGCCGTACCGCGCACATTCTGTTCTGGCCGCCGCGCACAGAGAACGGGTGAGGTTTCTGTAAGACCGTAGCCATTCAAAATCGAAATTCCGGCGATCTCGTAGAACAGGTCCAGGTAAGCAGGCAGGGATCCACCGCCACTGATGGCATGTTGAAAGTTAGGCCCCAAGGCTTGCCGCACCTTTCTGTAGATGAGCAGATCCGCCAACCGGTGCAAAGGCAGTAGCAGCAGCTGTTGCAAACGTGCCTTCAAACGGAAGGATGAACTGGCCCCGTAGTGCAAAATTGACTGATTCCGGGTGATACGTCCTGCTAGCACATAGCGCTCGCTCAAACCCATCAGGGTGCGAATCACCTTCTGCATCAGGGGACTTTTTTCCTTAAACTGCCGCTGGATCCCGTCATAAACAGTTTCCCAAATGCGAGGGACAGCAACCAGAAAGTGGGGTTGCTCTTGCTTGAGATCCTGCTTGATAAAGCGAGGATTGGTATAGACCAAGGTACAAGCGCGGCTGAGGAGAAAATACTCACACGCCCGTTCGTAAGAGTGCCAAGTGGGCAGAATCGTCAACACCTTATTTCCCACTTGCGGTTGCACAACGACCTCGAGGTTCTCGACTTGGTGCATGAGGTTGCCATGGCTCAGCATTACCCCTTTGGGTCGACCAGAGGTTCCGGAGGTATAGATGATGGTGGCCAGTTGCGAACGCTCCAGTTGAGGAGGTTGGAAGCGATAGGTCTGGCCCCTTTGCAACCACTGGGAGAAGTTGAGTACCCCCTGCTTTTCTTCATCAGAAAGCAACAGCACCCGCTCTAGGCCCAATTCTTGGACATGAGATTGGATCCGCTCTAGGGTTTTCAGATCCTGCACAATTAAGGTGGTACTGCCGGAGTGACGCAAAATGTAGCCCAGCTCCTCCGGGTCAGCGATGGCGCTACGGGGTACATCCACCGCTCCCGTAAATAGGATGGCCAAGTCTGCCATTAACCAACGGGGAGAGTTATCGGCAATCAGAGCCACCCGATCGCCGGGGCCAACCCCCAGCTCTTGCAACCTATTCGCCAGCGCTTGTATCTGTTGGAACAGGCCGCTGTAGGTGATTTGGAAAACCGGCTGCGCATGGGGATCCCGTAGGGCAATCTGCTCAGGAAACCGTTCGGCTAACCTCTGCCAGACGTTCAGCAGCGTTGTCCCGGTCGGGGTAGCAGAAGCGATGGCAGTCGTCATAATTTGTACCGTAAATCACATTTACAGTCTAGTAAACTAGGGTCTCTTTTCCGGGATCCCTCAGGACAGTTTACGATCTGTCACCGGGTTGGCACCTGACCTCCGGTTTGAGGAGGGAGCCCCAAAAACCGATGCCAACTTGCGGTAGGCAACGATCTCTTCATCAAAGCTGGAAGTCCATCACAAGGCGGGTCAGGATAGAAATAAGCTCAACCTAAGAGTTCCTTGTTTACAGCTTCGCAAGAATCCAGCTGAGTGGTGGCTGGGAAGAACGCTCAGAGAAAAACAGTTCTCACCGTTCAATACGGATTGCTATATGGGGATTCCTTAGCTCTAGAGTCACATGATGACCCTAAAGTAAGATTTCACCATCAGAATTGCGGCATCCGTAGAAGAAAGGAAAAAGAAAAACTCTAGCAACCTATTAGCCTTGGGGGTTGTATGGCGATGGTCAACTTGTTTCCATCTTTTTGTGAAGGTAGTTTATCTGGGATCCCTGAGGTGAGAGCATTTGATCCTTTTGCCTCCGAGCGAGAGCGCATGGTTAGGGAGCAAATTTGGCAACGCGGGATCCGGGATCGGCGGGTCATCGAGGCCATGCGAAAGGTACCACGCCACCGATTCGTACCAGCGGAGATGCAGGATCGCGCCTACAGCGATCGGCCTCTATCAATTGGTTATGACCAAACGATTTCTCAGCCTTATATTGTTGCTTTTATGACGGAAGCAGCCCAACTGAAGCCGGAATCAGTTGTCCTGGAAATTGGTACCGGCTCTGGTTATCAAACAGCAGTATTGGCAGAACTAGCCCAACAAGTCTACAGCCTAGAACGGATCCCGGCCTTGGCGGAGCAAGCGCAGCAAACTCTAGATGCCCTTGGGTATCAAAACATCCACATTCGGCAGGGGGATGGATACCAAGGTTGGCCAGAACATGCCCCTTACGATGCAATTGTGGTGACGGCAGCCCCTCCGACTCTGCCACCTCTTTTGCTAGAGCAACTGGCAGTTGGGGGAACCTTGGTCATTCCTGTAGGAGAGGGATCCCAGTCTTTGTTAATCCTCTCCAAAACAGCAGAAGGATATACCCAAAAAGGCTCCTTTCCGGTTCAATTTGTCCCGATGGTGTAACTGCTTGAG
>JAUQVI010000163.1:0-7745 GCA_039794885.1 Thermostichus sp. DG02_5_bins_236
ATCAACATCAATCTCGTGTTTTAGTAGAGTTTGTAATTCTTTTAAGGTCGCATCATTGTACTTGTTAACCAAACCTTCAAGTATCAATGACTGCTCATCATTTAATTTTGGTGGGGTTTGCTGAGTCTGGACTTTGGGAGCAACAGATTTTGTTTCTCGATATTGCTTTAAGAGCTTTTGAATAAAACTCAGTGCCACGTCGAAACGTTTGGTTAATTCTCATTGTGAAATAGACTCTTTCTCAAGGATATCAATGATTTTTTGGCGGAAGTCAAGAGAATAAGATCGCAAGGGAGGTGCTTTCACACGAAGCTCTGGCTTGACTATACCTCACTAGGACACAAAATGCTGTATGTCACAGGCCTATCGACTCCTTTCGCTACAGAGTCTGGAGAAAACATTCAGGATCCTCTACCGTGCCAAATCCGTCTAGCCTAGGTAACGTTAGGTGTGTGGAGCGGTAAGCGTGATGAACGGGAAAGCTTGGAGTGTGGTGTTGCTGGGGTTAGGGCTCCTCGGATCCGGAACGGGCATGGCCCAAACTACACCTGTACCCTTGCCGGGAACCAAGGACTCCGTCCCGCTCACGCGAACGGTGACCTGTGAGATTTTCATTGCGGGGGGTGGCCTGGGAGGCGTGGCTGCAGCCTACGATGCCCTGCAATTGGGCCGTCAGGTATGCATGACGGAGATCACCGATTGGATCGGTGGCCAGGTGAGTGCCCAGGGGGTATCGGCCCTGGATGAGCGGCCCTTGCAGCGGGAGAATGATATCTTCCCCAGGGGGTACAGTGAGTTTCGCCAGCGGGTACGGGCGGAGTACGGTGGGGATCCCAATCCGGGCAAATGCTGGGTGAGCGTACTCTGCTTTTCACCGCAGGTGGGCCACCAGGTGATCCGCGACATGTTAGATCCCTACATTCAGACGGGGCAGTTGCAACTGTTTACCGAAACGGTGGTCAAGGATCTGGAGGTGCGGGACAACCAAATCCGCAGCGTGCAAGCGATCCGTAACCTCCCCAAACATGCAGGTGTTGAGCCGGAGCAACGGGGGGATCTCTCCAGCTATCTGTTGGACTTTTACAGTCTAGAACCTACCGAAGATTGGGATAAGGAGATCCTGCGCTTTGTTCCTCCACCGGGAGGACAGAGTCAAACCTTGCCCTGGATAGTTATTGATGCTACAGAAACAGGGGAGCTGCTGCCCCTGGCACGGGTGCCCTATCGTCTCGGTACCGATGGAGAAAGCCGTTGGGAACCCAGTTCTAAGCCTTATGAGGATCCTTACTGTACCCAGGGCTTTACCTACACCTTTGTCATGGAGCGGTTGCCTCTGCCGCAGTTACCGGTGAGGCCGGAGTTTTACCATGACCCCCTACACGGCCCTTATTACAGCTTTGAACAAGCCCGCTTCAATTTTCCGCTGGTTTTTACCTATCGGCGGATCCTCGGTCAGGTGCCCGGCTTTGGCGAAGAGGCCATCCGGGTCGGGGATCAATCGATGCAGAACTGGACCTGGGGCAACGACTGGCGGATCACGGGGCCGGAGAAGAACTTTATCCTCACCCATGAGCAGCTGCAGGCCTCCGGCCAGTTGCAGCCAGGAGGATGGCTAGGGGGGCTACGACCGGAAGCCCTGCGGCGGGGGGAACAACACGCCAAAGGCTTTTTCTACTGGTTGGTGGCGGGAACCACGGATTTTCTGCTGCAACAGGAGGATCCTGACTTTCAGAAGGATTACTATCTGCGCTACGGCTATATGCAAGGAGCCGATAGCCCAATGGGATCCGCCAGCGGTCTTTCTAAATATCCTTACATCCGCGAATCGCGGCGCATTATTGGTCGACCCGGCCCTGCCTATCCGCAGGGGTTCACGATTTACGAGTCCGATATCACCACACGGGAATCGGATCTCAATCGGGGCCGCCCCTTTATCTTTTACGATTCGGTGGGGATAGGTCAGTACCCGATTGATTTTCACGACTGCCTGTTGCCGGATTTTTCGCTGCCCCCCAGCAACAACAAAGACTCGCAAGCTCCCAGCTATCCCTACCAAATCCCCTTGCGGGCTTTGATCCCACAGCGGGTGGATAATCTCTTGGCTGGCAATAAAAACATTGCCACCAGCCGCATTGCCAGCGGATCCTATCGGGTGCATCCGGTGGAGTGGGCCATCGGCACTGCTGCCGGCCATACCGCTCACTTTGCCCTAGAGCGAGATCTAATCCCGGCTGAGATTGTCCAGGAATCCCTGTTGGATTTGCAGCTTTTGCCGGCCTTACAGGCCCAGATCCAGAGCTTGGGTAACCCGACTCAGTTCCCCGGTACCACAATCACCGCCACCGAATGGGCGGAGCCCCGGTAGCCTAGGATGGGGAACGTAAGAACTCCGTCCCGCTCACGCGAACGAGTATTGAGCATGGATCCCGGTGTGATTGCAGTGCCTTGGGAGATGATCCGCCCCTCCTTGTGGGCGGGTATGGCCCTCTGGTGTTTGGGGCTAATGTGGGCCTTCTCACCCCTACAGCGGCAGTTGCAGGAGGGCTGGGAACGGCAACTGCCCTTTGACCAAACCGGGGCCTTGGCCTCACTGTTGAGCTTGGCGCCTTTTTTGCTGGCATCCCTCTTGGTGGTGGGGTTGACGGAACTGTCTTTGGGCAAAAGCTGGGCGGTGTCTTGTGGGTTGATTGCCTGTGTCAGTGGAGGCCTGTACGAATTGGGCCGCCGCGATGGTGAGCGCGCCGCTTCGCGTTCCTCTCCTGAGGATAAAGATCGATGACTTCTCTGCAAGCAGCTGTAGAAGCCGCCGCCGAGCTGCTGGTGTTTCGGGGTATTCTCACCCATCCGGTTGCCCTGGCTTGGCGGGCCTTGGTTCAACAGTTGGCCGAAGGGGATCCCTTGCTGTGTTTGCAAGCTTATGGCCACTGGTTTGAATTGTTGGCCCAACAGAACCGGAGCTGGCGGGAATGGCTGATTCAAGCGATTCGACTGGCGGATAACCCCTTTTCCCGGGCAGCACTGGGTTCGCAAGGGATCCCGGTGCCTTTGCTGCAGGCGGCTCAACATGACCTGAAGTGCCTGCAAGCTTTGGCGGATAGCCAAGAGCAGGTTTGGGAACAGGTACAGGCCCTAGGTTTGGGGATCCATTGGCCGGATGGGGTAATAGAGACGGGTTGGGATCCGCGCCCCTTCTCTGATTGGGGGCTGAGCTTGGAGGGATTGATCGCTCATTATCGACAGGCGGGTGTGGGGCTGTGTGGGCAATACCGAGCCTTTCGCTGGGGACCTACAGGGCTACAAGGGATCCCTACTCCCGACCTACCCGAGTGGGATTGGATCTACGGCAATGAGCGACAAAAACAGCGGCTGGCTGCCAATACCGAAGCCCTGCTGCGGGGTGATGGCGCCTTACACGTGTTGCTGTATGGGGCGCGGGGGACAGGCAAATCCTCTCTGGTCAAGGCCCTGCTGGGTCGTTATGGCAAGCAAGGGTTACGGCTTTTGGAACTGAACCGGGCCGATTTGATCCACTTGCCGGAGATTTTGTTGGATCTGCAGGCACGGGTGTTGCCCTTCATTTTGTTTGTGGATGATCTCTCCTTTGAGGCGGATGAAACCGACTTTAAGCAGCTGAAGGTCCTGCTGGAGGGGGATATTGCTGCCCAACCGGCCAATGTACGCCTCTATGCCACCACCAACCGCCGCCATTTAATCCGAGAGTTCTTTGCGGATCGGCCCAATCCTGAGGATCAAGAAGTCCACGCCTGGGACACGGTCCAGGAAAAACTGTCCCTGCGGGATCGCTTTGGCCTTACCCTCACCTTTACCCCCTTCACCCAAGCGGATTACTTCGCTACGATTGAGCATTTGGCAAACAAACTGGGTTATGCCCATGATCCAGAGGCTCTACGCCGCCAGGCTTTGATCTGGGCACAGCAGCAGAATGGCTTTTCCGGTCGTACTGCCCGCCAGTTTTTGGATGCGGTCAGGGCCGGGTTGGTCAAGGTTGAAAGATAAGTAAGGATAAAAAGTATTACAGCAGCCACTCAGAGGCCCGTTCCCCCATCCCAGCCAAATCGAGCGGGATCGTCACCGCTTTGCCCATGCGGGGTTTCTGGCGGGTGGCCTCGATTTCGCTTTGTACCGCTTCCCACACTCCCCAAGCTTGCAAGTGAGCGACAATGCCCTGCAAATGGGCGAGATACTCGGCTTCGCTCATCGGAAAAGAAGGCTGCTCCAGATACCGCCACATCACCAGCAGCACCACCCTTTGGTTGACGCGCCGCAGTTGCACGTCGTAAGAATGGCCCCACTTCTCCTGTAGCAAAGATTGAAAGTCGGATCCTGTCATCAGGTTTTGCCCATTGTCTGCACACTCCAGGCGGGAGGGCTGTTGCATTTCTTAACGATATTGGTCAGAGGGGTCAGTTAGGATGAACTCGCTTATCAACGAACATTAAGACAATCTCAGGTCTGCACTCGCCATTATGACGGAAGCCGTTAGCAACTTTGAAGCACCCTCCATGGGTCGACGCGCCTTCATGAATGCCCTACTGAGTGGCTCCGTGGGGGTTGTAGTGCTGGGTGCCCTCTACCCAGTAGTGAAGTACTTTATCCCGCCTTCTTCCGGGGGAGCCGGTGAGGGGCTGTTGGCCCAGGATGCCCTCGGCAAACCGGTGAGCGTCAGTGAGCTGCTGGCTACCCACGCCAGTACTGACCGGGTATTGGCTCAAGGCTTGAAAGGGGATCCCACCTACATCGTGATCAACGACGGCTCGGTGGCCAACTACGGCCTGAATGCCGTTTGTACCCACCTGGGCTGTGTGGTGCCCTGGAATGTTGGGGAAAACCTGTTTAAGTGCCCCTGTCATGGATCCCAGTATGCAGCCAACGGTAAGGTGGTACGGGGGCCAGCCCCGCGCTCTCTGGAGTTGGTCAATGCCACCGTGGATGGCGACAATGTTCGCTTTAGCCCCTGGCAAGAAGCTGACTTCCGGGATGCCTAAGACCGGTTGACCTGAGCTGAGAACGGCGGCAAAAGCTGTAATTCAGCTTAACGACCCAGTTACATTCCGCTATGCGAACCCTTTTGAAAGTTTGAGCCGAGATATGAAGCGAATTTGCTTGGCCCTTTGTGCGTTGCTGCTGCTGTTGGGAATAACCAGTCGTCCGGCGGTAGCCTTCCCCTACTACGCTCAAATGGCCTACGAGACTCCTCGTGAAGCGACCGGAAAGATCGTTTGCGCCAACTGCCACCTGAATGCCATGCCCACCCGCGCCGAGGTACCCCAGGCAGTTACCCCCGGTCAGATCTTCGATATCAAAGTCGGCATCCCCTACGACCTCAATAAGCAGCAGGTTCTAGGAGATGGTAGTAAGGGTGGATTGAATGTTGGGGCTGTGGTGGTGTTACCGGAAGGCTTCCGCCTCGCCACCGAAGAGGAAATGACCGAAGCCCAGCGGGAAGAAACTGCCGAAACCTACATTGCTCCCTACAGCGACGATCAGCCCCATATCCTCCTGGTGGGGCCATTGGCGGGAGAGGAGCATCAGGAAATTGTCTTCCCGGTGGTTGCCCCCGATCCAGCGGCGGATCCCTCGGTAGCTTTCATGAAGTACAAGGTGTACGTGGGGGCCAACCGTGGCCGTGGCCAGCTTAACCCCGATGGCAGCTTGAGTAACAATAATATCTTCCGGGCACCGGCGACTGGGCGTCTGACGAATGTGGCCATGATCGAGTCGGACATCAGCGATTTGCCCGCCGACTTGGCCAGTTTGGTTCCTCCCGAATATGAACTGCCAGGCACCCGAGTGCTCAGCTTCGAGACGGAAAACGGGATCCAAAACCTGGTATTGCCACCGGGCCCAGACTTGTTAATCAACCTCGGTGAGAGTGTGAAGGAAGGGGATCCCGTTACCAACAATCCCAATGTGGGTGGCTTCGGACAGGTGGAGCGGGATCTGGTGCTACAAAGCCCGGATCGGGTGAAGTGGCTGCTAGCATTCCTGGCGGCAGTGTTCATCGCCCAGGTGGTGCTGGTGCTGAAGAAGAAGCAGGTGGAGCTGATCCAAGCGGCAGAGATCCTCAGCTGAGGGATCCTCAATCCACCTCCCCCTCACAGTCCACCTCATATCTTACATATCTATAGCTGCATCGATGGCAAGCGGCACCCTGGAGCCTCCCGGGGTGCTTTTTTCCTCCTCTCTGCACTACTTACGACTGTTAATGCCCAGGTGTTTCAGCAAGTTATTCGTAGCGCGGCTCAAGTTATCTGTACCCGTGGGCAACGGGGAGCTGAAAATGCCTGTGGAGTCGTAGGCTAAGGGCCGTGCGAAGCGGCGGCGGGGGCTAGGGTAGCTCAGTCTAGCTGGCTGGCTGTGAGACAGGAAATCTTTGGGGCGAGAATCTCCCTGCATACCCGATAAGGTTACTGGGAGAGAATATCAATTCCGGGAAAGCTATATTGCCACTAATATAGAATCTTTCCTCTGTTGTCTGCTGGACCTATGCAAGTTGAATTTCAAATCTTTCGTCAATTGCCCCCTGGCCCTCCCCGTCTGCAATCCTTCTGGCTAGAGACTTCCCCTAGCGCCACGATTCTGGATTGCCTCAACCAAATCAAGTGGGAGCAAGATGGCAGCTTGGCCTTTCGCAAAAATTGCCGCAATACCATCTGTGGGAGCTGTGCCATGCGTATCAACGGTAGGGCTGCTCTTGCTTGCCAGCAACATGTTGAGGAGGAACTGCAACCTCATAGCCCCCACCCCACACGCATCACCCTTGGTCCGATGGGCAACTTGCCGGTTTTGCGGGATCTGGTGGTCGATATGCAACCCTTCTGGAATGACCTCAGCCGGGTGGATCCCTTCGTCAGTACGGCGGGCCGACGCATCCCGGAGCGGGAATTTCTCCAATCCCCTGCTGAGCGGGATCATCTCAATGCTGCTAGTGGCTGTATTCTCTGTGGAGCTTGCTATTCTGATTGCAACGCCAAAGAGGTGAACCCAGAGTTTATCGGCCCTCATGCTTTGGCCAAAGCCAACCGCCTCGTACAAGATAGCCGCGATGGCCAGCAGAGGGAGCGCCTACAAGCCCAAGACAGCACCACTGGGGTATGGGGATGTACCCGTTGCTGGAATTGCAACAGCGTCTGCCCGATGGGGGTAGCGCCACTGGATCAAATTACAGAACTGAAGCAAGGGATCCTGGCCGGATATCCCAACGAGACTGGGGCTAGTACCAAAAGCGTCGCCATTCGCCATCGCAAAACCCTGGTGCAACTGGTGCGCTCAGGGGGCTGGGTCGATGAACGCCGCTTTGGTCTGCAGGTGGTGGCCAATCGAGGACGGGATCCCAAGGGATTGCTGAGTTTAGCACCTTTGGGATTGCGCATGTTGGGCAAAGGCAAATTCCCTTTTCGATTTAAGGCTTCTTCCGGTACTGCAACGGTACGGCGGTTAATCGATGTGGTGCGGCAGGAGACTAGGGAATAATAGGCATGTGTTTATCTATTAGGCGGGAAGCCCCGCGCTGTACCGGAACGGTCAGCGTCGGGATGAGAGCCGCATGACTGAGCGAAGCGAAGGAACAAACTATCTAGGAATCCTGACAGATAAGCCTTTATCGCAACGATGGGTTTATGCTAATATAGAGACATGTTGAAAGCAGTCAAGGTCAGAATTTATCCCACCAATGAGCAGTCCATCACGCTAGCCAAGCATTTTGGTTGTACTCGATGGCTGTG
>JAUQVI010000164.1:0-7728 GCA_039794885.1 Thermostichus sp. DG02_5_bins_236
GATGGCTTGGAGGTGTACTACGCTTACAAGAATCGAGCCGTTTGGGCTCCTAGTCCGGAAGTAACCGACTTGGCGGAGTTGATGGCCGCTCGCTACGGTCTTCTGAAAACCTGCGGCACCGACTCCCATGGTCCCAGTATCTTGAGGCGGATTTGAGCGGGATCCTTGTTGTGTCAGCGTTGCGGAGCATTAACGGCAAAACTGTAAAGCCCTACCCCGCACTGTTGGATCCACTTTCCCTTCCTGAAAGGCAATCTGCCCCCCTACCACAGTGACCTGGGGCCAACCCACCAGCTCCCAGCCCTCGAAAGGGCTCCAGCCGCACTTAGACAGGATCTCCTGCCGCTGCACCGGTTTGGGAGTCTGCAGATCCACCAGCACCAAGTCCGCATCGTAGCCCACCTGCAAGCGCCCTTTATTGGGGATCCCGTACAGACGGGCCGGAGCCTCACACATCCACTGCACCACCTGTGCCAAGGTACAGTGCCCCTGTTGAGCCGCTGTCAGCATCAGAGGTAGAGCCGTTTCCACGCCGGGCATTCCAGAAGGGGATCCCGGATAAGGCTGGGCTTTCTCCTCTAGGGTGTGTGGGGCATGATCGGTGGCGATGCAGTCCAAAATGCCATCTCGCAACCCTTGCCAGAGCTGATCACCATTGCCGGGATCCCGTAGGGGTGGGTTCATCTGGGCCAGGGATCCAAGGCGGGCATAGTCGGCGGTGCTGAGGAGGAGGTGTTGCGGTGTCACTTCTGCCGTCACCCAGGTGGGTTTGTGCTGCCGTAACCACTGCACTTCTAGCCCGGTGGAAAGATGCAGAATATGCAGACGATGCCGGTAGCGGTTGGATAAATTCAAGGCCCGTTGGCTGGCGATCAGAGCGGATTCTTCATCCTGAATTTGAGAATGAATGGCAACATCCGTTTGTCCGGCAAAGAGGGCCTCACGGGCCTGGATCCGTGTCAGATCTTCGGCATGAACCGCAATTAAAAACTTCGGATCTGTTTCGGCAAAAATACGTTCTAGGGCCTTTTGATCATCCACCAACAAAGGGCCGTGCATGGATCCCATAAAAATCTTGATCCCGCAGGCTCCCTGCACCGTTTGTAGATCCTTCAGGTTATCGACGGTAGCCCCGATAAAAAAGCCGTAATTAACCACACATTTGCTGGCAGCACGGGCCAATTTGTCATCAAGAGTTGCTTGGTTAATCGTCAGAGGATCCGTATTGGGCATCTCCAAAAAGCTAGTCACACCACCGCGGGCACAGGCCCAGGATCCCGTTTGTAGATCTTCTTTGTGTTCTCGACCCGGCTCCCGAAAATGCACCTGGGGGTCGATCACCCCTGGCATTAGAGTTTTGCCCTCTGCCTCAATGACCTGTGTCATCTCGTCTGGGGAAAGAGAACGGTCGATTTGGGCGATGATCCCATCGCGCACCCAAACATCTCCCCGCCAGGGCTCCCCTTCTGGCACGAGAAGCTCAGCATTGCGAATCAACAGATCTCCAGACAAAGCCCTATCCCCTTTACAAGAGCCGTTTCAAGATACCACCAAGCTGAGCCCAGAAGTTTTAAGAAATAGGCCAGTAATCCGGCACCCGCACTGCTTCATCTGCCCCCGGCCAAGGGGGCATCGTAACAATGATCAATTGCAAGGGATCCGTTCCGGTGTTGCGAAATTGAAACTGCGTGCCGAGGGGAATAGACAGGCTGATTCCCGCTTGTAACCTCACAACCTGCTGCTGCTCCCCCTGTTGCCGCCACAGTTCTCCTTGTCCGGATACCACGTACCACAGCTCGGCAACAGTGCGATGGGTTACCGCCCAAGAAACGGCCCCGACAGGTAAGCAACAATGCACCATACTGCCCTCCCGAACCTGCACCAGAAAGCGAATTTCCGATTGATCGGGAGCAATGGCATCCACATGTTCAGGAAGGGTTCGGGTTTGGAAAGGTTCTGTCATGGGTTTTGATGTTTTGATCCTGATCTTTTGGATTGGGTGCAAAGTGTGATCCGGTTCCCTGCAAAGACTTCCTTGTCTATTCCAGCAGCCCCGACCAACGCAGGTAACCTTCCACCAACTGGGATCCCGCCAAGGCCGCCACCACCCCACCCATTGCCAAGTAGGGGCCAAACGGGATCGGCTTGCCCAAACGAGCCTGCCCCCACCACATCGCCAAGCCACTACCCAACAAGCCAAAGAGGCAACCTGCAATCAAGCTCACTACTACCCCCGGCCACCCCAACCACATGCCGATTAAAGCCATCAACTTGCCATCCCCCAATCCCATTGCTTCCCGCTTCAGTACCCAACGGGCCAAGAGGCCAATTCCTTCCAGCAGCCAAATCCCCAGCACTGCCCCCGCAATCCCCCCCAGCAGCGACATCCCCATAGCTGCCCAGGATCCGGATCCCTCTAGCCAAGGCAAAGCCAACCGAGCCACAAGGCCCATTAGCAATCCCGAACGGGTCAGTTCTTCCAATAGCAAAAAAGTATCGAAATCAATCAGGGCCAAAGCCAACAGCCAGGCGAACAGGACGCAAGTGAGGATCCCTTGCGCCGAGAACCCCAAAACCCCAATACTGAGGGCAAATAACCCCATCGTCAACGCTTCGACCGCTGGATAGCGCCAGCTAATGGACACCCCACAGTAACGACAGCGCCCCCGCAACAAAAACCAACCCAAAATGGGAATATTCTCGGTTGGCCCTAGGGGAGTTTTGCAGGCGGGGCAATGGGATCCCGGATGAATCAACGACATCCCATTCGGTAGGCGGTAAACCACCACATTCAAAAAACTGCCTACACAAGCCCCCAACAGCAACATCGCCACCCAGCCCAGCAGGCGAAACTCCCAGGAGGTGAGGAGAAGGTTGAGCATCAGCAGCTATCCGAAGAAGGAGCGGGTCTGTCCTGTCATCCTATCCGGCTCAGGAGCCCGTCAGAAGAGATCCTCAGGCTACTTGTTCCAAATGCTGAATCGGGATAAAGGTTTCTTGGGGCAACAGGATAGGAAAGTCTGAAAAGATCAAGTCTCCCCGCAGCGTACGGCGATGGATGACCACTCCACGAGGGGGTTGCTCCAGCACATCCGGTCGATACTGCAAGTGGAATTGATAAATCTGGCGAGCTGCTTGAACCAAAGTACTGTCCATGAGCTGTTTTCCTACCTTGCGAAGCTCACTACTAACCTAACGACATTCGGAAGAGTTTTTTGAATCGGTAACCTTCTGTGCGCAGCCCTTAGACACTTTTAGAAATGCTTAAGGTTCCTTAAAAAAATGATCCCCTCCGCAAGGCCATAGGTCCGAGACCCACCCCTTTCCGAAACTGAAGCCTCCAAACCGGCCCACCGGTTGGAAAGCCTGAACCAAGAATATCGCCAATACTGGCTTGTGGGTCATTTTTACCTAATCTTAACCTTTTTCCGCGGAGCTGGGCACAATTGGCCTCTTTACTCTGGGGATCCTGTAGCAGCGATGCCATCGACCTCTAACGGTTTGCTGCTGTGGGGATGAGGAACAAAGTCTGGCCCCATGCTGTAGGAGGAGCTGCGGTAACTGGGTTTGGGGTTGAGTTTGTCCTGAAAGCGACCAATGATTTGGATGGTGCGCTGCACATCTGCTGGAAAAATCACCACCAGATCACCCGGCTCAGCCTTTTCCAGCGCCGTTTCAATGGCAGTTGCCTCATCCAAAAGCTCCTGCAAACTGCCCCCTGCTTTTTCCTGCTCCCAACCCTGTCGGATCAGTGCCGCCACTTCCCCCGGCTCTCGCCCCCGGCGGTCATCGTCTTCTTTAACGATCGCTCGGTCAAACATCCGTGCTGCCAAGACCCCCAGCTCCTGCAGATCGCTATTGCGCCGATCCCCAGGCCCACCGATAACGCCTATTTTTTGCTGGCAATCCCAGCGCTCCAGAGTAGTTTGAATGGCCTCGTATCCTGCTGCATTGTGGGCGTAATCCACCAGTACCTGATAGCTACCGACATCGAACAGGTTCAAGCGACCGGGAGTTTGGGCCACAGAACTGGTGAAGGTGCCTAACGCCATGCGGATATCGTCAATGGAAACTCCGTGCAGAAAGGCTGCCAAGGTTGCTGCTAGAGCATTTTGAATCATAAAGCTGGCTTTGCCAGAGAGGGTGAGGGGAATGTTGGTGACATCCTCAATGCGCAGCTTCCAGCCGCGTTTGACAATCGCAATGTACCCCTCTTCATAAACTGCGGCAGTCCCCCCAGAGGCAATGTGCTTTTGAATGAGGGGGTTTTCCGGGTTCATGCTGAAGTAGGCCACCGTTGCCTTCACGTTTTCTGCCATGCTTGCCACCAAACCATCATCAGCGTTGAGGACGGCATAGCCCTGCTCGTGTACCGCCTCTACCAAGACAGATTTGACTCGGGCCATTTCCTCCAGGGTGTCGATATCGCCAATGCCCAAGTGATCGGAAGTAACATTCAGCACTACCCCGATGTCGCATTCTGGAAAGCCCAGCCCCTCCCGCAAAATGCCCCCGCGCGCTGTTTCCAGCACTGCCACCTCCACCGTGGGATCCCGTAACACCAGGCGAGCACTGTAGGGCCCTGTCATATCCCCTTTGGCAATTTGATGGTTTTGAATGTAAACCCCATCAGTGGTAGTAAAGCCAACCCGCTTGCCAATGCCCTTGAGAATGTGGGCGATCAAGCGGGTGGTGGTGGTTTTGCCGTTGGTTCCAGTTACCGCCAAGATCGGGATGCGGGTATGACTGCCGGGGGGGAAAAGCATATCGATGATCGGCTCCGCCACGTTGCGCGGGATCCCTTCGCTAGGAGCCAGGTGCATTCGCAGACCCGGAGAGGCATTCACTTCTACAATGCCACCGCCGGTTTCATTCACGGGCTGGGTAATATCCGGGCAGATCAGGTCAATCCCAGCCACATCCAGGCCAACAATTTGGGCGGCTCGCTCAGCAATGAAGAGGTTGTAGGGATGGATGATATCGGTGCAATCGACAGCAATGCCACCGGTACTAAGGTTGGCGGTGGATTTGAGGGTGCAGTGTTCTCCTCGGGGCAACACGCTGTCTAGGGTGTAACCATTGCCCTCCAGCACTCGGCGGGTCATGTCGTCGACGCTGATCAAGGTCAAGACATTTTCATGACCGAAGCCCCGGCGGGGATCCTTATTCACTTCATCGATCAGTTCTTGAATGGTGGAGCGGCCATCCCCGACAACGTAGGCCGGGATCCGCTTGGCGACTGCCACCAATTTGTTATTGATCACCAACAGACGGTAATCATCCCCAACCAGGTGCTTTTCTACCAACACCACATCTGAGTGTTGGCTGGCGGCACTATAGGCGGTTTCGGCGGCTTCGAGACTGGTGATATTGACAGTGATCCCTTTGCCATGGTTGGCATTCAGGGGCTTGATCACCACTGGATAGCCCCCCACATCTTCGATGGTGGCTTCTAGTTCACTGCGGCGACGCACCGTATATCCCTTCGGCACTGGGATCCCCATGTCCTGCAGCAGTTCTTTAGTGGCCCGTTTGTCTCCCGCCAAGTCGGTGGCAATGATGCTGGTTTTTTCGGTGGTGGTAGCTTCAATGCGCTTTTGATGCACCCCATAACCCAGTTGCACCAGGGATCCCTGGCTCAGGCGCAGATGAGGGATCCCCCGCAGCGTCGCTTCATCCAACAAAGATTGGGTGCTGGGGCCAAAGCGGACAGCCTCCCGAATTTCCCGCAACTCTTGAATATCCAGTTCCAGATCCCGTCGGTAGTCTTCCCCATTTATCAACGCCTGACAGAGATACACCGCTGCCTTAGCGGCAAATCGTCCAGCTTCTGCCTCTTGATACTCAAAGACAACGTTGTAGGTGCCGGGGATCGAGGTTTCGCGGGTGCGGCCAAAATCCACCGTCATCCCAGCCATCGTCTGCATTTCTAGGGCCACATGCTCAATCACATGCCCCATCCAGGTACCCTCTTCCACCCGTTGCAGAAAACCGCCATAGCAGCCGCGGGAGCATTGATGTTCCCACAAACCCGGCAACAACGCTTCCAACCCTTCCTTAAACCCCGGGATCTCGTTGGTGGGCCGCTCCTGTAGATCTTCTAGATCAAGCCGCATTTGGATCAGTTTTTGACGACGGATACTCCAGTAGTTGGGGCCACTGAGAACGCGGATGGATTTGATGCGCATAAAGTCGGGGGAAACAGGTTGGGAAAGACAAAGGATGCACTGAGGGTGGGATCCCCTTCAGCGGGCACTCTGCCCTAATCTACACTCCCTTTGCACTGACCGAGAAAGAGTATTTTTCAATACGCTTTGCTGGGATGCTGGGGATGAATCATGCAGTTATCTCGAGAACGCCCTATCAGGTTAAGGCTGCCGAATGGATCCCGCTTGACGGCGACGGTACAGTGGGGGCAAACACGCCTTGGAGACATGGACAGCACCTATTTGCTGGGATTGGGTTGGATTTTGGGTCTATTGGTGCGGGCCTGGCCGCAGGGGGCTGGCTGGGGATGGGGGGTGCCCCTGGCAGTGGGCTTACTGGGATCCCTGCTATGCCGGCGACGACCGCGCCTGGCTCGCACATGGCTAGTCATGGGGTTGGTGGGCTGGGCCGCTTGGGGCTACTTGGGCTGGCGACAACCTTTCCCTGGCCCGACGGATATTAGTCTGCTGGCACCGCAACAAGGGATCAGTATTGTTGGCGAGATCACCTCCGAACCACGGCTGACTCGCAGCGAACGGCTGCAATTTTGGCTACAGGCTGAGCAGGTTTTACACTCAGATCAAACGGCTCGCCTGGTTTCGGGCAAGCTCTATGTCACCACCGACCCCACCAACTCTGAAGCGCAGGATTTACACCCCAACCAACGGGTACGGCTGACGGGATCCCTTTATTTACCCAGTCCGGCCTTGAATCCAGGCGCCTTTGATTTTCAAGCCTACTTGCAGCGACAAGGTACCTTTGCCGGGCTGAGTGCTCAGGCGGTGGTTCCGCAAGCGGGGGGACGCAGTTGGGGGGGCTGGACGTTGCGCCGCCGCATTCGAGGGGCTTTCATCAGCGGGTTGGGGGAACGGGAGGGCCATTTACTGGCTTCCTTGGTGCTGGGAGCCCGGGCTGCCCAGTTGGACTTTGACCTGCAGGATGCCTTCCGGGAAATCGGCATGGCTCATGCTTTGGCGGCCTCCGGGTTTCATGTATCGCTGTTGGTGGGGGTGGTTTTTGTCTTGACCCGCCAATTGGCGGTGCGGGGACAACAGGCGACCATCCTGGCGGTGCTGGTTTTATACATCACCTTGACCGGATTTAGCCCTTCCGTCTTGCGGGCAGCGCTGATGGGTGTGGCGGCTATGGCGGTGCTGACAGAGCCCCGTCTACAGGGCAAGGTGAAACTGAATCCACTGGGAACATTGCTGTTGGCGGCAGTGGTGCTGTTGGTTTATCAACCCAATTGGATTACAGATCTGGGCTTTCAACTGAGCTTTACCGCTACGTTGGGGTTGTTGGTAGGCACCGCTCCGATCATATCTCGGCTAAGTTTTCTACCCCCGACGATTGCGGCTGCTCTGGCCATTCCGCTGGCGGCTTTACTGTGGACCTTGCCGCTGCAGATTGTTGTATTTGGGCGCATTCCCACCTACTCTCTGTTGGCCAATCCACCGTTAATGGCATTATTGCTGCCGGTCTTGGTGGCTGGGTTTGGAGTTGCCTTTGTGGCGTTATTAT
>JAUQVI010000165.1:0-7714 GCA_039794885.1 Thermostichus sp. DG02_5_bins_236
ACAACGTTGCAACAAATCAGCAACCGGGGGTTGGAACGTCCCTCGCTAGTCTTGGATGTCTTAGCTCTATCTACTTCAGAGACTCGTAAGCATACGGGTTCGATGAAGCAACTAGGGCAGAAGAAGAGACAGAAATCTTCTGCTGTGGCGGAAACTGGAGTCTTAAAAACCCATCCGCCTACGCGGTGGGGTAGTTCATTCGACCGACTGAGCTGCAGATAGGTCGAATTATCGAGTGTAGAAGGTCTCAAGACTATCGCGATCCCCCACAAAGCGCCAATGCCAGGGCTCATAGCTCACTCCCTGAGGGTTGCCACGCGGGAAAGACAGCTCAAAGCCAAAGCGGGCGGCATGGCTCTCCAGCCATCGGAAGGCGGGGGTGGTTTCAAATCCTTCTTCTGTATCGAATTGGGGAAACCCTGCATCACCCATATCGATGGCATAGCCGGTGTGGTGCTCACTGTAGCCGGGGGGAGCACTGACAGCAGCCCGTTCTTCCGGTCGCAAGGCTCGGGATTGGGCCAGTTGAAAAAACAAGAATTCTTGATCCGCAATCGAACGGAAGCCCGAAATCGGGACAAGACGGATCCCAGCGGCTTGAGCAGCTTCAGTCATACGACGGTAACTTTCGGCAGCCGTTTGGCGCAGGCGAATTTCCCGGCCATGGTAGCTACCGACTGCTTGCAGACTGCCTAGAGGGGCTTCTGCATAAGCAAAGTGCCCTAATAAAGACACTCGACCATCCTGAAGGGTTGGCTGCGGCAAAGGGAAAAGCAACTCGCTCGGTTCTTCCACCGCTACGGGATCCCCTCCCTCTGGGGAATTCGATAAACCCAATAGCCCCCAACCAACCCAGAACAGGAGCCCAAGCAAGATTAAACCTAGCCCTAGGCTCAGCCATAACCGCAATGAGAACCCCAGGCCCTGTTTCCTCCCCACCCGAGTGGGTTGGCGACGTGCGACTGGAATGTCGTCGTTCATGCGCAAAGACAGGGGATCCAGCTAGGAGAACACGAGGAATCGAGCCCTTTCAAAGCCCCAAATCCGCCAAAATGTCGCGGGCGTGGGTTTCAGTATTGATGCTTTGGTAAACCTTAGCAATTTTCCCTTCGCCATCGATCACATAGGTAACCCGCTTCGAGTAGCCGCCCCCATCCACATCGTAGGCACGGGTAATTACTCCGCTGCTATCCACCAACAGCGGGAAAGGCAGGTTGTACTTCTCCGTGAACTTCTGGTGAGAGGCTTGGTCATCCATGCTCACCCCCAAGACCACCACATCTTTGCCCTGATAATCGGCATAGGCATCGCGGAATCCACAGGCTTCTTTGGTACAACCGGGGGTATCGTCTTTGGGGTAGAAGTAAAGAATGACGGTTTTGCCCGCCAAACTGGATAAGTTAATGGAATTGCCTTGGGTATCGGTGGTGTTAAAGCCAGGGGCGGCGGTGCCAACAGGGAGAGCCATAGAGGAAGTTACCTTGAAAGGCGCAATGGGTAGGCAGAACCCCTAGAGGGCTGCCCTCAGCATTTTCTTCAGCCATACTTGCCTCTGTCAAGCTATTGTCAAGCCAGCCAGGGATCCTCAAAGTCTCTATACTCCGGCTGCCGTTCACTCCACTCGTGGCAGCAGCAATGTGAACGTCGTGCCCAGGCCGACCTCCGAGACAAAGGTGATTTGCCCCCCGTGTAGACGCGCACAGGTTTGTGCCACCGTCAGGCCCAGACCTGTACCCACCTTCTCCCCAACATTGCTCCCTCGGTAAAAGGTATCGAACAAATGGGCTTGATCTTGGGTAGGGATGCCGATGCCCCGATCCCGAACTTCGATCTGAAAGACAGAGCCACAGCGGAGGCTGACGTGAACCGGTTGATGGGGGGGGGAATATTTGAGGGCGTTGGAGAGCAAATTGATGACAATAGCCTGTGCCAATTTCGGGTCCAAAAAAGCAAGATGGCAATCCCCTTCCACCGATAGTTCCACCTGGCGTGAGCTTTCCAAGCTGCCCTGAACCTCCTCAATCCACTGTTGGCAAAGTTGAGTTAAATTCACCAGCTCAGGTGTAAAGTCGAGTTTGCCTGCTTCCGCACGATTCAGCGTGAGCAAATCATTCAGCAATTGGGTCATGTGTTTGGCGGAGGAACGAATGCGCCCATGGATTTTGGCCACTTGTTCTGCTGTTAAAGGGGGATCCCCATCTGATTCCAAAGATTGTGCCGAAATGAGGATGGTACTCAAAGGGGTGCGCAGTTCGTGGGAGGTCATGGCAAACAGACGCTGTTTGAGATCGCTCAACTCCCGAGTCCGCAACAATTCCCCTTGGGATCGACGCAGATATGCTGTTGTCATTCCGGTTAAGAGGATCCCCATGGATCCCGTTGCCAAGGCTGCTAGCGGCAATACCAACGGATCCCGGGCTGGCAAAAACTGTAGCAGCCACTCGCGTCCGGCTACCTGAAGAGTTTGGGTGCATCCTCGCGGGCAAAGGTAATCCAGGTTCCAGAAGGAAGAGGTCAGTTGATTGGGATTAACGCGCACAGTTTGGGTGCTGGAGTCGTAGAAGCCCAGAAAATGTTCCGATTCAGGCACTGTGTGATCGTAAAGGTCAAAGTTAATATCTGAGTCCAGCTCGTTAAGAGCTTCCTTTACAACATCGGAGACCCGAAAGACTCCCAATAGATAATCTGGTGCTTTATCCGGGCGAATTAAAGGTAAAAACACCAAAAAACCAAATTGTTCTCCCGGTTCTTGCACCAATCGAATTCGCGCAGTGGCAATTAAAGACTGGGTTTCTCGGGCAGTTTCAATCGCCAGTTTGCGAGTCTGGTCTGAAGCCAAATCAAATCCAACAGCCACTTCATTGCCGGCTAACGGCTGTACATACGTGACAGGCACATAATAGTCTCTCGCGGCGGCTGGAACCCATTTCCCCTGTTCGGTGCGCTCGGTCACGCGGAAATCAGGGATCCCGAGAGCCTGAATCCTCTGCTCAAAGGCTTCCCGTTCTGCATGCAGGACAAAAGGGGCCCATTCCAAGGCTTGAATGCCGGGGTAGGTCGCCAAAGCCCGTTCCACGAATTGGGCAAAGGACTGGGGCTCCACCTCAAAATTGGCAACCCGGTAATGATCCCCCATTGCCAGCAACACTTCGGTGTAGCGGTTGAGGTTCCGTTGCAGCGCTGTAGTTAGGTTGTCGGTACGTCGCTGAAACTGAAGCCGATGATTAGCCACCTCACGACTGCCCACCATCCAAGTGGCCGCACCCGTTGCTCCCAATCCAATCACCAAGGTGAGACCAAATGTTAGCCAAGAGGCCGGGATCCAGTTTGGTTGAGCAGCAGACATGGGATCCCGCACGGAGAGAGTGACTCATCATGATTCAAAAAAATACTGTAAAAATGTAGCTGATTACACTAAACTTGAGATGTCTGCGAACCATTCCAAAATCTCGGCTTTCTTTGCTGGTGATTTGCAGATCTTCCCGAAATCCTCCCGATTTTTCACCCCCTTTTTTCACCTCCCCATCGTAAAGTCTCGACAAGTTTTCAACTGCTTAGCAAGGCTTGTCATTCTCGAAGAGGGACTGAGTATGAAACGACGGGATTTACTCAAGCAAGGTGCATTCTTCACGGCGGGTGTTTCGGTGGCAGCTCTATTGGGATCCCAGCCCACTGCCCAAAACCGTGCCTATAGCCAAGGCAAACCAAGCAATGCCACGCTGCGGGTGGTACGGGGGGGTGGCTTCCCGAATGGCTTGGATCTGCACCAAGTGGGGGTGAATCGGCCCGCCTATGGCACCTCTTGGGTGATGTACGACCGTCTGCTCACCTTTGGCAGCAAAACCTTACCGGATGGTAGTCAATCCTACGACTACACCGTGATCGAGCCGGAATTGGCGGAATCTTGGGAAGTGGCCCCGGATGGCATGTCGGTTACCTTCTTCTTGCGCAAAGATGCCACTTTCCACAATGGTGCCCCTGTCACTGCCAAAGACGTGAAATGGTCCTATGACCGGGCGGTATCTGTGGGTGGTTTTCCCGCCTTTCAGATGAAAGCCGGCGCACTAGAGAGCCCTGACCAATTTGAGCAGGTGGATGACCATACTTTTCGGGTGAAATTCCTGCGCAAAGACAAGTTGACAATGATGGATATGGCGGTGCCGATCCCAGCGATCATCAACTCCGAATTGGTAAAATCCCATGTCACTGAACAGGATCCCTGGGGCTTAGCCTGGGTAAATGCCAATGATGCGGGTGGTGGTGCCTACAAGCTGGAAAATTTTGTGCCAGATGAACGGGTGGAGTTGGTGCGGTTCGAGGAGTGGAAATCGGGGCCTTTGCCCCAAATCCAAAAGGTGATCGAGCTAAACATTCCGGAAGCGGGCAACCGTCGTGCACTCTTAGAACGGGGAGATGTGGATGTCAACTTCGATGTCGCCGAAAAGGATGTAAAAGAGTTCCAGAATATGGGCAAATTCACCGTTGTGGTGACCCCAATCGAAAATTGTCTCTACACCATCGATCTAAATACCCAGCCGGAACTGGGAGGTAAGCCCAACCCCCTCAGCGAGGTCAAGGTGCGTCAGGCCATCTCCTTTGCTACCCCTTATGAGGCAATTGTGGCAACGGCAATGTATGGGCAATGTGTGCCCATGTTTGGGGCCACCCGTGTGGAACCCACCTCCATTGAATGGCCGCAACCTTTCCCCTATTCCACTGATATGGAAAAGGCCAAAGCCTTGATGGCAGAGTCTGGCTATCCGGATGGGTTTGAAACCACATTGGCTTTTGACTTGGGCACCCAAGAATGGGCAGAACCGATGTGTGTGTTGATCCAAGAATCCCTGAATCAAATTGGCATTAAGGTCACTCTGGAGAAAGTGCCCAGCTCTAACTTTCGGGCGGTAATGGTCGAAAAAAGTCGGCCAATGATCTCCAATAATTTTGGTGGCTGGCTGAATTTCCCAGATTACTTTTTCTTCTACGCCTACCATGGCCAAAATGCTACCTTTAATGCGGGATCCTACCAAAACCCAGCGATGGATAAGCTGATTGATGCAGCGCTGGCATCCGCCCCTGGGGATCCAGTTTATGAAGAGAGCGTGAAAGGATTCTTGAAAATTGCCTTTGAGGAGGCGCCCAAGGTGGTGATGTTGCAGCCGGTGCTGTCAGTCGCTATGCAACCCAATATTGGTGGCTATCAGTATTGGTTCCATCGGCAATTGGATTACCGTCAGCTGACCAAAGCTTAATCGGGATGAGGGAGTTTCAGGAGCTGATTTTTGCTGTTACTGGTCTTCCTCGCCCCTTTCATCTGGAGATTGCTCATGTCTCGTCCCATTTTGATCCGAACCATTGGGCACCGAATTTTGGATGCTGTCCCCACCATCATGGGTGTAATTGTCATTACGTTTCTGCTGGCGCGTGCGCTACCCGGGGATCCCGCTGCTTATTTTGCTGGCCCTGCCGCTTCTCAAGAAGCCATCGATCAAATCCGTACCCATTTGGGGTTGGATCGCAGTATTTTGGAGCAGTTCTGGATTTATATCGGGGATTTACTGCAGGGAGATTGGGGCAATTCTCTCACCACAGGTCGCCCAGTTTGGGAAGATTTAATGCGGCGGTTACCCGCTTCCTTAGAACTGACTCTGGCAGGATTAATTTTTGCCATTGCCCTAGCATTGCCCCTCGGGATCCTAGCTGCCACTCGTCCGGGATCCTGGATGGATCATGGGGTGCGCATTTTGGGTACAGCTGGGGTTTCTTTACCGACTTTTTTTACTGGTTTGCTGCTGGTTTATGTGCTCTATTTTAAGTTGGGCTGGGCACCGGCACCTTTGGGGCGATTAAGCCTGTTTGACTCAGCCCCTCCGAGCATTTCAGGCTTGTATTTAATCGATAGTTTGCTGGCTGGGAGATGGGAGACTTTTATTTCTGCTTTTCGACAGTTGATGTTACCAGCTATCACCTTAGGATTGTTTGCTTTGGCACCTTTGGCTCGTGTTACCCGAGCTTCCATGTTATCGGTGTTGTCGAGTGATTTTATTCGTACCGCCAGAGCCAGTGGCTTGTCACCCCAAATGGTCTTGTTTGGCTATGCCTTTCGCAATGCCATGTTACCGATCATCACCACTTTAGGTGTGGTGTTCTCTTTTCTGTTAGGGGCAAATGTCTTGGTGGAGAAAGTGTTTGCCTGGCCAGGGATCGGCTCCTATGCTGTCACGGCATTGGTGGCCTCTGACTATGCTCCTGTGCAGGGATTTGTCCTCACCATGTCGCTGTTGTATGTGGTTTTGAATTTGGCCTTGGATGTCACCTATACCGTGATCGATCCCCGTGCAGGAGGTGAAGGATGAGCTCATCTACCTCTGTATCGATGGCCCTCAAATATGCCCGTTATGTGCTCAGTGAAAACAAAATCACGTTTGCGGCCTTTGCTCTATTTTTCTTGTTGGTGTTGTTTGCCCTGTTTGGCCCCGCTATTGCTCCCTATAATCCCTTGGCTAGTGATGCCACCATTGCCCTGAACTCTCCCTCTTGGCAACACTGGTTTGGCACCGATCAACTGGGGCGAGACGTGTTTAGCCGTGTGTTGGTGGCCACTCGGTTAGATCTCGGCATTGCAGTGGCGGCGGTGGTTTTGTCCTTTGGGTTGGGCAGTGTGTTGGGGGTTTCGGCAGGCTACTACGGCGGTTGGTGGGATCGCATCGTTAGCCGCATTATTGACACAATCATGGCTTTCCCGCTGTTTATTTTGGCGATGGGCCTGGTGGCGGCTTTGGGTAACACGATCGAGAACATTATCTATGCCACCGCGATTATCAACTTACCCCTCTATGCTCGGGTGATTCGTTCGGAAGTGCTGGTGCGGCGTAGAGCAGGTTTTGTGGAAGCTGCCCGACTCAGTGGCAACCGCGATTGGCGGATCATGGCTTTTCATCTGTTTCCCAATGTATTGCCTGTGATGATGGTGCATGTGTCACTAAATATGGGCTGGGCGATTTTGAATGCAGCGGGCCTGTCGTTCATTGGTTTGGGGGTACGCCCGCCAACGGCGGAATGGGGAATTATGGTTGCCGAAGGAGCCACCTATATTATTTCCGGTGAGTGGTGGCTGGCGATGTTTCCTGGCTTGGTGCTGATGACAGCGGTTTTTTGCTTCAACCTGCTGGGGGATGGTTTGCGGGATCTGGTGGATCCAAGAATGCGCACCTGAACAGATTCAGGGATCCAGTCCATGTTCAACAGAGAGGTCAATCATGTCGTTGCTATCGGTTGAAAAGGTATCGGTGGAGTTTCGCACGCGCAGTGGGCTGGTACAGGCGCTAGAGCAGGTCAGTTTCCAGATCAAGCGGGGAGAAACCATCGCCCTGGTGGGGGAAAGCGGTTCTGGTAAATCGGTAACAGCCTTCACTTTGATGGGGATCCTGGATCGGGCGGGGAAGGTAACTGCAGGACAGGCTTTGTTTGTCAGTGAAGGCAGTACAACGGATCTGCTCAGTGCGCCGGAGCGAGTATTGCGGCAATTACGGGGAAAAGATCTTTCCATGATCTTTCAAAACCCCCGTACTGCCCTCAACCCGATTCGCAAGGTGGGCAAACAAATTGAGGACGTATTGCGTGCCCATGCAGGATTGCCAGCAGACCAACTCAAACCGAGAACGATTGAACTACTGGCCCGTGTGCGGATCCCGGATCCAGAACGACGCTACAG
>JAUQVI010000166.1:0-7684 GCA_039794885.1 Thermostichus sp. DG02_5_bins_236
GCAGAATGTGGAGATTGGGTGCAGCAACGGGTACGGGGTTATGGATTTGGGATCTGGCTATTGATCCGGTAGGGGCAAGACAAACCTTGAGCTTGCGCTTACTATATTGCGTGATCTATCTGGTGCCGGTGCTCTATACGGGATCCTCAAAATCTTCAACACTGTTAACACGATTTTTTATGTTGGCAGTATTGCCATCAACTGCAATCTTATTCTTCTGGATTACAACCCAAATTCAAGAAGGCATGGTGTTTGGGATTGGCGGCTATATGTTCTTGCAGCTCGGAGGATACCTTCTCCTCCAGTCTTTGTCGTTATTAGAAATAGTGCTCTCTCATATTTGTGTCACTCTTATCCCACATTTAATTGGATTAGTTTTCCCATACAGTGGTTTTCTTCATCTTCAGTATGCAGTCTTGCTGTGGCCGGCAACACTGATGTCTATCTTGGCTCAGTACACTCTCTATCAAGACTATCGCCATTCCTATTTGCTACAGAAACAACTGGTTGAGCTCTCAAAAACAGATCCACTGACAGGCACCCAAAACAGACGAAGTTTTCAGGAGATGGCAAACCAAGTTATGGAAACTGCGCAAGAATATCATAGGCCCCTTTCCGCACTGATGATTGATGCAGACTATTTCAAGAAAATTAATGACTTATATGGCCATTTGGCGGGAGATAAAGTTCTTCAGGAACTGGCACACATTATCCGAACAACGCTTCGCAAAGCAGATCTTTTGTGTCGATGGGGCGGTGAGGAATTTGCCGTTATTCTACCAGAAACCTCACTCTCCGAAGCTACTCATATAGCCGAACGGATATTAGACGCCGTTCGCAAAACTGAGATAGAGATTGAAAAAGGAACTCATTGTCGTCTCACGGTTAGTATCGGGGTTTCTGCATTGGAGGAAAATCAGGATCAGGCCAGCTTGAGCGACTTACTGGCTCGTGCTGATTATGCGCTGTATCAGGCGAAACATCTGGGGCGCAATCAAAGACACCTGGCCTGAGGTTTATATCCAGTGCCTGTGGGAGAATGGGTCAAGACAACGGAAAAACGGTTGTCCGATGTCGTACATTCAGTCTCCAGCTCCAGGTAAATTTGAGCAGCTATGGGTCAATTCATGGGATCCGCAGTCCTTCATTCAACCCTCAAGCCTCAGCCCACCTTTCCGCTCACTGCTGTGGTTGGGCAGCAACCGATCAAACTAGCCCTGCTCTTGGCCGCTGTGGATCCCGGCTTGGGAGGAGTGGTGATCGTTGGGCCACGCGGCACAGCCAAATCTGTCTTGGCCAGAGGGATCCATGCCCTGCTGCCCCCGATTGAAGTGATTGCCGGCTCCTTTTGCAACGATGATCCGGCCCAGCCAGGCACCTGGTCAGACTGGGCCAAAGCCCACTGGGGTTCTACTCCATCGCCGCCAAAACGAGTGATCCTGGCACCTTTTGTGCAAATTCCCTTGGGAGTGACCGAGGATCGCCTACTGGGATCCGTAGACGTGGGGGCTTCCGTAGAGCGAGGAGAACCTGTCTTTCAGCCCGGCTTGCTGGCAGCGGCTCATCGGGGAGTGTTGTATGTGGATGACATTAACCTCTTGGATGACCAAATTGCCAACTTGCTGCTGACGGTGGTGGGAGATGGCGTCAACCGGCTAGAGCGGGAAGGGATCAGCCTCCAACATCCCTGCCGACCCCTGCTAGTAGCCACCTACAACCCCGAAGAAGGCCCTCTGCGGCAACACCTGTTGGATCGTATGGCCATGGTGCTCCCTGCCGATTTGGATCTCACTCTGGAGGAGCGGCGGGAAATTGCCCAACGGGCCAACTTCTTCAGCGACACTCCGGAGACCTTCTTGGCTGAGCAAGAGTCTGAACTGGAGGACTTACGCACTCGCATCCTTTTGGCACGGGAATGGCTGCCGCAGGTCAAACCCCAACGGGAGCAAGTTCATTATCTGGTGCAAGAAGCCCTGCGCGGCCACGTCCAAGGTCATCGGGGCGAATATTTTGCTTTGCGAGCCGCCTGTGCCTTGGCCGCCCTAGAGGGACGGGATCGCCTTTTGGCAGAGGATTTGCAACAGGCGGTGCAATTGGTACTCCTGCCTCGGGCCAACTACGATCCCAGCCAGCCGCCCCCACCTCCGCCACCGCCACCTGAACCGGAGTCGGAGCCGTCGGATCCCGAAGAGGAACCGGAGGACAACACCCCAGAACCCCAACCGGAAAACACCAGCCTACCGGAAGAATTTTTATTCGATCCGGAAAGTGTTGCCCTCGATCCTCGCCTGTTAGCCTTTGCTCAATCTCTCAATCAACAGGGGAAAACGGGATCCCGCAGTTTGGTCTTCAGTGCTGACCGGGGCCGTTACATCAAGCCTATCCTGCCCCAGGGATCCAACCCGCGGGTTGCCGTCGATGCCACCTTGCGCACCGCTGCCCCCTATCAGCAGAGCCGCCGCCAACGGCAACCAGGCCGAACGGTAATCGTGGAACAAAGTGACATCCGCGCCAAGAAGCTGGCTCGCAAAGCTGGGGCCTTGGTGATCTTCGTGGTGGATGCCTCCGGCTCAATGGCCCTCAATCGCATGCAATCCGCCAAAGGAGCAGCTCTACGGTTACTGACAGAAGCCTATCAAAACCGCGATAAGGTCGCCCTGATCGCTTTTCGCGGCGAAACCGCCGAGGTGCTGTTGCCTCCTACCCGGTCGATTGAGCTGGCCCGCCGCCGCCTAGAATCTTTGCCCTGTGGTGGCGGATCCCCCCTGGCTCATGCCCTGACCCAAGCCATCAGAATGGGAGTCAATGCCCGTACTGCCGGAGATGTGGGGCAAGTGATGTTGGTGGCTCTCACCGATGGGCGCGGCAACATCCCCCTCAGTCGCTCTTTGGGCCAAAGCAACCCTTCGCCTGAACCTACCGACCTGAAACAAGAACTGCGCGAGATTGCTTTGCGCATTCGGGCTCTTGGATTAAAACTTCTGTTAATCGACTCCCAAAGCCGCTTTGTCACCACCGGTTTCAGCCAGGAGCTAGCGGAGCTATCGGGCGGGCGATATTTTCATCTGCCCCGTGCCAACGATCAAGGGATTGCCGCAGTAGCACGCTCGGCCATTCAGGAAAGTCGGGGATCCCGTTAACGATTGCCTTACAGGAGTCACTCTCAGGCTCGTTGAAACCTTTCTTAACAATTCGCTATGATTGGAGGAAGATGATTCCCTCCTCTTTTATGACTACAGGCCTCCTGCCGGAACTGTCCTTACAGAATCAAACGGCTGTTGATTGGGTTAGCCGGGGCGTAGGTGCTGCCATCCGTGCCCTGTTCAAGCATTCGGAGCGACTGGAGGCTCGCGTGCGGGTGGAACCTGTCGCTAAGCTGCTGCAGGGACGTATAGACAGCTTTGAGCTGCTCGGTCAGCACCTTCAAATGTACAACGGCCTTAGGCTTTCGGTTTTGGAGCTATTTTCCAACTCGGTTGCCATCGATTTCAGCCAAATTTGGCAGGGCCGAGTTAGGTTGCAGCAGCCTGTAGAGGCCACCATGCGCGTGGTGCTGACAGAGGCCGATCTGGCTGCATCTTTCAACACGCCCTTCGTGCTGGGCAAGCTGGCTCAGGTGGAACCGGGGGGCCAACCCCTATCCTTTGAGAAGGTGCAAGTTCGCATCACCCCGGAGCGGCGCTTGCAGCTACGGGCAGATGTTCAACAGGGAACCGACAACACTCTGAAAGTTGGGTTTTCCAGTCAGATTGAGGTGCTCGACCGTCGCCGCATCCGTTTTGAGGATCCTGTGTTTGAGGGGGAAGCGGATGGGTTAGCCCTGAGTCGAGCCTTGGTTGAGCACTTGAATGCGCTCCTGGATTTGGATCGGCTGGCTTTGCAAGGTACCCAGTTGCGGGTGGATCGGGTGCGTCTCCAGCAGCAGCAGATGATCTTTTACGGCAGTGCCACCCTTCAGCGCTTCCCAACTCGGCAACCCCAATGGGCCGGTGCTTGACACCCCCCGCAGGAGCGGATATATTCAGTTGTGGTGAGGAGTGAAGAGAAGAAGCCTCTGGGGTCGAAACACGGACAGACTCCCAGAGGTTTTTTCATAGTTTCAATCTTTGAATAAGGGTTCTTGATCACTTGATCAAAGGAACTGTCCAGATCACGATCTTGATTTCTGAGCGAGTGCCCCAGTTTGCGAGTACGACTGCTAGAACTCTGGCACAAGCGGTTTCCCCACAGCCTGCGCACCCAAGTGGCGCTGGTGATTGCCAGTCTGTCTTTTGTTCCCAACCTGGTTTTCATTCTATCGGTGGGTTGGATCCTGCCCGACACCCAGATCAGCAGTGAGGGAGTGGTGCTGTTGTTGCTGTGGATCCCTCTGTTGGCAGGGCTTTCGGCGGCTGTAGGGTATGGTTTGTCTTCTCTCATTTTGCGACCTCTGACCCTGCTGGCGCGTGAGTTGGCCCATTTGGAAACGTTGCTCAACCAACCGGCACGGTGGAACCTATTGCTGCGGCCAGAGGATCCCCAGGAATCCCTGATCCTGAGGCGAGCTTTTGCCCATCTGCTGCGCCAGATTCAAACCGATCAAATGCGGCGGGAAGCCTTTACGGCCACCCTGGTTCACGATCTAAAAACCCCTCTGATTGCCTTTGGGCACCTCCTCAGTGCCCTCAAGCAAGAAAATCTCGCACCGGAACAACGGCGTGCCCTAATCGATCGCATTTTACAAGAGAATCAACACAATCTCTCGCTGGTGCAAAAAATGGTGGAAGCCCATCGCTTAGAGCGGGGGGAGATCGAGCTGAACCCACAACCCTGCGATCTGGGCTCCCTAGCCAGAAGAGTGATAGAGCGTATGGGATCCCTAGCCCAAGATCGCAACATTCAATTGCGGGTGGAGGGGCAAGGATGGGCCAAGGCCGATGAGGCAGAATTGGAACGGGCCTTGGTGAATTTAATTGACAATGCCTTGCGCTATGCCCGCCATGAAGTTGTGCTCACGGTGATGCCTGAGCAAATACAAGTCCGGGATGATGGCCCCGGCCTACCGGCTCCGCTAGAGGAATTGGCCCAACCCTACGTAACCCAGCCGATTCATATTGCCGGCCACCATTACCCGACTGGATCAGGAGGTTTGGGGTTGTATATTGCCAGGCGCATTTTGCAAGCTCATCAGGGAGACTTGTGCTTGCTCGAGACCGGATCCCAGGGAACGACGCTGGCCCTAGTGTTGCGGTCTATGCTGCCGTAACCCAGCAGGATCCCTTGGGCAACCGAGGCGAGTAAGGGTACTATCGAGTTATTATCAATTAACTGTCTTATTGACTGTTAAAGCAACGTTGCCCAACAGCGGAGGGGCGGCACTATGATTTACACCGAAGAAGCCTTCAAAGCAGAGCTGAATTCCAAAGGCTGGCGATCGACTCGGCAGCGAGAGATTATCCTCCAGACCTTTCAAAACTTGCCGGAGGGTACTCACCTGAGTGCCGAAGAGCTGTACGAAAGCCTGCAGGAAGGGGGACACAACATCAGCCTGTCCACCATTTACCGTACTGTCAAACTGATGGCGCGTATGGGCATTTTGCGGGAGTTGGAACTGACAGAAGGCCACAAGCACTACGAGATCAACCAACCGGCTCCCCACCACCATCACCACCTAGTCTGTGTGAAAACCAATCAGGTGATTGAGTTCAAAAATAGCGCTATCCTCAGCATTACCCAAAAGGTGGCAGAAAAGTACGGCTTTAAGGTGCTCGATTGTCAGCTCACCATCATCGGGGTCAGTCCAGAGGGACAACGCTCGATTTTGTAGGGTGACCTAACCTCCTACCTGATTCGTCGCCATGTTCCGCCCTTCGGGTCAGCGGTGCCTAGCGCCATAGCCGTTGGTGAAACCTGCCGCAGGCATAGGCTTAGGGGGTGGTGTAGACCGTAGATCGTTTCTGTTGCAGCAGCGGGCGACCATTGGCGCAGCCTGCCGCAGGCATAGGCAGCAATCACTCAATCTCCGCCTGCTGTTCAATGGATCGACCACGATCTAGAGGTGTGCCGTAGGGTTTGGCATTACACGCTGAGGGAGCGCAAAGACTAGATTGCTTCTCGCAAGTGTCACGTCAAGGCCTGCTCTTTGCATAGCGAGTACATCATTCTTGTGGAGGCGCCTTACCCCAGCTTTAAGGTGCAATGTCAGCGGTTAACGTCCAGGCATTACAGCAAGTTTTGCGGCGGCTAGACCAAGCGTTTGACCGCCGCAAAACTTAGGGGCTGGGTTCCCTCGGTTCAAAAAATCAGGGCGTATGAAGTCGCTGCTTTGCAGCTAGCGTTAGCGGGATGAGCGTCAGAAAAGTTCAAGTGCTGTGGTTGGAATGTACTTCTATCCCTTGATTTGGCTCGCCTCTCTTTGGGCGATCACCTTTCCGGGAGCAACCTTTCAGGGACATCCTAGAGCTGTGGCCATCTCTAGCTCTCCTGCTTAAAGGATCCTATTCATCCAACTGCCAGGGATCCTGAGCCACCACTTCATCCAAAATCCGGGGCGGGCGCACTGCCATCAGTACCCGACCCAAGAGGGGAACTGAGCCTGATCCTTCCTGCCACTCCACCCCCAGAGATCCTGCTTGATCAACCAAGAAAAAGCCTTCTGACTGCCACTGACGCACCGCACGATCAACCACCACCAACACCGGATCCTGGGCTTCTCCTGCCGGTATCTGCTGATTTAGAAGTGTGCCCAGAAGCCGATTCTCAATTTGAATGGCCACCGGCTCACTAGCCGATTGGATCACCGACCACGCTGGCAATGCCACCCAAGTCTGCTGACCCTGACTGTGGATCAAGCGATAAGGCCCCTCGGGCTCAAGGGTGATCAGGTGTTCCCATTCTGCAGTAGACAGAGGGAGGGATCCCACCACAGGTAGCAGGCGGGGCAGATCTTCTTCCAGACGAAACACCGATAGTTTCGGCAGGATCTTGCGTTGAGGACTGGCGGAAACTGTAGACAAGAGCCGCTCAATTTGCTGTCGGGCCCCATCGCTATGCACGTACTGAAACGCTCGACCAATGGTACGGGTACGCTCTTGCAGGTCGCTGGTTTGCTGAGCGATTTTCCAGGCTTGATAGGCAACTGCATCGCCGGGATGATTCCCAAACCCTTCCGGTGGTTCCCGTAGTTGGGCGTAATTTTTCACGGCACGAGCGATTTCGTGGGCATCGTCGGCATTCAAGTTGCGACTGAGGATCAGTTCCGCCACTTGTACCCGGTCTTTGGGGGAAAGAATGCGCAGCTCGTAGAGAATATCGCTGCCTTTGCGGCCAAAATACTCCAGTACAGTCTGGCTAGCTCCGGCTTTAGCCATCCCGGCGTATACTTGGGATGCGACGACAATTTGGTTTTGGTGAACGGGTTCAAACCCCGTCGCTTCAAAGATTGCCTGTGGGGTCAATTTCTGTCGTTGCAAGGTTTGGCAGGCTTGTGCCCAATCGAGCCAACTGCCCTCTTTGCGTCGCAGCTGCATTAACAATAGGTTGGGATCCGCTTCTGTGGCAGGGGTTGCCGGCTCATACTGACTCATCAAGGGCTTTTCTTACTACTATACAACATGAGGCCCTTCATTCCTTGAGAGGATGGGCAGCGGGGCTAGGAGAGATTGTGACACACTCCCGACACTCATGCTGACGCATAGAGTGCGGG